>NZ_JAEN01000031.1:0-34689 GCF_000518925.1 Paracoccus sp. J39 | reverse complement strand
ATCTCAGCGAGGCTTTCACGGCGATCCTTGATCGGCAGGTAGGTCAGATCGATATCGACCGACAGGCGGAGCAGATCGCGGTAGAACAGATTGATCGCCGTGCCGCCCTTGAGCGCGAATGCCTTTTCCTTCGCGACATGCGGGAGCAGGCGCACGAGCAGCGCGACTTGGATTTCATAATCCTCACGTGCCATCGCCAGCCTCAGTCGCTACGAATTCCTCCGGCACCACGATACGGTACCGTGGGTGTATCCTGCCGCCCTTTACCAAGGCGCGGTCGCCGCTGCCAAGGTTGAATTCCTCGGGATCAAGGCGCTTGCGCCATGGGTGGCCGTGGCGATCAGCGAAGACGAAGAACAGCCGCCTCACCTTGATCTTCCTGCAACTGTACAGCAGCGCCGACAGCATCTTCGGGCGCAGCGTCGTCAGGCTCTCGAATACCATGTCGAGGTTGTGAAAGCTTTCATGGTCGGGCAGCTCATCGATAGCTTCGAGGATTGCCCGTTCGGGAGACGACATCCTGAGCTGCCAGTCCCAAGGAAGGGTTTGCCCGGCATCCGTGGTATCATCGGGAAGGCCCAGCTTCGGATCGCCAAAAAGAGACCTGCTGCGCGTCTCGATCGGCGCGTTCAGCGGCAGCTTCGAAAGCCAGTTCGGTATCGCTTCGCCATAGACCCATACCGGGGCGTTGCCGCCCAGGCGCAGGTAATGACCGTGACCCTGCTGGGCGAGCGCCGTCATGCCACCGACATGGACATCGTAGCGCATGATGTGCTGGACTGAGAGCAGGCAGATCTTCCAGTCGATCGTATCCGAAGCAGAAGTGCCCGGAAACGGGCGACGGAAAAGGCCTCGGGTAACTCGCTCGAGCCAGCCGCGCTTGACATAGTCGCGAAAGGTCTCGTAGGCGACACCATGCGCGGTGAGCCACGCGGCATCGATCAGATACCCTGTGGGTACTGCATCAAGAACCTTCTTCAGGTTTTGAGATCTTTCGGTCGCCATGACGCTTATGATGGCATATTTTCAAAGCAGACACCATGAGTCTCTTTAAAAAAAGTCCAACTACGGTGCTCCAAGCACTCCAATCACGAATTTTTCAAGGACCGCTCGTGCAGACGACACCCCTGCAGACCAGAACATGTCGGCGCGAATCGAAAAGCCATGCTCGACAACGCAATCCTGAAGGATGTCGCATCGCGAAAGTGGTAACGCCCGCCGTAAAGCGGGAAGCGGTGGCGGATGTCGTGGGGGTCCGACGGGTCGTCAGGTCATAGACATCAGCGCATCCGCAGGCCGGACAGACCGGCGCGCCGTCTGTCTCTGGCCAGCGCAGCCGGCAGAACCGGCGATAGGCGGCCTCCTCGCCAGCGGAAAAAATCACCTTGAGCGAAAGTGTTCGTGCCGCCGCGGAGAGAAGAAAGTGCTGTGCTATGGAGGCCTCCAGGGTCATCATGTTCATATAATGTTCTATGAGGGCCACTGCGTCAACGATTTGGTGCGTTTGCTACCTAACAGGCTGCTGAAAAAGTCCTTGCGACAGGACAGCGCGGACGGGGAACCGGGAAATCCGCCTCAAATTTGCCGAAGACACCCCATCTCCGGGCCGATATTAGCTGGATCCAGAACGATTTCCGCTGCGTCGTCCTCTCAAGATCCTTTTTCAGCAGCCTGTTAAACTCCGATCAGATCCAGGCAGGGCCTAGTCATCAGCGCCAGATCCCAGGACAAGGATCATGCGCTGCCCTTTGTCCCCAGGTGTTCGCGTCCACCGCATCTCGCGGCCCCGGAACGGGCCGGAGCCCGGCTCGGCCACCGGCAGGATCATCGACTCAGCATCCAGCACGGCGGCGCGATCCGCCTCGGAGGACTCGACCGCGCTGCCGGCGCGCAGGATCTCGAACTCGTACCTGCCCATGAACCGAGCCGAGGGCACGGGCTGGCCAAGCGTTGACTTGACCAGAACATCCCGCGCAGGTCCAGCCGTTCACCCCCATCTCCCACCGCCACGGCCACCACCCGGGTGCCGGTCGTGATCACCGCGAAAGGCACCCGGGTGGTGGCCGCGGCGCTTTTCTGTCCGCGCAACCTGGGTTTGGCGACGCTTTCGCGCGTCACCGAGGGGAAACTTGGCGCGTGCCGGAGGGCGCTATGCGGATCGCGACGCTGCGCATCTATCGCTTCGATCCCCACGGCTTGGCCGGCCCGCAGCTGGATATGCTCCGGGGCGATCTAGACGTTTGCGGGCCGATGCTGCTCGACGCGCTGTTCTGGGTAGGGAACAGGATCGGCCCTGCGCTGACTTTCGGCACCGGAGCAGTAATCTGCGCAGGCAGGATCAAGCGGCTCTACTCCCTCGCACAACATACCTTGGAATCTGCGAGAAGCGGCGATGCTGATGTGGGGAAGGAAATCACCCTTCTCCCAACCATCGCTCGCGCGGCATAGAAAATTGGTTCGTGACAGCGCTCGTAGGTTAGACCCCCCCTTTTGCAATGAGGAAAATATCCCGCGAAATCGAGGAAATTCTCCTGCAAACATGATTGCCAATCAGTGCTCTACTCCAGACTGAAGAGGCTTATCGGTAGATTCGAACAACACTGCCGCCACCGGCGCGGAGCAGCGTGGAATATCGGTAATTGTTGCTCTCCGTATCTTTGGCTGTTATGCTTGCAAGCATCATGAACAATGGATGATAAAGGGGTTGGGCATCAAGGTTGACGCAAGCTTTCAAGGCCACGCTCCACGTCTCTAAAATCTGTCGTCCGCGCAAGGCCAAGCCGCGTCGTTGGGATTAGAGATCATTATGCGCATCGAACATGAATTGCACCGTCAGCCCTGCCATTTCAAGACACACCAGCAATGTTCTGCTTTCGCTGCCGTCAGCATATTAGCGACTTTCACCCAGCGACCTCGAGATCTCGCCAAGCCTTAACCCTTCGACCACGGCTATAAAGTAAATTACCCACTTAGCTTGAATTGGAGAAGCAGCATGAATGGAGAATTCGTCGTCATAGCCTTTCTTGCAGTCAACATGACATTCTCTGCATCAGCACAGCCCGCCCCATTGGAAGAGTTGTTTCTTGAGGTTTCAGCAGGCGAGAATGGGGAGCCCACAATATCGCAAGACGAGTTCCAACTTTCCAAGAATGAATACTATCGCCTCAATTTCGTCTGTGCGGAAGATGTCGGGGACACAGGATTTCAATTCGAGTCCGTGCCTTTACTGTCGAACTCGCATCTGAGAGTCGTCAGTGTTGAAGGCCAAGAGATTCATATGCAGGGGCTGAGTTTTCATACCCTCCAATGCGACGAGGCAGGAACGATACGCTTCAGTTTTTATCCGGTCCGCTCCGGCACCTTTGAGTTCACTGTGCAAGACCACGATGAACCGGCCAATATCACCAAGGGCAAGTTTGTGGTCGAATAGAATGCTCAAACCAAATCTACAAAGCTTCAAGGCCGTTAATTATCCGCAATTGAAGGGTTGCCATGCGCAAAGGATTGTCAGCCAGCGCGGTTCTTGCCCTGATGGCAGTCCCTGTTCATGGAGAAACATTATCGCTGACCCTCGACCGAGGCATTGCTGCTACCGTTGAGATACCGGCAGGACACGGAAAATTTCCTGCCGTATTGATGTTTCACGGACTAGGTTCCAGCCGTGATGAGGTCGGCATCATATTCGCCGATACCGCAACGGCGTTGGCCAGGAATGGTATTGCCTCGCTTCGGATCGATTTTCGGGGCTTTGGCAAATCGGACGGTGATACGGGTGCATTCACATTAGAGCGGCAGAACGAGGACGCGGCGATTGCATTGCAGGCGCTGGCCGCGATGGATAAGGTCGATGCCGGGCGTATCGGCGTGATGGGCTTTTCCTTCGGTGCAGGAGCCGCCATCGAATTGGCTGCGGCTCAACCGGAAGCCATCAAGTCGCTTGTCGTCTGGGCACCCGTGGGCAATTACCATGACGACATGCTGGATAGCCTGGGCCAGCGCGCCTTCGATCTGGCGGCACGGGACGGCATCGTCGGGCTGGACCTGGGCTGGCGGACCATGGCGCTGAAACGGGGCTTCTTCGACAGCCTGGGTCGGCACGACCTTCTGGCGGGGCTGCGGGCCTATGACGGGCCGCTCATGACCGTGAACGGCAGCGACGATCCCTATCGCAAATACACGCCCGCGCTGATCGAGGCAGCGGCGGGCGCAGACAAGCGGGCCGTGGTGATCGAGGGCGGCGACCACGTCTTTCATGTCTATACCCCCAGCCGCTCGCTGGCCCCCGAGGTCATCGAGGCGACCGTCGAGCGGTTCAGGGACACGCTTGGCAAGACGCGCTGATCGGGGCGCGCTCAGCCGCCGGTCTCGGCGGCGGCCTTGATGCCGGCCAGCGCGTCATCGACATATTTCTCCATGGCAGCGACGGCGGCCTCGTCGCTGAAACGCTCCTCGGGCTCGTTGGTCGTGTCGGCGCGGAAGAAGCTGGCCTGCCAGGCGACGCTTGCACCGTCGCCGTCCGGTGTCACCGTGATGCTGTTGGTATAGAAGCTGACCGGGAACACCTCGATGTCCTCCCTGGACAGCCGCCAGCGGATCGTCATTGTCTCGGTGCCGATATCGTCGATGCCGTCGACTAGCGTGCCGCCCGACTTGAACGCGATGCTGCGCTTCGCGCCGGCGCCCCCGCCCTCCATGCTAGCCTCGGCGATGGCCGGATGCCAGGCCGCGATCAGGACCGGATCGGCAAGCAGGGCCCAGACCTTCTCGGGGGGCGCGGCCACCTTGACGCTGCGCGACAGTTGCTGCGGCGTCGGGCCATGAGCCAGCAGCGGGGTCGCGGCCAGCGCCGCCAGTGCCGAGGCCAGCAGGATTCTGCGGTTCATCATGGGATCTCCTTCCTTGCATGAAGCGGGGTGGCCAGCAGCGCGGCCAGCAGCGCGGCCAAGGCCAGCGCGCCGAAAGCGGGCGACAGGCTGCGATGGGTCGCGACCCGACGCGCCGGGGCGTGGGCGGCCAGCGCCGCCTGCAAGGCCACAGGCCCCGCCGAGAGCCGCGCGAATCCCATGCCGCGTTCGCCGGCAAGCCGGGTCAGGTATTCCGCACGCATCGCCGACAGGTGTTCGGATCCTTCCAGGTCGGCTTCGCCATAAGGGTTGTTGCGCGGGTGAAAGCCGGGCCGATCCGCCGCATCCGTGGGCGGGGCGCCGATGCGGGCCGGGGCGTGCTGCACGTCGTCGGGTCCGTAAAAGCCGGTCTCGCGGCCCAGGTCGTCGAATTTCGGGATCGGCGCGGGCTGGTCGCCGCCCGCCCCCAAGATGACGCCGCCGGGGTTGTCCTCGCGCCAGTCGTCCGGCCCGGAATACGGCAGGGGCGGGGCTTCCTGTCCGTCGGTGACGAAGATCAGCGCCGCATCCAACCCCCGCGCCCGGTTCAGCGCATGGTTCAGCCCTTTCGAGATCATGCTGTCGCCTTCCCAGGCCATGCGCCAGTCCAGGCCGGCCAGGATGCCGGCCAGCGCGGCATAGTCGGTGCAGATCTCGACCGGTTCGATCAGCGTCAGGCTGCGGCGTTCGGTAAAGAAGCCCAGGCCCACGCGGGCACCACAGGGCTGGCTGGCGATCCAGCGCGTCAGCACGTCCCGCGCCGCATCCAGCCGCGAAGCGCCGTCCATGTCGCGCACGTTCATCGAGCGGGTGATGTCCACCACGATCAGCACGTCGCGCAGCTCGCGCCGGCCCTCGATGCGCGGCCCTGCCGCGGCGACCAGAGCCAGCCCGGCGGCCAGTGCGGGCAGGATGGCGCGGGCCGCAGTCACGGCGCCCCCCGCGGCAGGCCGGGCAGGTCGGTCCACAGCCGGCGCGGCCGGGTCTCGGAGTCTTCGTCGCCGTCCTGTCCTTCGCGCGGCATGTCGCGGACCAGGCGCGTGGCCAGGTCCAGGTTCACCTTGGCGTCGAAATTGCCGGGTCGGGCGCGCAGCGCCTCGCGATAGGATGCCTTGGCCAGGTTGATCAGCGCGGTGGCCTCGTCGATGCGATTGCGCTCGATACGCTCGAACCCCATGCGCATCCGGGCATTGCCGATGGCGTAGTGGTATTCCGAGCGCAGGCCGGGCGGGGCGGTGGCCAGCCCGGCCAGCAGCGTCTCGGCCTCTTGCGGCCGGTCGCGCAGCACCAGGAAAAGCGCGCGGGCATGGGCGGCGCGCGGATCGGCCGCCTGGCGCAGCGCGACGTCGCTGCCGCCTGCCAGGCTGCGGATGGCGCGATTGTCGACGGCCATCCCCCAAAGCTGCCAGCCCGACCACAGCACCGCGCCGGCCGCGAGCGCGACCCAGGCCAGCAGCGCGGGAAAGCCCAGCCGTCTCATACCGGGACCAGCAGGGGCGCGGGGCAGCGGGGGGCATAGCGTCGTTCGAGCCAGCGGGCCGCCGCCAGCGCCGCGCAGCACAGAAAGGCCAGCAGATAGCAGGCCCAGGCCAGGTCGCGGCGCGGCACCGGGCGGCGGGTCAGGATCGGGCGGGATTCCATGCGCCCGATCTCGGTCACGGCATCCTCGACCGCGCCGGGGCTGTCGGCCTCGAAGGCGTGATAGGGCAGGCCCAGGCTTTGCAGGAAGATATGCAGGTGCCGCTCGGGGCGCAGATGCGGGGTGTCGGCCTGGCCGGGCTCGGGCACCTCGAAGATGCCCTTCGCGCCCTTGGTGCGCAGGTAGAGCCAATAGATGTTGACCTGCCGGCGCGCCGCCAGGTTGCGCAGCGCGGTCTGGACCTCGGGCGCGATGACCGCGGCCCCGTCGCTGACCAGCACCACGGCACGCGAGTCACTGGCCGATGCCTCATCCGCCATCTCCATCGCCAGGGTCAGGCCGCGGCCCACATCGGTCTGGGACAGGCCCGGCTCGGCCAGGGCGGCAACGGCGGCGGCGATGGCGGTCCGGCTTTCGGTCATCGGCAGCACCAGCATCGGGGCGGTGGAAAAGGCGGCGATGCCGATGCGGTCGTCGGGGCGGCGGGCGATGAAGTCCAGCAGGATGCGCCGCGCGGCGCTGGCCTTGCTTTCGTCGCCCCCCTGCGGCGAGCGCCCGGCGAAGGTGTCGTCCATGCTGGAGGAGCGGTCGATCAGCAGCACCAGGTTCGTGCCGATGCCGCGATAGGCGACGCTGCCGCCGCGCAGATAGGGCTGGGCAAGGCCGAGGATCAGCGCCGCCGGCGTCAGCAGCGCCAGTGCAACCAGCAGCGGGCCGATGGCGCGCCCCTCGACCGCACGCAGGTCCAGCCGCGGCACGGCGGATGTCCGCAGCCAGCGGATGACCAGCGGCAGCAGCGCCAGCGGCAGGGCGAAAAGCGCGGCTGGCCAGGCGAAACCGATCATCGCCGCCCCCGCTCGATGGCCGCGAGGTCGCGGGCGAGTTGCGGGATGTCCTGCACGGGGCCGGATCCCAAGCCGAAGAAGGCCGCGTCGGAGGCCGCGAAAAAGCCGCGCAGCCGCTCGGCCAGCGGCGCGAATTGCGGCGCATCGGCCAGGAAGCGGTCGAGCTCGGCCCCGATCAGCACCCGGCCGAAACTTTGGTCGAAGGCGCGGTGCAGGGCACGGCGGGCCTGCCGCTCGGGCAGGTGGACCACCGCGCGCGCGGCGCGGGTGAAGGGTCGCGCCGCGCGGCGGTGGAACGGGAACCAGCCCTGCTGCCAGGCAAGCGCCAGCACCCCCGCGACCAGCGCGACGGCCGAGGCCAGCAGCCGCAATCCTGCCGGCATCGGGTCGATCAGGTGGAACGGCGGGTCCGGCTGCAACTGGTCCGGCGTCGAGGGCGCCAGGATCGGCCGGATCGGCGCGGTGACATAGCGAAAGCCCGGCAATTCCAGCGCCGTGCCATCAACCAGCCGGATCGCCGATGCCGGCACCTGCCGTTCGCGCGGCTCTAGCGCCGAATAGAAGTTCTGCCAGCGCAGCGTCAGTTCCGTGCCGCCGGCGATGTCGCGCCGTGCCACGTCGCGCAGGTCCAGCCAATAGTCCACGGCGCGCGGCCGGGGCAGCGAGGACGGATCCACCTGCCCCTGGATGCGGATGCGCTGCACCAGTTCGTCGCCCAGCCACCAGCCATAGGGCCGCGGGTTCTCGACCTGTTGCGCAAGCGCCGGAAACGGCAGCAGGAGCAGCGCCAGCCATTTCATAGCGGTGCCTCGGAAAGCGAAGCGGCCAGTTCTGCCACGTCGATGCTGTCGGTGATCTCGATCGGCGAAAGGCCGTGCTCGGCCTGGACGCGGCGCAGGGCGGCCTGCCGGTTCCGCACCCGTTGGGCTTGGCGCGCCGCCCAGCGACGCGTGGTCAGCACGGTGCGGCGGCGTCCGGTTTCCGGGTCGCAAAGCTCGGCCAGGCCCAGGCGCGGCGGCGGTGCGTCAAAGCCGCTGTCGCGCAGCCAGACGGGCAGCACGGGACGCGGCCGCAGCGCGGCCAGCAGCGCGGCCAGCTCGTCAGGCGACAGCTCGAAATCCGAGATCAGCACCACAAGGATCCGCTCTTGGGGCAGATCATGCGCCATGGCCTCCAGCGCCGCCGTGCCCCGGCCCGCAGGCACCAGCGGCAGATCCAGCAGGTCCGCGGCAAGGCTGCGCCGCGTGGGCGGCTGGTCGTGAAGCACCCGGTCCCCGGCGCAGACGGTCAGCGAGAACGGGTCGCGCGCCCGCCGCGCGGCCTGCGCAAAGCCTGCGGCCAAGAGCCGCGCCAGGCCCGCGCGATCGGCATGGGCCACCGCACCCAGCGAGGCCGAGGCATCCAGCGCCACGTGCAGCCGCAGGTCGGTGCGGGTCTGGAACCGCCGCACATGCAGCACGCCCAGCGGGTCGGTGATCGAGCGGCGCAGGTCCAGCCGCCGGGGATCGGGATGCGCCAACAGCGGCGCGATATCGGCAAAATTCTCGCCCGCGCCGCGCATCCGGCCGGCATGGGCGCCCATGCGCAACCCCGGCAGCCCCTGCGTCAGCCGCCATGCGAGGGCGTCGAACAGGTGCAGTTGGGCGTTCATGCGGCAGGAACCGGAATCGTCGCGAAGGCCGCGTCGATCAGCGCCGGAACCAGCGCCTCGCGCCGCGGCTCGTAGGCGGGCGACAGGAAGATGCGATGCGCCATCACCGGGGCCAGCACGGCGCGCACGTCCTGCGGCAGCACGGCTTCCCGTCCCTCCAGCCAGGCGCAGGCGCGGGCGGCGCGGACGAGATGCTGCATCCCGCGCGGACTGACGCCGCCGCGGATCAGGCGGGCGGCGTCGGCGCCCTCCAGCGCCAGCCCGGCCGAGGCGGGATTGCGCAGCGCCTCGCACAGGTCGAACACATAGCGCCGCAGCGCCGGGCTGGCATGGGTGCCGGCCTGGACCCCCGCTGCCAGATCGTTCAACCCGCGATAGGGCAGGATGCCCTGCCCGACCTCGGCGATCAGGGCGGTGGTGTCGTGAAAGCGCGGCTCGAAGGCCAGGGCCACGCGGTCCTCGGGCGCGGCGGGCGCATTGACGGCGATCTCCATCAGGAAACGGTCGCGGGCGGCGGCGGGCAGCTCGAAGGTCTCGTCGCGCTCGATCTGGTTGCGGTCGGCGAAGACCTGCAAATGCGGGAAATGGTATTCGCGGCGGAACGCCGACAGGCTGCGCTCGGCCATCAGGCGCAAGAGAAGCGCATGGACCTGCGGACGGGCGCGGTTGATCTCGTTGAAGAAGAAGACCGCCAGTTCCTCGCCCTGCTCCAGCACCGGGCCGGGCTCGATCCGGGGGCGGCCATCCTCGGCGATATGCGCGGAATAGATCAGGTCGGTCGGCAGCAGGTCCACCGTGCCCTCGGCCCGGCCATAGGGGCCGCCCAGCGCGCGGGCCATGGCGCGCAAAAGCGTGGTCTTGCCGGTGCCGACATCGCCCGCCAGCAGCACATGGCCCCGGCACAGCGCGGAAATGAGCAGCAGGCGGATGGTCCGCGCCTGCCCCAGAACGACGCCGTTCAGCGCCGCTTCGGCGTCGCGGAACCGGGCGTGCCAGTCCGAAATATTGCTATCCATGATCCGTCCCGAATGTCACGCTGCGCGTGGTCTGGAATCACGCGCAGCGCGCCCGGCCCGCTTATTCGGCGGGCGGAGCCTTGGCCTCGTCGTAGCCGTCGATCTTCTTGACGTCATATTCGAACTTGCCGGTCTTCTTCATGTTCCAGACCCGCCATTCATTGCGGGCATCCATGACGGCCAGCGACTCGCCCTGCTTGGACAGCTCTGCCGGATCGTGTTGCGGATCGTATTTCGAGCCTTCGACCTTTGCGGGATAGTCCGGCTTCGGCTCCCAGCAATTGCCCGGAGCCTTGCAGTTGGTGCCGTCATAGGCCAGCGCCGGAGTGCCGAGCGCCAGGGCGGTAACGGTCAGGGTCAGGATGCGTTTCATTCTGTCTCCTCCTTCTGGGTCATGCCGGGCGGGCCGCCGCCCGGCGGTTTGGGTTCACGACTGGCTGTCGCTGGACGATTTGGGCTGGAACGGGGTAAAGTCGGCCTTCTGCTCGTCCGTCAGCCAGGTGGCGTCCGCGGGATCGCCAGTATAGAGATGGCGCACCCAGGCCATGGTCCTGAGCATCTCATCCAGCGTCAGGCTGCCCCACATCGGCCCCATCTGCCCCGTCGCGCCGCCGTAAAGCGTCGAGAACAGCCCGACGTCGGTTTCGTTGCCGGGATAGGTCCAATAGGCGTCGTTCAGGCCGGGGCCGATCTTGCCCTCGGCATAATGCCCATGGCAGCCCGAGCACATGCCGGCATAAAGCTCCTCGGCCTCGGGCAGGATCTCGGGATCCTCGTTGTAGATGTTCTCGCCGGTTTCCAGGAAGTGCGTCACCGCCTCCGTGTCGCGGCCTTCCTCCATGGCGTCATCGAAGTTCAGGGGTGAGCCGTCGATGATATTGAAGAACTGCGGGGTTGCCATTGCCGCGGCCGGGATGACGAGCGTCATCGCGATTGCGGCAAGGATCCTGGGCTTCGTCATTCCATTTCCTTCAGCTTGACGGCAGCATGGGAATGCCTTCCTCGGTCAGGATGGCATCAATGCTGGCTTTGCCGGATTGCAGGGCCTGCTCGATTGACCCCAAAAGCTCGGGATGGGCCTTGGATACACCCACGGATTGCGAATATTGCAGCGGGATGATGACCCCGTCCGAGCGTTCGATCTCGTTCGTGATCAAGGTCATGCGCAAGGGTTCGTGCGAGTCGCGGACATAGCGCGCCGCCTCGGGGGCGAAGATGATGGCTAGATCGGCCCCGCCGTCCGCGACCTCTGAAATGACGCGGTTGGCCTCGACCTGGGTGTACTTGTTGCGCCGGTCCTCGAAATTGGTCAGCGAGGCTTGGTAGATCAGGTTGTATTCGTAGCGGCCGGTATATTTCAGGATCGTCTCGGCCGGGGAATGCAGGCGGTATGAGAAGGTGTCGAAACCCTCTTGGTCCACGTCCTGCCACTTGTCGCCCTCGAAGTTGCGGTCCTGCCGCGTGACAAAGGCATAGCCCGAACGGTAGTAGGGCTGGGTGGTCAGCAGCCGTTCGTCGCCCGCATCCACGCCGATCAGCACGTCGCACAGATCCTTTTCGATGCCGTCGCGGACCAGGTAGATCGCGTCCTTTTCCAGCATCACCAGATCAAGCGTGGCGCCCATCTCGTCGGCCAGCACCTGGGCGATCTTGTTTTCAAAGCCCCTGCCCTGCGCATCCGAGAACGGCGCATCCTTGGTCGAGGCGCAGACACGCAGGTTCGTCGTGTCGGCCAGAGCGGGCGATGCAAGGGCAAGAACTGCCACCCCGACACCGCAAACCTGGCGGAAATCAACAAGCATTTCGGTTTCTCCAGACTGAATAGCTCAAGCAGGCCGGCCCGCCAGGAAGGAAGCGCGGGCCGGCCTGTCGCGTCAGGCGGGCTCGCCCGGCGCGTATTCGCCCACGTTCGGGTCGGAATAGGGGCTCTCGCCGTCGAGCGAGAAGACCATCACGCCGCCGCCCATCTGGGTGAACTCCTGCAACCGCTTGAAGGCCCCCACCGAGCCCAGCCCGGCAGTCGGGTCGGCCAGGTCGAAGACCAGACCCACGCCCGGCCAGCCGCCGACGCCGTACATGATCGCGACATATTGCCGGCCGTCATGCTTGTAGGTCATCGGATGGCCGATCACGCCCGAGGGCAGCTTGAACTTCCACAGCAGGTCGCCGGTGTCGCTGTCGCGGGCCTTGATGAAGCCGTCCAGCGTGCCATAGAATGTCAGCCCGCCCGCGGTGGCCATGGTGCCGCCCCAAACCGAGAAGCGCTCCATCTTTTCCCATTTCATCTCGCCCGAGATGGCGTCGTAGGCCTTGATCTGGCCCAGCCCCAGCGCGTTCTGGCGGTCGCCCTTCGGCCCCGGATACATGGTCAGCGTGGCACCGACGAAGAACTGCCCGGCGCGATAGGGCAGCATAAAGGGCTCCCAATCCATGCAGATGTGGTTGATGCCCAGCATGAAGACCTTGCGCTCGGGGTCGTAGCTGTCATGGCCCTGGTTGTGGTAGCCCATGGCCGAGGGGCAGATGTCGCGGGCCTTGTGGTCCATGCGCGTGCCGAATTCGGGATCGCGCACCGGCAGGCCGGTATCCAGCTGCACCTCCTTCACCCAGTTGACAGTGTCGTCCATCTTGTCGGCCGAGATCAGGTCGCCATTGGTGCGGTCCAGCGTATAGACGATGCCGTTGCGGTCAGGGTGGGTCAGCAGCTTGCGCATGTTGCCCTCCTTGTCCTCCTGCTCCGACAGCATCATCACGTTGACGCCGGCATAGTCCCATTCGTCATGCGGCGTCTTCTGATAGGCGAATTTCGCCTCGCCGGTGGTCGCCTCGCGGCCCCAGATCGCCATGGTCCATTTGTTGTCGCCCGGACGCATGGTCTCGTTCCAGGGCGCGGGGTTGCCCGAGCCGTAATAGAACAGGTCCACCTCGGGGTCATAGGCATACCAGCCCCAGTTGGTGCCGCCGCCGATCTTCCAGGCGTCGCCCTCCCATGTCTCCAGGCCCAGGTTCTTCTGGCCGTAATGCGGGTTCGGGGCGTTGAAGTCCTCGGCCAGCAGCAGCTCCTCGTCCGGGCCGGTGGCGAAGGCGCGCCATTTCTTCTCGCCGGTCTTGACATCATAGGCGGTGACATAGCCGCGCACCCCCAGCTCGGCGCCGGACGATCCGACCAGCACCAGGTCCTTGATGACATAAGGCGCGATGGTCAGGGTCGAGCCGACCTTGATGTCCGAATTCTCCATGATCCAGCGCGTCTCGCCGGTCTCGGCATCCATGGCGACGATATGGCCGTCGAGCTGGGTGCGGAAGATCAGCGGCTTGACCTCGTCGTCGCCCGGCCAATAGGCGAGGCCTCGGTTGACCACGTCGCAGCAGGCCACGGTCCGGGCCGTGGGGTTCTGCTTGGGCTTGTTCTGCCACAGGATCTTGCCCGGCTCGTTCAGGTCCAGCGCGAAGGTGGTGTTCGGGAAGGGCGTGTGGATGAACATCCGGTCGCCGACGACCAGCGGCGTGCCTTCGTGCCCATGCAGCACCCCGGTCGAGAACGACCAGGCGGGCCGCAGCTGCTTGACGTTCTCCTTGTTGATGTCGGTCATCTCGGAATAGTTCTGCGCGTTGTAGTCACGCCCGGTCATGACCCAGTTCGCGGGGTCCTTGGCCAGTTCGACCAACTGGTCGTTGGCGGTCGCTGGCGCAGTCGTCAGGACGGCAAGGCCCATGGCGACGGCCATCGCAAGGCTCGACGCGCCCGTTACCTTCGGGGTGTTCCTATTCATAGCGATCTCGCTCCCTCTCGCTGTCTCTGGCGCGGACCGGCGGCCAGTCCTTCGACCCCGGCGGTCACGACACTTGGCGGGTTCGGGCCTCCACTCCCGAACCGCCGCAGGACTGATTAGGCATTCCGCTATCCGCCTTGTCTGCGGGGTGGGCTTCCCGACTTTCTCGGGGGTTTTTCCCCGTTCGATCCGGGTGATGCATCACCCGTTTTCGGCAAGCGCCAGACCAACGTCGCAGCACGCGGCGGTTGTTCCATACCAAAGGTGGGCATAGTCTCGACCTCAGGAGGATACGCTGGCGGCGAATCACCGCAGCGCAGAAAAACCGCAGAAAACAGGAGGAGGCAGGATGGGTTTCTGCCGTGGCACCGTCGTAGGGCGCTATGCGGCAGGCATAGCGGTGCTGCTTGCCTTGGGCGCCTGTTACGAGGAGGATGACCAGACCCTGCCTTCGGCCAAGCCCAGGCAAGCCCTGGCCGCAGAAAGCACGCATTGGCTGGAAGTCGATGACGCCCGCAGCCCAGAAGCCTTCCTGTCCACTGAGTCCGGTCTGCCGTCCCGGACGCTGGCCCCGTTGCTGAGCGCGCTCTCGGCGCATTACCGGGAAAGCCCCCGGATGATCGCCAACCGCGTCCTGCAACTGTGGCGGGAATATCCCGACACCCCGCTGGATCGGATAATGATCGATCTGATGCCGGCACAGGATATGCACGAAAAAAGCTTGGGCCCCGTTGCCCAACAATATCGTGTCCTGCGGGCCAGTGGTGCCGGCCACACAGATGCCCTTGCCACAGCCATGAGGCAAAGGGAATGAGCGCGTCAACCGAAGGTCTCTCGTTCCAGGCATTTAGCCGGGCGCCGCAGGCCCGGCGGACCGTGCCGCTGCGCCGGATCGTGATGGGACTAGCCAGCATTGTCAGCCTGTCGTTGTGCCTGATCGTCTCGGCCATCCTGATCCTCAACGCGCGCCAGGCCGTGCAGGAGGAAACCGAATCCGCATTTCGGCTGGCCCATGAGGCCGCCGTGCGCCGTCTGCCGCCCAGTCATGGCGGCCGCGACACCATGGCCGAGGCGATCGGCCTTGCCGAAGAGATCGATGGGCTGCGGCATGTCTCGGCGCGCATCCTCGACCCCGAGGGCCGGCCGCTACAACATCGCGCGCATGGCCAGTTCCGGTCCCAGGCGTCCGCTCCGCAGTGGTTCTCGGCCCTCATGACGCCACCCCTGGTCGAGGCCTTGGTCCCCATCACCCATTATCCGAATGTCCTGGGGATGCTGCGCGTCGCTGCCGACCCGACCGACGAAATTGCCGAGGTGTGGAGCGATTTCAGCATCATTCTGCCGGTGCTGTTCCTGGCCGGGCTTGCCATGGTGGGGCTGGCCTTCCTGATGACGACGCTGCTGACGCGGCGACTGCAGTCGGTGCAGGCCGCCATGTCGCAGATGCAGGACGGCCGCCTGTCGGTGCGTGCGCCCGACGACCGGCTGACGGAATTCGCCGATCTGGCCGCGGGGGTCAACGCGCTGACCTCGCACCTGCAGGCCGAGCGGGCCGAAAACGACCTGTTGCAGGCCCGCCTGATCGGCAGTTCCGAGGCCGAGCGCTCGCGCATCGCGCTGGACCTGCATGACGAGATGGGGCCGCAGCTTTTCGCGTTGCGGGCCGCCGTCAGCCACGCGCAGGCGATGATCGCCGACCTGCCGGACCGGCCTGCCGCCCTGGACGAGACGCTGGATGCCATCGCCTGCCATGCCGTGGAGGTCCAGAGAAGCGCCCGCACCGCCATCAACGACCTGCGCCCGATGCTGCTGGGCGAGGCCAGCCTGATCGAGCTTTTAGCCGAGCTCGTCACCGGGTTTCGCGACGTTGCATCCGAAACGCGGGTCGTGCTGGACATCGACCCAGAGGTCGAAGGCTCCAGCCTCGGCGAGTTGGCGGAATTGTCGATCTATCGCTTCGTCCGGGAAAGCGTTCTGAACGCCATACGGCACGGGCGCGCCACTCTGGTCCGGGTCAGCCTGGAAACCATGCCGGACGAGCCCCGGCAGATCGTGGTGCGCGTCACGGACAACGGCAAGGGTCCGGAACCCGGTCCCAGCGGCGATCGCCCCCCGCTCGGATTTGGCCAGATCGGCATACAGGACCGCGCCCGCGCGTTTGGAGCGACCTATCTGCCCCCCTGGCGAGATAACAGGCTAACCCATACCGAGTTGAGGATATCCCGCCCATGCAAGCCTCGCTGAAGATGAAGTCAGGCGACGCCCGCCCCCTGCAGATCCTCATCGTGGACGACCACCCCGTTGTGGCCGAGGGCTGGGGTAGGATCATCCGCACCAAGGTCGCATGCGAGATCGCCTCGGCCCCGTCGGCATCCGAGGGTTGGCGGTCATGGAGACAAGCTCGCCCCGACCTGATGGTAGTGGATCTGAGCATTGGCAGGAATAAGATCGCCGGAATCCGGCTGATCGAGCGTTTGCGACGCGTCGATCCCGATTTACCGATCCTGGTCTTCACCATGCACCGCAGCCCCGTCTTGGCCCGCCGCGCACTCATGTTCGGCGCGAACGGGATCATCAACAAGGACAACCCGCCCGCCGAAATCTGCGAGGCTTTCTCCGAGGTGGCTCGAGGCGGCAATTACGTCGACTCGCGTCTGGCGATGCAGATCGCTTTGCTGAACGTCTCGCGCCCAGGAACGAGCGCCCCGCGCCTGACCGGCCGTGAGGAGGAGATCCTGGGCATGATCACCGAAGGCATGTCCTATCGCGACATCGCGGACCGAGCCTGCATCAGCTACAAGACAGTTTCGAACGTCAGCCTGGTGCTGAAGGACAAACTCGGCGCGGCAAACCTTGCCGATCTGGTGGTCAAGGGCATCCGCTATTTCGAAGGGGACTAGGGTCTAGACTTCGGTAACGGGGTCGTCCCAGTCAAGGGCTCTCACGCATACCGAATGTCCCGCCTAACCGCGGTCTTATCCTTTGAACCGTTGATCCGCTTACCCCCAGCACTTTGGTCGCGATCACCACCTCATCGCGCAGGATGCCGAGGTTGCGAATGGCTTGGCCGAGGATCCTCCAGCCCCGTCCGTGATCAGCTTGACGGTCCGCCTTGCTCTCGACCGTCCGCCTTGAGATCGGCTCCGGCGACCTCGCGTCAGGTCGCGCGCCGCCAGTGGGCGATGGCCACGTTCTGCTCGAACAGCGAACCCCGCCACGGGCTGGGCGGTGCAGCGGGTCCAAACCGATGACGGGTCGCTGGACGAGATCATGGCAGGGAAGGACGGCGACATGGTGCTGGTCCCCCGCGGTCACCACCCCTGCGGCGTCCCTTACGGCTTCCAACTCTACTACCTCAACGTCATAGCAGGACCGCGGGGGAACTGGCGCTTCGTCCCGCGCCAGAGGTCGAGCATATGATGCCGACGCCGTAACCAGCCGCAATCTTCTGCCATTGGCCAACCATCTTTCTGGGACAGGAACCGTTGACTGAACACTATCTGACGTTTCAGGGCGGCTCGACATAAGCGCTATGCGTCTGTCTCGATAGAGGACGCCGATCAGGATCAGTCCGCCCAAGCTATCCGGGCTGAACCGGGGCTATCGGCAGCTCAGCACTTGTCGACATGGACCACGCCCACCCCGCGTTCGGCGAGGAACGCCTCGAGCCGGGCATTGGATTCGGCAAAGCCGCCCTTCTTCCATTCCATGCGCCATTCTCCAGCCTCGTCGTCGTAATGCGCCGCCGGAAAGGCCGCCTGGAAGCGCGCCGCCAACGCGCCCTCGCGCGGGATGCCGATGCCATGCTGCAGGCACATCTTGGTCAGCGTCACGGTCCTTGCATCGTCGCTCATCCGCATGTCCTTTCAAGCGTTGCGTTCAATCCTGCGCCAGAACGATCCTGGGCGCGTATTTTCCGAAGAAGTGATAGCCCGAGCCGCCTTGCGCCAGCACCTCATGCAGCGCCTCGGCATCGGTGACGCGCACGGTGCCCAGGATCATACCCCGGCGGTCAAGAAAGGCGTCGGGCAGCATCGGCACGGTCGGGCCGACCAGCACCACCCGCGCCTCGGGGCGGGCGCAGGCGATCAGCCCGGGCAGGCTGTCGTTGACGAGCGTGGTGCCGGTGATCAGCAACACGTTTGCCTGGGGCACGATGCGGGGATAGCTTTCGGCGGGGCGGAAATGCTCCATCTCGTCGGGGCGCAGCGTGGCAGGGTCTTTTTCCAGCACGAAATGCCGCGCGCCGATGCCGCGCAGCGCCTTGAGGAACGGGCCGAAGGCGCCGACGACGACCGCTGTCTCGTCGGGCCGGATGCGGGCGATGTCGAAGGCATCGGCATCCTCGACGACGCGATAACCCTGGGGCCCGCGACGCTCGGCCGCCAGATGGGCCAGCGCGTTCAGCGCCGCGATGCCGAGCGCGCGGCGCAGCCCCGTATGCGACAGCGCCTCTTGCGCCAGCCGCAGCGCCCCCATGCCGCGCAGCTTGCCGGGAAACGGCATCGCCATGGCCGAAGAGGGGCAGCACACCGCCTCGGGGATGTCTTTCAGCGGCGTGGCGCACAGCCCGGTATGGCCGCTGTCCAGCGTGACGGCGACGAAGAACAGCCCCAGCGTGGCACGGCCGACGGTCCGCGCCTCGGCCTCGGCGCCGAGTATCCCGGTCACGGCATCGTAGGTCCGTTCAAGATACGATGCGCCTTCGCCGGTGTCCTTCGGGCGGGGGACGCTCATACCCTGCCCCCAAGGATGGCGCGGATCTGCCCGTCGTCGAGTTCCGTCCCAAAGAAGCTCTTGTAGAAGTCCCGCACCGTCGCAATCAACTCGGCTTCGGGGAAAAGCTCGGGGTGGAAATGCGAGGCCGCCCAAAGCAGGGTCAGCGGCTGCTCGACCGTGCGATTGGCCCAGATATGCGCCCCCATCGGCGCGACGAGAATCCGGCCCTCCTGCACCGCGCGCAGTTGCGACAGGTTGGCGTCCTCGTCCAGGCGGGCGACATGGGTCGGGTCGCCGACGATGATGATGTCGGGATCGGCGGCCAGCACGACCTCGGTGGTCAGCGCCAGGGTTTCCTCGCTGCGGCCGTCGTCGGTGACGGAATCCCCGCCGGCAGCCGTGATCCACCATTCCGCCACCAGATGCGGCTGGGTCATGTTGACCGGGTTGAGATAAAGCACCGAGGGCCGGTCCGCCACACCTTCGACCCGCGCCGCGACGTCGGCCAGCGTGCTGTCGAACCACGCGGCATAATCCGGGCCGATGCGGGCATTGCCCAGCAGGTCGCCGACCAGCGCCACGCCGTCCTTGACGTCCTCGGGCGTCTGGATGCGCAGCACCACGGTCGCGATGCCGTACCGATCCAAAAGGTCCGCCGTGTCCTGGGCGAAGGTCAGCGCCACGTCCGGGTTGAGCGTCAGCAGTTCCTCCAGCGCCAGGTTACGCTCGGCATCCTCGACGCGGGGGCTTTGGGCAAGCTGCGGCGCGAAAACGTCCTGCCAGGCCCAGCGGCCCGATTGCCGCGCCCAAGGCGGCAGGTCGTTGGCGATCAGCGCGCCTTGGCCCGCGGCGAAGACGAAGCTGTTGATCACCGGCACCGAGCCCAGCGTGGCGACGCTGTCGATCCGGTCCGGCACCGTGACAGTGCGGCCGGCCATGTCAGTGATGTCGCGGGCCAGCACGGCGCCCGACAGGCCAAGGACGAGCATCCCTGACAGGATGGGGACGGCTTTAAGGAACATGGTTGCTCTCCGGTTGCGGGGAATGGAAAAGCGGGGCGCAGGCCAGCGTGCCGTCGGCATCGCGGATGATGCGGATGCCGCGGCCGTAAAGCGCGCTCAGATAGCCGGGCCGCGCCAGATCGGCGACCGGCCCAGCCCCGTGCATCCGCCCCCCGCGCAGCGCGATGAAGCGGTTGCCGACATGCAGGGCGTGGTCGGGGTGATGCGTGACCATCAGGATGCCCAGCCCGTCCTGCGCCAGCCCGGCGACGAGATCCAGCAGCCGCAACTGGTTGCCGAAATCCAGGCTGGCCGCGGGCTCGTCCAGGATCAGCAATCGCGCCTGTTGCGCCAGCGCACGCGCCAGCAGGCAAAGCTGCCGCTCGCCGCCGCTGATGGCGGCAAAGGGACGCTCGGCCAGATGGGCCAGCCCGACCCGGTCCAGGCAGTCCATGGCGATGGCCCGGTCCGCCCGGCCCGGTATGTCCAGCCGCCCCAGATGCGGCGAGCGGCCCATCACCACCATCTCGCGCACCAGATGGCCGAAGGCCGGCTGCGTCGCCTGCGGCACATAGGCCATGCCGCGGGCAAGCGCACGCGGCGACAGGATGGCCACCGGCCGGCCGTCCAGAAGGATCGAGCCGCCCGAAGGCGTCAGCGCCCCGATCAGGCAGCGCAGCAGCGTCGTCTTGCCCACACCGTTCGGCCCCAGCACGCAAAGCACCTCGCCCGGGTCCAGCACGAAACCGATATTCTCCAGCCGCTGCGCGCCGGCACCATGGGCAAAGGACAGGCCGGATACCGCCAGCCTCATAACCAGCCCGTCCTTGCCCGCAACAGCAGCAGCAGAAACAACGGGGCGCCGATGACACTGGTGGTGATGCCCAGCGGGATCTCCATCGTGGTGGCGCCGCGCGACAGGTTGTCCACCAGCAGCAGGAACAGCGCGCCGGTCAGGGCCGAGACGGGCAGCAGCCGGTCGAAGGACGAGCCGACGAGCAGCCGCGCGATATGCGGCACCACCAACCCGACCCAGCCGACGATCCCGGCGATCGAGACGGCCGCCGCCGTCATCAGTGTGGCCGACAGGATCAGCGCGATGCGGATCATGCCGGTGTCCACGCCCAGCATCCGCGCCTCTTCGCTGCCGACGCTCATCACGTTGACCTGCCATCGCAGGGCGTAAAGTACCGCCAGTGCCAGCCCGACCAGCAGCGCCACCAAGGGCAGGTCGCCGGGCGTCACCCGGTTCAGCCCGCCCAGCAGCCAGAACGTGATCGCGGGAAGCACGTCAACGGGGTCCGCCACGATCTTCAGCACCGAGATCATCGCCTGGAAGAACGCCGCGACCACCACGCCGACCAGCACCAGCACGATCAGCGAATGGCGGTTGATGGCCTGCCCCACGGCAAAGACCAACCCCACGGCGCAAAGCCCCATGGCGAATGCACCCGCCTGGATCGCCCAGGCGCCAAGGTTCAGCGTCACGGCAAGCGAGGCCCCGAAGCCCGCCCCGGCCGAGACCCCCAGGACGTCCGGCGCCACGATTGGATTGCGAAACAGCGTCTGGTAGGCTGCGCCGGCCGCGGCCAACCCCGCCCCCACCAGCATCGCGGCAAGAATGCGCGGCAGGCGGACATTGGTCACGATCTGCTCGACTGCGGGCGACCAGTCGGCCTGAACCTCCCAGAACTGCGAGGCCAGTACCGCCAGCACTGTGCCCGGCGGAATGGGCACCCGCCCCAATCCCAGCGAAAACACCGCCAGTCCCAAGAGGGCCAACCCCAGGGCGGGGATCACCGTCAGACGCCAGCGTCGCGGCCGTACAACCGGCTGCGTGGACGCAAGCGGGGTCGGCCTGTTCATCTGCATCACCTCTGTGTCCGGGTGAGGCCAGAGCGACCCGTTCCCGCCGGGCCCTGCGCCAGTGCCCACGCGACGGTCGGGATGGACCGTGCCGATGCCAATGCGGCCGGTCCTTTGCCGATACGAACCACCACCCCCGTCTCCTCCTCGCATCCCACCGAATCGTTATATCCATTCAAGCATAACGAAGGGAAGGCAAAGGGTATACTGCGGCATATTGCCCGATGCGACGAAACTCGCGCGCGGGCGGGCGGAAAGATTGCGCCACCGACCAAGGCATCCACTTCAAAAGAAGCTTGGTTCATCAACGCCGTCACCCTGTGCGAGAGGCGCCGTCACAGCGTCGCATCCGCCGCTTGAGAGAGTTGTTCAGGCCGGACTGTTTAGGTGAACAGCTTGTAAGCATCTGTCCACAAATGATTTTATTTCGAACCAGCGCGGACTCCGATCCCGGTTCCCTTCGCTTCCTGTCGCCCCTCACGTCGAACTTGTCCGGTCGCGCCGTTACGATGCATCGGCGTATGTCGCTGTGAAGATCGTTTCGGACAGCCATTTCTTGAACGACGGGTTGTCGGAGAACTGCTTGAACAACTCGGTATGGTCGGAGAGCAGCTCGATCACCGCGCGTTCAAGCGCCTTGTCGTGCTCGATCCGGGCGTTCTGCTTGTCCGAGTTTTTCATGGCGTTCTGATACGCCCTGTCCGCCGAGACTTTCGCGGGCAGCTCCTCTGCAATCACCTTCCCGATCTTGTCCTTGTCCTTCCAATCGATGTTGCCGAACATCTCGTTGAAGACCTTCAGAATATTGCTCAGGAGATCGAGCTCGGGATCGGGCCGGCCGCCGCCCCCCGTGGTCGGCACGGGCCCGATTTCTGCGTCTGCGTCGGGCAACACGATGGCCATGGTTGCCTGAGCTTCGACCCGATAGCTGTCCATGTCGATTGCCTCGAGAATACCCTTTGACAGGTCCGGCTCCTCCGGGGCCGGCAGCTTCGGCGTCAGGAAATTCAGGAAGATCGACAGCTTCTCCCAATCGGCATTGCTGAAGGGAAGGATCGCAGCCAGGAAGCCGTATGTCCTGGTAAACGCCTTCGCCTTGCCCTTGAAGTCGACCTGTCCGTCCTCGTCGAGGTCTGCCTTGTATACGGCCACGCAAGAGTCGAGGATCGGGTCGAGCTTGTCCCGGTCCGCGCCGCCGAGGTAGAGCGCCACCAAGTCCTCCACCTGTTCCCAAGAATAGACCTGGTAGCCGTCCAGCGAGGTCTTCAGATCGTGCAGCTTGTTGGGATCGGTCTCTTCGCTGAGCATCGTGGTCCGATAGTACGGCTCGAAGGATGCCTTGATCGCGTCGAAGTCGTTCATGAAGTCGAGAACAAAGGTATCGTGCTTCTGCGGATGCGCCCGGTTGAGGCGCGACAGCGTTTGCACCGCCTTCACGCCGGACAGCGTCTTGTCCACGTACATCGTGTGCAGCAGCGGCTCGTCATAGCCGGTCTGAAACTTGTCCGCGACAATCAGGAAGCGATACGGATCCTTTTGAATCAGCTCCTCGATCTGGCTGCTCGGAAAGGCGTTCATCGTCGCTTCCGTGACCTTCTGGCCGCCATAGTCATGTTCGCCCGAGAAAGCGACGATAGCTTGGTACGGGCTCTTACGTTCCTTCAGATAGGCTTGGAAGGCGTGGAAGTACTGGATTGCGCGCTGAATCCCGTTGGTGATGACCATCGCCCTGGCCGCGCCGCCGATCTTGCGGTGCGCGATGACCTGGTCGTGGAAGTGATCGACCATGATCTCGGCCTTCTTCCGGATCGCATGGTCATGGGATTCCACATACTTGCGGAGCTTTTTCTGCGCCCGCTTCGTGTCGAACTTGGGATCGTCCTCAACCGTCTTCATGAGCCGGTAGTAGCTGTCAACCGGCGTGTAGTGCTTCAGCACGTCGAGGATGAAGCCCTCCTGAATCGCCTGCTTCATCGTATAGCTGTGGAAAGGCACGTGCTTGACCTTGTCGTCCTGCGGGACCGGAGCGCCGAATACCTCCAGCGTCTTATTCTTTGGCGTCGCAGTGAACGCGAAATAGCTGGCGTTCGGCAGCACCTTCCTAGCTTCCATCAGACGGTTGATGGCGTCCTCGACCGTCTCGTCCTCCTCCTCGGCGCCATTCGCCGCGAGCGCGATGTTCATCTTCGCGGCAGTGCGACCGCCCTGGCTGGAATGGGCCTCGTCGATGATGATGGCGAAGGTTCGCCCACGGTGCTCGTCGCCGATCTCGTCGAGAATGAAGGGGAACTTCTGCACCGTCGTAATGATGATCTTCTTGCCGGCCTTCAGGAAGGCGCGCAGGTCGCCGGACTTTTCGGCGTGGCCCACGACGGATGACACTTGCGCGAACTGTTTGATCGTGTCCCGGATCTGTTTGTCCAGAACACGCCGGTCGGTGACCACGATGACGGACTCGAAGGTCGTCTTTCCGGCCGTCTCCAAGCCGATCAATTGATGGGCAAGCCAGGCGATCGAGTTGCTCTTGCCCGAACCGGCCGAGTGCTGGATCAGGTACCGCTTTCCGGCCCCTACGGCTTCGGCATCGGCCAGCAGCTTGCGCACCACGTCAAGCTGGTGAAACCGCGGGAAGACCTGCTTCGGCGGCTTCTTCTTGCCACGCTCGTCGACCTCCTCGACCACCTGCGCGTAGTTCTCAAGGATGTCGGTGAGGTTCCGCTTCGTCAGATACTCCTTCCACAGGTAGTCGGTCTTCAGCCCATGAGGGTTCGGCGGATTGCCCGCGCCGTCGTTCCAGCCCTTGTTGAACGGCAGGAACCAGGACGCCTTGCCCTTCAGCTGTGTGCACATCCGCACCTCGTGATCGTCCACGGCGAAGTGGACGACGCAGCGGCCGAACTGGAACAGTAACTCCTTCGGATTGCGGTCGCGCTTGTATTGCTCGATCGCATCCTCGACCGTCTGCTTGGTCAGGCTGTTCTTCAACTCGAAGGTGGCAACCGGCAGGCCGTTGATGAAGACCGCCGCGTCGAGCGACAGCTTGGTGGCGTCCTTCGAATAGCGCAGCTGGCGGGTGACGCTGAAGATATTCGCGGCGAACAACGCCTCGGCCTTGGCGTTGCCCGGGGTCGGCGTGCCGAAGAACAGCTCCACCGAGCCGGGGCCGTGCTTCACGCCGTTGCGCAGCACGTCGATGACGCCGCGCTTGGCGATCTCGCCCTGCAGTCGGTGCAGGAACTGCAGCCGCTTCGGTCCATCCTCGCCGATGCCGAGCGCCTCGACAGCCTCGGGCTGTGTCGCGTTGAGGAAGTCGAACAGCTTCGTCAGGTCAACGGCGTGGTCCCGGTCGAAATCCTTCGAAGCCCCGGCGACGTAACCCGCCTCGTCAATGAGCGAGCGGACGATGAGGGCTTCGAGGCCTTTCTCGCTGGTGTCCGTCGTCATCAGCCCGCCTGCAATGCACCGGCATCGATCCAGCCCTTCTTCTGAAGGACCTCCGCCGCCAGTGCGACCTGCCTCGGCGAGAACTGTTTCTTGCGATCATTCCACCCGTAAACCTTGGAGACCGCCTCATTGATCGAGTGCGGGGACTCGTGCGTGATCACCCAGTGGACCGTTGACAAAAGCTCAAGCCCGAATGGCGTCTCGAAGCCTTCGACGAGGCTGGCCACCTTGTCGAAACGGGCCCGCGTGTCTGGATGCTCTTCGAGGAATTCGTCGGCGTCCTTCACCGCTCCCGGCACAAGCTCGAGCTGCTTGTTGGGCGCATCGCCCCCGTCGCGGTAGCCGGAGACGAAATATCCCTCGATCTCGCGCAGGACGTGGGTCAGGTTCTCCGAATACGGGCCGTATGGACCCTTCACCACCCGAAGCCGCTCCATCGACGGCTCGCCACTGACTTTCATGAAATACATGAGCTTGTGCACCTCAAGCAGCGTCACGAACGGATCCAGAAGCCCGCTGAGGTAACGGTCCATCAGGCCGACCAGCGCCGCACGGCCGGGGGTCATGTTCGGGGCCGTCTGCCGCCTTGCCATCCGGGCCGGTTCCGGGGCGCCATTCGGCTGGAAGATGATGACATGCAGGTCGCTGAAGCCGCGCAGCGCCTCTTCGATCCTTGGCCGGACCTCATTCCAGTCGAGGCCGCCCAGCCCGCTGCCAAGCGGGGGAATGGCGATTGACCGAATCTTCCTCTCCCGAATGACTCGCTGCAGATCCTTCAGCCCCGCGTCGATGTCCTCCATACGGCTCTTGCCGCGCCAGTGGCGCTTGGTCGGGAAGTTGATGATGTATCGCGGGCTGGTCAGCTGGCCGGTCTCGAAGACGAACATATGGCCCGGCCGGACTTCCTCACGCTTGCAGGCTTGCTCGTAGGCACGGAAATTCTCCGGGAACGCGTTCTTGAACTGAAGCGCGATCCCTCGGCCCATCACGCCGACGCAATTCACCGTATTCACCAGGGCGTCGGCATCGGCGGCCAGAATATCGCCCGTCTTGTATTCGAACATCGCTGCCTCCCTCCCCATCAATAGTACCAATCCGGCTTGATTTCGACATGCGGCTTATGGCCCGCCGCCTGCAAGGCCGCCCTGACTTGCCCGTAGACCTGTTGCGACCTTACCCCGATCCGGGTCACAAGCTGCCATGGAAAAGCCCGTTCCATGAGAAATTCCGCCTGCTTGCCTTCCTTGACCGAGCGCGAGATGCCGTTCCCCGCCCAGCGGTTCGTCTGGACCGCGTCCCAGTTGATGGCGTCAAGCTGCTCGAGGTCGGCCCGGTCCTCGAAGTAATAGGCCCCGGCGTTCGACAGGGTGAAGGCCCAGCGGGACCGGTTCTGATTCGCCCAAGCGACGCTGTCGCGCAGGTCGGCCTCCAGATGGACAATCGGCCCCTGGCCGCCGCGATAGGCAAGTTCGGCATGGTTCGCGCAATGGATCAGGTAGAGCATGATCGAGCGCGGGCAGAAGTAGAAGGGCACGCAGCCGCCGACACGCAGGCCGGGATGGCTGGAAAGCTCGAGCTCGTTCAGCCGCCGTTCCTTGATGCTGGTCATCCCGATGGTGGTGCCCATGGCCGGGTTGGCCGCCGCGCGCCGGACGATCTCGGCATCGCACAGCAGACCGCCCTCGGCGATGATCGAGGGCAGCCGGTCCACGTGCACGATGTGATAGATTTTCGGGGCGGCGGGTGGCGGCATGGTCAGTCCTCGGCCTCCGCCAGTTCGTCCGTGTCCTCGGCGTTCAGGTCCTCATCCAGCGCGTCGTCCTCGTCGATGACCGGCTCGTCGGCGGGCGTCGTGATCTTGATGTGACGCACGTCCAGCTTGCCGGTGACGACATCGGCAATCAGGCGCTCGCGGTATTCCATGACGAGCGAGATTTCCGATTTCGCTTTCTCGATCGTCTGATTGATCTTCTGGGTTTCGAGTTCCACGAAGGCGAGGACGCGTCGCTGCTCTTGCAGATCTGGGAGGCCGAACATGAACTCCCGCATGAAGTTCAAGGGCACACGCTGCTGGCCCGCTGCCCCAGTCATTGCCATTTCGCCATCACGACGGAACGCGTGCAGCATCGTCACCTGATACAAAAAGCCGGGGTCGATTTCCGGGTTTGCTCTCAACACCACGAACTCTGTCGTGCCGAAGCCAATCTCGGTGTCGAGAGCGCCTAGATACGCGCCCTTCCCATTCTCGAAGCATGGCGTGATCTTGGCGACCACAACGTCATGCCGCCTAAAATAGGTGTATCCGCTCCGCAGGTCCGCGACCTTGCCACGCGCGCTACAGTCAACCTCACCGGCGACAGAAACGTTCTCCATGGGCAGGAAGACGACCTCATCGTCGTCGTCAAAATCCGTCGAGCTTTCCGTTCTGGAGGGGTTGAAGGAAGCAACCTGCTTGACCTTTCGAACCTCCCAATGCGCCGGAACCTCGGGCATCCAGTCGATGCCGGTGGGCTTCATCGGGGCGGCGGGGTTCAGGCCGCGCGTGACGGCGCGGTTGATGATCGCCTGCTTCTGCTCGTTCAACAGCCCGATCAGCCGCCGCTTGTTGCGGATCAGGCGGCGGACGCGACGATCATAGGATCTAACGAACTCGACAATCTGCCGCTGTTCGTCCTGCGGTGGCTGCGGGACATGAATGGCCCCGAAGCGATCCGAATAGAGGCGCAGGAAACCCGACATGCCGGTTCCAAGCCCTTTCGACTCCTGACGGAATTTCGCGCGGTAGATGTTCGTCTTGAAAAGGTTGATGAAGTAATCGGGTTCCATCGGCTGGATGGGCTGGAAAACCGCGTAGTCAGGACTCACCAGCCCGTCTTCGTGCGCCACTGCGAACATGCCGTTCGACGCTTGCATCCGGTTCAGGACCATCTGCCCCGCGCGAATGCGCTTGTATCCCTTCAATTCGTCAGGCGTGACCGGCTTGGTCGAAACCTTGGCATGCGGGATCAGGCCATGAGCCTGACGCAAGGATAGCAAGGTCTCCGTCCCCGTGTCGGTCCGGTCGTCGATTTCGCGAAAGAGGTATTTCCCGCGCCGCACATCCCAATGCGACGGGATCGCGCCGAGCCAAGGCAACCCGCTGTCGCGACAGGAGGCGTAGGGGGCAAGTCCCCCACGCTCCGCCGACGGCGCCACGGCAAGCGCGCGCGCCCTCATGCGCCCCGGCCTCCTACCAGCACGTCCTCCAGCAGGCCATCCGTCTGCCTCTCCAGCGCGCGGATATCCGCCTCGATCTGGTCGAGCGTTCGCAGCGGCTGCGGCTTGTAGAAATGCCGGGTGAAGCTGATCTCGTAGCCGATCACCGTCTTCGAGGCGTCGATCCAGGCGTCGGGCGCATGGGGCAGCACCTCGCGCCGGACGAAGGCCTCGATGCCGCCATCCTCAAGGAACGGCACCTGTTCGGTGTCCCGCAGGTCGGTATCCGGCTCGTAATCCACGACAACCGGCTTGCCATCGATGGTGGTGCGATAGCTGCCGTGCAGCGCGTCGTGGTCGATGTCGGCGCCGGCTTTCGGCTTCGCGACCCTGCGGATGACCGGCGCCGCCTCGGCCGCCTTGACCCCCAGCGCCGACATCAGCAGCTTCTGCCGCTTGGCGGTCATCCGGATGCCAAGCCCGGCGGCGGCCGCCTCGGCCTGCATTGCGAACCGGTTGAAGTCGAGATGCGGGCCGGCGCCCGCATGGTCGGCGACCGCCTCGACCGCGCGCGCCAGATCGTCCTCGCCCACATCGGCGCAGGCCCTGCGGAAGCGGCGCAGCGCAGCATCCGTCAATTCGACCTTCAGGCGCAACGGGCGCTCGATGGTGACCTTCCAGTAGCCGAACGCCGCGTTGGGGAAGATTTTCGACGTCTCGTCCTCGCGGCCCTGCATGAAGGCGTCGGTGATCCGGCGAAGATCGTCGGGCCCCAGTTCGCAGTTCTTCTTGCCAAGGTTCTTGCGGAGCGGCCTGAACCAGGACGTGGCGTCGATGAGTTGCACCTTGCCGCGGCGGTGTTCTGCCTTGCGGTTGCTGAGCACCCAGATGTAGGTCGCGATCCCGGTGTTGTAGAAGATGTTCAGCGGCAGGGCGACGATGGCCTCCAGCCAGTCATTCTCGATGACCCAGCGCCGGACATTGCTCTCGCCCGACCCGGCGTCGCCGGTGAAGAGCGACGATCCGTTGTGAACCTCGGCAATGCGGCTGCCGAGGGGCGACGCGGTCTTCATCTTGCTGAGCATGTTGGCCAGAAACACCATCTGGCCGTCGCTCGAACGGGTGATCAGGCTGAACTCGGGGTCGCCACCATGCTCGATCAGGAAGCGGGGATCGCGGATGTCCTTCTTCCCGCCCATGCGTTCGAGATCGGTCTTCCACGATTTGCCGTAGGGCGGGTTCGACAGCATGAAGTCGAACTCGTGGGACGGGAAGGCATCCGACGAGAGCGTGGAGCCGAATTTCATGTTCTCGGCTTCGAGCCCTTCGCCCTTCAGGATCAGGTCGGCCTTGCTGATGGCGAAGGTCTCGGGGTTGACCTCCTGGCCATACAGATGAACCGAGACCTCCTTGCCGTGGTCGGTCGCGAGCCTGGTGAATGTCTCCTCCGCCACGGTCAGCATGCCGCCGGTGCCGCATGCCCCGTCGTAAACGAGGTAGGTGCCCGACTGGATGTCGTCGGCGATCGGCATGAAGATGAGATGGGACATGAGCTCCACCACGTCGCGCGGGGTGAAGTGCTCGCCGGCTTCCTCGTTGTTCTCTTCGTTGAAGCGTCGGATCAGCTCCTCGAAGATCGTGCCCATCGAGTGGTTGTCGAGGCCCGGCAGGCGAACGGTGCCATCGGCGTGCAGCACGGGCTTCGGACTGAGGTTGACCGATGGATCGAGAAACTTCTCGAGCAGGAAGCCGAGCGCGTCGGCTTCGACCAATGTCGGGATCTGATTGCGGAACTTGAATTTGTCCAGCACTTCCTGGACGTTCGGGGAGAAGCCATCGAGGTAAGCCTCGAAATCCGCCTTCAGCTGCTGGCGACGCGCGCGGGATGTGAGGTCGCGCAGGCGGAACTGCGAGGTGTTGTAGAACGCTTCCCCGGACGCCTGGCACAACGCGGCGTGCTGATTGGCAACTCCAGCCTTGTCGAGCTGTGTCTTCATCGCGAGCACGGCGTCCTTGGTCGGCTCCAGCACCGCGTCGAGACGCCGAATAACCGTCATCGGCAGAATGACATCCCGGTACTTTCCCCGGACATAGACGTCGCGCAGGATATCATCGGCGATGTTCCAGATGAAATTGCTGATGTTCAGTTCACTCAATGCCCGCCCCCGGAATTATCTTGCGCAGCCTGCTTTTGTTGATCGATCCATGCATCCAGATCGGCCCTCTTGAAGCGCCACGCGCCTGCAACCTTGAAGCCGGGCAGTTCACCCCGCTTGGCCAGGCGGTAGACCGTCTTTTCATCGACGTTCAGGTAACCAGCGACGTCGCGAACAGTCATCGCGGGTTCGGGCTGCATAACCATCCCTGTCCTCTCGAAGATTTCGGAGATCCTAGCAGGGGAAGCCGGGGTAAGCCAGTCCATCAGTGCCCATTCCTGTCACTGCTTGTCATCAAGGGGCACTTGCGCTTCCACCCCAGTGGGAACGGCTCCATCAATCGCCCCAGCGTCACCGCCGGTCCCTGCCGCCCGTCGAGAATGGCCTCCACGATGTCCGGCGCGAGGAGCGTCAGTCGCAGAAGCCGGGTGACGTAGGACACCGCGATCCCCTCACGTTCCGCAAGTTCGGCAATGGTGGCGAACTCGCCCGATTCCAGCATCCGTTTCCAGCGGAAGGCCCGGGCCAGTGCCTTGACGAGGGCATCGTCGGGGCGGCGCTGGGTCGCGGCCCCATCGGGGAGGTGCATCTCCTTGCGCCCGCCGCGCTTCACGATGCGGAACGGCACGCGGAGCGTCACGGTCTCCGGGATCGGAACCCCGCGGGTCATGCAGCTTCTCCGATGTCGCCGGCCAGCATCTCGCGGGCCAAACCGCTGAGCCCGTCGACGCGCAGCCGGACGTTGAGCCCGTCCGTGCCGATGTCCACGCTCTCGACTAGCAGCGCCACGATGCGAGCCTGCTCGGCGGGGAAGAGTTCGTCCCAAAGCGGGTCGATCTGCTGCAGCGCCGCGCGGGCATCGGCCTCGGTGATGTCGTCGGTGTGGGCCCGCGCCGCCTTCCACGTCCCCGCAACGATCTCGGGCTGGCGGAACACGGCGCGCAACTGGTCGAGCACGGCCGCCTCGATCTCGCCCGCAGGGACGCGGCCGACGGGGCACGCCCCCGCGCCGTGCTTCAGCACCGTCTGGCTGACGTAGTAGCGGTAGAGTCTGCCGCCCTTGCGGGTGTGTGTCGGCGAGAACGCTGCGCCGTCCGGCCCGAACAGCAGCCCCTTCAGCAGCGCTGGTGTCTCCGCGCGGGTGCGCGCGGCACGCTTGCGCGGGCTTTCGGTCAGGATGGCGTGGACCTTGTCCCACATCCCGGTGTCGATGATGGCGTCATGCTCGCCGGGGTAGCTCGCCCTTGTGGACCGCCTCGCCGATATAGGCGCGATTGCTCAGCATCCGGTAGAGATATTTCTTGTCGATCCGGTTGGCCGAAGCCTGGGTTGACGGTCACATCCACGCCTTCTCCTTCTTCGAGGCGGTTCCTCAGTCGATCGTCTATGACAACGACCGCTGTCTGGTGGCGAAGATCCTGCCAGACGGCACCCGCAAGCGTGCTTCGCTGTTCAGCGGTTTCCTGTCGCATTACCTGATCCGGGATCGGTATGGCCGCCCGGGCAAGGGTAACGACAAAGGCAATGTCGAAGGCCTGGTGGGCTATTGTCGTCGCAACTTCATGGTGCCGATGCCGGAATTCGCGACCTGGGACGCGTTCAACCTCTGGCTGGAGGAGCAATGCGAGCGGCGCCAGCTCGATGTCCTGCGCGGCGAAAGCGAAACGATCGGCGAGAGATTGCAGCGCGACCTCGCCGCGATGCGCCCGCTCCCGGCGGCACCGTTTGATGCCTGCGATCAGGCGACCGGGCGCGTCTCGTCGCAATCTCTGGTGCGCTACAAGACCAACGACTACTCGGTGCCGGTCGCTTACGGCCATCAGGACGTCTCGATCCGGGCCTATGACCGGGCTGATGGACGTGCTGCCGATCGTCGGCTTCATCCTGCTCTACGTCTTCGCCGCCACACGGGACTATTTCGGGGCGCGTCCCTGGATCGCCGCCCTGGTAACGGCGGGCTTCATTCCCTACGCCGCCGCGACGGTGCCGGTCTTCGCGATGATCCCCGGCCTCGGCTCGTCTGCCAGCTATGCGCCGGTGCCGCTGCTGATTCTGATCTATGCGCTGCTGCTGCGCAGACGCCTGCCGGAAACGGCGCGCGGCCTCGCCGTCGGCGCCGGGATCCTGATCGTCTCGCTGACCTTCCGCACGCTGGATCAGCCCCTCTGCGGCGCCCTGCCCTTCGGCACGCATTTCCTGTGGCATGTCCTCAATGCGGTGATGCTGGGCTGGATGATCGAGGTCTGGCGCCGGCATCGGTCGCGCTGATCCCGGATTCCGGCAAGTCATTGCACGACGCCGGAACGCGCCGCTCTACGCCACCCTGCCCTGCCGCACCCCGGCCCATGCCATTCACCGCCGATTATTCCACAGCGATTTCCATTGCTTATGCGGATTTCGGCGCCGATGCTGGCGATTATGACCTTGCCAGCCTCCCGAACCCAGGCCACGATGACGCGGAGCGAACGCGAGGCGCTGCTCGACGCCCTGCTGCTCGGCGCGCCGGAACTCGGCTTCACGCCCCGCGGCAATCCCGACCCGCGCCTCGTCAGACTGGTGCGCCTGCTGGGCAGGCAAGCCGCCAGGGACAATTTCGAGGCGCGGAAAAAGACCAGGGAACCCGGCGCCTCCTGATCCGACAGGGAGAGCCGCCGTGAAGGTTGCCGTCTACGCCCGCTATTCGTCCGACCAGCAGCGCGATGCCTCGATCGCCGACCAGTTCCGCATGTGCCGGCTGCGGGCCGAGAAGGAAGGCTGGCAGGTGGTCGAGGAATATTCCGACCATTCCATCTCCGGCGCCAGCATGATCCAGCGCCCCGGCCTCCAGGCGCTGATCCTGGATTCCGCGCGCGGCCGCTTCGACATGGTGCTGGCCGAGGCTCTGGACCGGATCAGCCGGGACCAGGAGGACATCGCCGGCATCTACAAGCGCATGCGCTACGCCGATGTGAAGATGTTCACCCTGTCGGAGGGCGAGATCAGCGAATTGCATGTCGGGCTGAAGGGCACGATGAACGCGCTGTTCCTCAAGGACCTGGCCGACAAGACCCGGCGTGGCCAGCGCGGCCGCGTCGAGGCCGGCAAATCCGGCGGCGGCAATGCCTACGGCTACGATGTGGTCAAGAAGTTCGACGGCAACGGCGAGCCGATCCGCGGCGACCGGATGATCAACGAGGCGCAGGCCGAGGTCGTGCGCCGCATCTTCCGCGACTACGCCGCCGGCAAATCGGCCAAGGCCATCGCCGTGGCATTGAACAAGGACGGCATCCCCGCGCCCTCGGGCGGCGACTGGGGCTTCAGCACCATCAACGGCAACCCGCGGCGCGGCAATGGCATCCTCAACAACGAGATGTATGTCGGCAGGATCGTCTGGAACCGGCAGCGCTTCATCAAGGATCCCGATACCGGCAAGCGCCAGGCGCGTCCCAATCCGGAAGAGGACTGGGTAATCCAGGAGGTGCCGGAACTGCGCATCCTCGACGACGATCTCTGGAACGCCGTGAAGGCGCGGCAGAAGGACAATACGGTCGCGCGCGACGCGCGCGGCAACGCCGACGTCCGCAAGGTGAACTACCGCCGGCGGCCCAAATACCTGTTTTCGGGGCTGACCAAGTGCGCCTGCTGCGGCGGCGGCTATTCGGCGATCTCGAAGGAGCTGATCGGCTGCTCGACGGCGCGCAACAAGGGCACCTGCGACAACCGGATGAACATCCGCCGCGACGAGCTGGAATCTCGGGTGCTGAACGCCCTGCGCACCCGCCTGGTCGACCCCGACCTCTTCGCCGAGTTCTGCGACGCCTATACGAGGGAGACCAACCGGCTGCGCATGGAAAGCGGCGCCGGCATCGACAAGGCCGAGGCGGAACTGAAGCGGATCGCCCGCGAGGAGGAGAAGCTGATGGATCTCTACATGCGGGACGCCATCTCGATCGAGGCGGTGAAGGAGCGCGGCGACAAGCTGCGCGCCCGCAAGGCGGAGCTGCAGGATTTCCTGGCCAGTACCGACGAGCCCCCGCCCCTGCTGCATCCCTCGATGGCGCTGCAATACCGGGCGCGGGTGCAGCAGCTCTACGAGACGCTGCAGAGCGACGACGAGACGCAGCGCATCGAGGCGGCGGAGATCATCCGCTCGCTGATCGACCGGATCGTGCTGACGCCGGGGGAGGATCGGATCGAGATCGACATTCAGGGCGATCTTGCCGGAATCCTTACGCTTTCCGCGCAACGCAAAAACCCCGCGGCGGATGCAGCGGGGTCGCAAGTAAAGATGGTTGCGGGGGCAGGATTTGAACCTGCGGCCTTCAGGTTATGAGCCTGACGAGCTACCGGGCTGCTCTACCCCGCGGCATTTTTTGCGGATCGTTCTGATACGCACTGCTTCGTTCTTGAGAGACGGATCGCTTCTTTTCAGGTCTGGCGGTGACCTACTCTCCCACGTCTTTTGACGCAGTACCATTGGCGCGACGGCACTTAACGGCCGAGTTCGGGATGGGATCGGGTG
>NZ_JAEN01000030.1:0-49121 GCF_000518925.1 Paracoccus sp. J39 | reverse complement strand
ATCTCAGCGAGGCTTTCACGGCGATCCTTGATCGGCAGGTAGGTCAGATCGATATCGACCGACAGGCGGAGCAGATCGCGGTAGAACAGATTGATCGCCGTGCCGCCCTTGAGCGCGAATGCCTTTTCCTTCGCGACATGCGGGAGCAGGCGCACGAGCAGCGCGACTTGGATTTCATAATCCTCACGTGCCATCGCCAGCCTCAGTCGCTACGAATTCCTCCGGCACCACGATACGGTACCGTGGGTGTATCCTGCCGCCCTTTACCAAGGCGCGGTCGCCGCTGCCAAGGTTGAATTCCTCGGGATCAAGGCGCTTGCGCCATGGGTGGCCGTGGCGATCAGCGAAGACGAAGAACAGCCGCCTCACCTTGATCTTCCTGCAACTGTACAGCAGCGCCGACAGCATCTTCGGGCGCAGCGTCGTCAGGCTCTCGAATACCATGTCGAGGTTGTGAAAGCTTTCATGGTCGGGCAGCTCATCGATAGCTTCGAGGATTGCCCGTTCGGGAGACGACATCCTGAGCTGCCAGTCCCAAGGAAGGGTTTGCCCGGCATCCGTGGTATCATCGGGAAGGCCCAGCTTCGGATCGCCAAAAAGAGACCTGCTGCGCGTCTCGATCGGCGCGTTCAGCGGCAGCTTCGAAAGCCAGTTCGGTATCGCTTCGCCATAGACCCATACCGGGGCGTTGCCGCCCAGGCGCAGGTAATGACCGTGACCCTGCTGGGCGAGCGCCGTCATGCCACCGACATGGACATCGTAGCGCATGATGTGCTGGACTGAGAGCAGGCAGATCTTCCAGTCGATCGTATCCGAAGCAGAAGTGCCCGGAAACGGGCGACGGAAAAGGCCTCGGGTAACTCGCTCGAGCCAGCCGCGCTTGACATAGTCGCGAAAGGTCTCGTAGGCGACACCATGCGCGGTGAGCCACGCGGCATCGATCAGATACCCTGTGGGTACTGCATCAAGAACCTTCTTCAGGTTTTGAGATCTTTCGGTCGCCATGACGCTTATGATGGCATATTTTCAAAGCAGACACCATGAGTCTCTTTAAAAAAAGTCCAACTACGGTGCTCCAAGCACTCCAATCAAGGATTTCTCAAGGGACGCTCGGTGCGTAGGACACCCCCTCCAAACCAGAACATGTCGATGCGAGCCGAAAAGATCGACACGTCTTCCCGCCACCTCGATCAGATCGACATATGCCACAGATAATCTTGCCACTCCGCTGACCGCATGCCCGAAGTCCAGGACACGCTATGTGCTGCGGTGAGATGACGATCGGCCCAAAACCGCCATTCAGGCGGTGTTGCAGCAAGATGCTTGAGGTCACCTCTGATCGGCTCTGCCGGCCATGCCGTCTGCCGTCACCTTGAAGTGCATATGCACCGGGCGATAGGGATGACGCCCCAGATGGCCCAGCATCTTGCCCACCGGCCCGTCAACCGGGATCGGATAACCTTCATGACTCCTGCCCCTACAGCTTCCCTGTGAGTTCCGAGACGACGCTGAACAGGTCGCCGACCAAGCCGTAATCGGCGATCTGGAAGATCGGTGCCTCCTCGTCCTTGTTGATCGCCACGATCACCTTGCTGTCCTTCATCCCCGCAAGGTGCTGGATGGCGCCGGAGATGCCCACCGCGACGTAAAGCTCGGGGGCGACCACCTTGCCGGTCTGGCCGACCTGCCAGTCGTTCGGGGCATAGCCCGAGTCGACCGCCGCCCGCGACGCGCCCACCGCGGCGCCGAGCTTGTCGGCCAGCTCTTCGATGATCGCGAAGCTCTCCTTCGAGCCGAGGCCGCGGCCGCCCGAGACCACCCGCTTGGCCGAGGTCAGCTCGGGGCGGTCGCTCTGCGCCACCTCGTCGGCCACCCAGGAGGACAGGCCGGGATCGGCGGCGGCGGCGGTCTCGGTGACCGGGGCGTTGCCGCCGATCCCCGCCGCGTCGAAGCTGGCGGTGCGGATGGTGAAGACCTTCTTCGCGTCCTTCGACTTTACGGTCTGGATGGCGTTGCCGGCATAGATCGGCCGCTCGAAGGTCTCGGCATCGATCACGGCCGAGACGTCCGACAGCACCATCACGTCCAAGAGCGCCGCGACGCGGGGCATGACGTTCTTGGCATCGGTGGTCGCCGGGGCGGCGATGTGGTCGTAATCGCCGGCCAGCGACACGATCAGCGCCGCGGTCGGCTCGGCCAGGCGGTGGCCGTAGAGCGCATTCTCCGCCACCAGCACCTTCGCGACGCCGGCGATCGTCGCGGCCTCGGCCGCGGCGGCTTGCGCCTGCGCGCCCGCCACCAGCACGGTCACATCGCCCAGAGCCTTGACCGCCTGCACCGCCTTGGCGGTCGCGTCGCGGTTCAGCGCGCCATCGGTGACTTCACCCAACAGAAGAACGGCCATCAGATCACCCCCGCTTCTTTCAGCTTGCCCACCAGCTCGTCGACCGAGCCGACCTTGATGCCGGCCTTGCGGCCCTCGGGCTCGCGCACCGAGACCACCTCGAGACGCGGCGCGACGTCGACGCCGTAATCGCCCGGGGTCTTTTCATCGAGCGGCTTCTTCTTGGCCTTCATGATGTTCGGCAGGCTCGCGTAGCGCGGTTCGTTCAGCCGCAGGTCGGCGGTGACCACCGCCGGCAGCGCCACCGCGATGGTCTGGAGGCCGCCGTCGACCTCGCGGGTGACCTTGGCCTTGCCGCCCTCGATCTCGAGTTTCGAGGCGAAGGTGGCCTGCGCCCAGCCGAGCAGCGCCGCCAGCATCTGGCCGGTGGCGTTCATGTCGTTGTCGATCGCCTGCTTGCCGGCGATGATCAGCTCGGTGCCCTCGCCCTTGGCCACCGCGGCGAGGATCTTCGCCACCGCCAAGGGCTCGATGTCCTGATGCACGTCGTCCGCGGCCACCACCAGGATCGCCCGGTCGGCGCCCATCGCGAGCGCCGTGCGCAGCGTCTCGGCCGCCTGCTTGACGCCGATCGAGACCGCGATCACCTCCTCGGCCTGGCCCTTCTCCTTCAGACGGATCGCCTCCTCGACCGCGATCTCGTCGAACGGGTTCATCGACATCTTCACATTCGCAAGATCGACACCGGAGCCGTCAGCGCGAACGCGCGGTTTTACGTTGTAATCAATCACCCGCTTTACGGGGACAAGGATCTTCATGATTTCCTCCTGAAATTATCAACAGACGGATCGGAAGCGCGTGACGATGGTATCGAGCACTTCGGCTGGATCGCGTTTCCACCAGTTGCCTGCCGAGAAGATCTCGACCTCGCAAAGGCCGTTGTAGCCGGCCGCTTCGACCGCAGAACGGATGGTCTTCAGATCGGCCACGCCATCGCCCATCATGCCGCGATCCAAGAGCACATCGGTTGTCTCGGCCAGCCAATCGCAAAGATGATAGCCGAAGATGCGGTCGCCCGCGCGGGCCAGTTGCCTGGGCAGGTCGGTGTCCCACCAGACATGATAGACATCGACCGCCACGCCAAGATTCGGCGCGCCGATGGTGTCGCAGATGTCCAACGCGTCGCGCAGGGTGGTCAGGCAAGAGCGATTGCCGCCATAGACCGGGTTCAACGGCTCCAGTGCCAGCTTGACGCCGCGCGCGGCGGCATAGGGCGCTGCCTCGGCCACACGGTCGGTGATAAGGCGCAGGCTTTCGACGACGCCGTGGGTGCCCGGTTCGACCCCGCCGGTGACGATGGTCAGAACCGGTGCGCCCAGCTCCGCCGCCATGTCGATCGAAGCATGGAAATCGTCCATCACCGCCTGTCGGCTCTGCGGCGCCAGGGGTCCAACGAGGAAGGGGGTCCGGCAGAGCCCCGCCACCGTCAGCCCGGCCGCACGGGCATGGGCGGCAATCCGTGCAGCGCGGGACCCAATCTCGCGCCGCCAGAAGACGATGCCGCCATAGCCGCGCTCGGCGCAGGCGTCGATGGTAAGCTCGGGCGACCAGCCGGCCCCTGCCCCCTCGACATTGTGGCCAAGCGTGGCGGTATTCAGCGCGAGCGCGGAAATGTCATGACTGAAGTCGCGCATCGTCAGGCGCCATAGACGGCCAGCAGCGATTTCATCCGCCGCACCGCCAGTTCGGGATCACGCAGAAGACCGCAGGCATCCGACTGCCGGAAGACCTCGGTGAAATAGGGCAAGGGCCGCATCGCCTGATGGCCGCTCAGCATGATGAAATGGTCCTGGAAACCGTTCAGCCAGGCCAGGAAGACCACACCGGTCTTGTAATACTGCGTCGGTGCGCGGAAGATCGTGCGGGCCAGCGGCACGGTCGGGTCCAGGGTGGCACGGAAACCAGCCTTGTCGCCTTCAGCCAGCCGGTTCACCGCGAAGGCGGCAGCGGGGGCCAGCGGATCGAAGATCCCCAGCAACGCGTGGCTGAACCCCTGCTCATCGCCCTCGATCAGTTCGGGATAGTTGAAATCGTCGCCGGTATACATCTTCACGCCCGCCGGCAGGCGGCGGCGCAAGGCGATCTCCTTGTCCTTGTCCAAGAGCGACATCTTGATGCCGTCCACCCTGGCAAGGTTCTGCTCGATCACCGCCAGAACGGTCTCCAGCGTGGCGTCGAAATCCGAACCGCCCCAATAGCCGGCCAGGGCAGGATCGAACATCTCGCCCAGCCAGTGCAGGATCACCGGCTGGTCGCAGGCCGACAGCACCTTGTCATAGACATGCAGGTAATCTTCGGGGCAGGTCGCGACGCGGGCCAGAGCGCGGCTGGCCATTAGCACGATGCGGCCGCCGACGGCCTGGATCGCCTCGACCTGCTCCAGATAGGCGCGGATGACGTCGTCCAGCGTCTTCGCGTCCGACGGGTCCAGGTGATCGGTGCCGCAGCCATTGCCGACCAAAGCCTCGGGCAGTTCCGCCTTGGTCCGGCGGATCAGTTCCAGCGCGCCGGGCCAGTCGAGGCCCATGCCGCGCTGCGCCGTATCCATCGCCTCGGCAATGCCAAGGCCGAGGCCGGCCAGGTAGCGGCGGAACGCCATCGTCTTGTCCCAATCCACCGCCGCGCGCCCGGAAGGGTCATTGGCGGTGAAGGGGTCGGCGACCACATGGGCGGCGGAATAGACGATGCGGGCCGGGCTCAAAGGCAGGATGGCCTGCGCGATGGGGGCGCCGGTCAGCGTGTAGTCGGCCATGCGGCCTTGCGTGTCGGGAAGTGCGATTTTCATGATGGCAGCTTTCAGAAACGCGGAACCAGCATCCCGGCATCGGCCGAGATCGCCTGTCCGGTGGTATAGGGAAGCCGGCCCGAGGCCAGCGATGCGATGATGGCGCCCATGTCGGCGGGCTGGCCGATGCGGGGAAACAGGGTCAACCCTTCTTCCGCGCGCTGGCGATAGGCGTCGATCACGGGGGCGGTCATCTCGGTCGCGATCAGGCCGGGCTGCACGTCATAGACCGCGATGTTTTCCGGCCCGAGCCGCACGGCCAAAGCCTTGGAGACCATAGCGGCGGCCGCCTTGGAGGCGCAATATTCCGACCGCTGCACCGCCACCGCGATCGCGTTCGACGAGGTGACGTTGACGATGGCGTGGAACAGGTTTTCCGGGCGTTCCCGCGCCAGCAGGCGGCGGGCGAAGGCTTGCGACAGGAAGAACATCGCCTTGCTGTTGACGGTCAGGCAGCGGTCCCAGCTTGCCTCGCTAACCTCAAGCAGGTCGCCGCGTTGCAGCACGCCCACGCCCGCATTGTTGACCAGCGTGGTCAGGGGGCCAAGCGCATCCTCGATCCGTTGCAGAGCGGCGTCATGGCCGGCGATGTCGGTCACGTCGAAGGGCGCCGCCACGACCGGCACGCCAAGCGCGGCGATGCGTGCGACGGCCGCCTGCAATTCGGCATCATCGATGGGACCGTTCACGGCGATGGCAAAACCTTCGCGGGCCAGTGCCTCGGCGGCGGCAAGCCCGATCCCGCGCGAGGATCCGGTGACAAGAGCGACCTGTGTCATGACTGGGCGCCCTTCTTCAGCAATTCGCGGGCGATGATCATGCGCTGGATCTGGTTCGTGCCCTCGTAGATCTGGGTGATCTTGGCGTCGCGATACAGCCGCTCGACCTCGAAGCCCCGGATATAGCCCGAGCCGCCGAAGACCTGCACCGCATCCGCCGTGCGCGCCACCGCCATGTCGCCGGCAAAGCATTTCGCCATCGAGCAGGCCTTGGTCGCGTCCTGCCCGTTGTCGATCTTGGACGCGGCCGAATGAACCAGAAGCCGCGCGGCCTCGATATCCTTGGCCATATCGGCCAGCAGCCATTGCACGCCTTGGAACTCGGCGATCTGCTTGCCGAACTGCTTGCGCGTCCCGGCATAGTCCAGCGCGGCCTCGAGCCCCGCCTGCCCGATGCCGACCGCCAGTGCGGCAATGCCGACGCGGCCCTTGTCCAGCACGCTCATCATCATGTGGAAGCCGCGCCCCGGATCGCCCAGCAGGGCATCCGCGCCAAGCCGCACATCGGTGAAGGTCAGGGCTCCCACCTGGCTGGCGCGTTGACCCATCTTGTGTTCCTTGGGGCCGCGCTCGACCCCCGCCGCGTGCAGGTCGACGATGAAGATCGACATGCCGCGATTGCCGGCCTCCTTGTCGGTGCGGGCCAGGACGAAGCCCAGGTCGGCGACGGGTGCGTTGTGGATCCAGATCTTGCCGCCGTTCAGCACCCAGCCATCGCCGTCGCGCACCGCCGTGGTGCGGATGCCGGAAACATCGGTCCCGGCTTCGGGCTCGGTGATGCAATAGGCGACCTTCTGGCGCATCGCCAGGATCTCGGGCAGCAGCTTGCGCTGCACTTCCGTGCCGTGGCGCACCAGAAGCGTCGAGATCAACTCCAGCAGACCGCATTGATCGGCCACGCTGGCATAGCCGCGCGACAGTTCCTCCATCACCACGGCATAGGTCAGCGTGTCGAAGCCCGGCCCGCCCATGCTTTCCGGCACACCGATGCCGAACAGGCCCAGCTTGGCCATCTCGTCATAGATCTCGGCCGGGAAACGCTCGTCGCGGTCCAGCGCCTCGGCTGCAGGCCGGATGACCTCGTCGGCGAAGGCGCGGGCCATGTCGCGCACCTGCAGCTGGGTATCGTTCAGATACATCCTCGAATCCCCTCCCGGTATGTAACTATCCAGTTACTTTATTTTAGGCGCCTTCCTTGCGTCAAGCGCCAAAACCGTCGGCGGTTTGGAAATCCGCTTGATCCGTGGCGTGGACTCATGCCAATTATAACTAATTGGTTACTTATGGGAGGAAGCCGATGAAACCATCCGACAAACGAAAGTTCGGCCGCACGGATCTGGAGGTGACCGGCTTTGCCTTCGGCACCGCACCGGTCGGCAATATTTTCCGCGAGATCGACGACCAGACCTCACGCGCCATGTTCGATCACGCCTGGGATGCCGGCGTGCGCTATTTCGACACCGCGCCGATGTATGGCCATGGCCTGTCCGAACTGCGCACCTCCGAGGCGCTGCGCTGGCGCAAGCGCGACGATTTCGTGTTGTCCTCGAAAGTGGGCCGCCTGCTGCGCCCGGCGCGACGCGACAGCATCGACTTCGCACCCTGGGTCAATGCCGCCCCATTCGCAATAGAGTTCGACTATAGTTACGATGGCACGATGCGCGCCTTCGAAGACAGCCTGCAACGGCTGGCGCTGGAGCACATCGACATCCTGTTCATCCACGACATCGACGTCTATACGCGCGGCACCGAGCAACACGAGGTATTCCGCCAGGCCATGGACGGCTGCTACAAGGCGCTGGACCGATTGCGCGACGAGAAGGTCGTGAAGGCTATCGGCGTCGGCGTGAATGAATGGCAGGTCTGCCATGAGGCGTTGAAGCAACGCGATTTCGACTGCTTCCTGCTGGCCGGTCGCTATACGCTGCTGGAACAGGACGCGCTGGACGCGTTCCTGCCGCTTTGCGAGGAGCGCGGTGCGGCGGTGGTCGTGGGCGGCGGCTTCAACTCGGGGATCCTCGCCACGGGTGCGAAGCCGAGCGCAAAATACAACTACGCCCCTGCCCCGGCCGAGATCATGGACCGTGTGGCAAAGATCGAGGCGGTCTGCGCCGAATACGGCGTCCCCCTGGCGGCGGCGGCATTGCAATTCGTCGTGGCACATCCGGCCGTCCCGGCCTTCTGCGCCGGCACGCGGACCGTCCAGCAGCTTGAGCAGAATCTGGAATGGTTCCAGCACCCCATTCCGGCCGCGTTCTGGGCAGCGCTGAAAGACAAGGGCCTGCTGCGCGAGGACGCGCCGGTTCCTGCCTGAGATCACGGGGCGGCGGCGCGGTCGTCGGCGCCCCGGACCTATCGGACCAGGATGGCCCGGAAGTCGTTGACATTGGTGCCGGTCGGGCCAGGGGCGAACAGGTCGCCCAAGGCGGCGAAAGCGGACCAGGCATCGTTCCCGGCCAGCATCGCTGCCGGATCGCGCCCCAAGGCCCGCAGCCGCGCCGCGCTGTCCCCATCGGCGAAGGCACCGGCGTTGTCCTCGGATCCGTCGATGCCGTCGGTATCGGCGGCCAGCGCGGCGATGGGCAACCCTTCGATACCCAAACCGAAAGCCAGTAGGAATTCGCTGTTGCGCCCGCCCTTGCCATTCCCGCGCAGCGTTACGGTCGTCTCGCCGCCCGACAGGATCGCCACCGGGCGCGTGAAAGGCCGGCCTTGGGTCGCGACCTCGCGGGCGATGGCGGCATGGACGCGTGCCACGTCGCGTGCCTCGCCCTCGATCGCGTCCGACAGGATCACCGCCGGAACGCCCGCCGCCCCGGCCCGCGCGGCGGCGGCTTCCAGCGACAGGCGCGCCGAAGCCACCACGCGAACCTCATGTCCGGCAAAACAAGGATCGGCGGGATCCGGCGGCAGGCCGTCCTCACCCGCGAACCATTCAGCCAGACGCGGTGGCACCTCGATCCGCCATGTTTCAAGCAGACGCCGCGCGTCCCGGCGGGTGGCGGCGTCCGGCACCGTCGGACCCGAGGCCACCTGCGCCGGGTCGTCTCCCGGCACGTCCGAGACGACCAGCGACACCACCCGCGCCGGATGCGCCGCGAGCGCCAGCCTGCCGCCCTTGATACGTGAGACCTGCTTGCGGATCACATTCATCACCGAGATCGGCGCACCACTGGCCAGCAGGATGCGATTCAGCTCGATCTCATCGTTCAGTGTCAATCCCTCGGGCGGGGCAGGAAGCAGCGCCGAGCCCCCGCCGCAAACCAGCGCCACGACCAGATCATCCTTGCTCAGCCCCCGCACGGCCTCGAACAAGGCCCCAGTTGCGGCGAGCCCAGCCTGATCGGGAACGGGATGCGCGGCCTCGATCACGCGGATATTGCGGGTATCGCAACCATAGCCGTAGCGCGTGACCACCACTCCCTCCACCGGCGCGTCCCACAGGCGCTCGAACGCCGCCGCCAGTTGCGCCGCACCCTTGCCGGCGCCGACCACGACCGTGCGACCCCTGGGACGATCCGGCAGATGCGCGGCCAGCGCGGTTTTGGGATCGGCAGCAGCCACCGCCGCGTCGAAAAGCCCGGCAAGAAACTCGCGATCCTCGGCTTTCATTCCATCTTCTCCCCTCGGCCCGTCGCTCCGAACCTTGCAGAGCGCTTTTCGCGAAACGCCGCTAGCCCTTCCCGCAGATCGCCGGATGCGGCGGCGACGCTGCCGGCCAGCACCTCGAGCACGCGCTCGCGTTCCTCGCCCTCGGCGGCGTTGACCAGCATCTTGGTGATTTCTGTTGCGCGCGGGGCGCGGGCAATCACCCGCGCAGCCAGCGCCTCGGCGGCAGCCATGCCAGCGCCTGTCGGGACGACCTGATCGACCAGCCCGAGGCGCTGCGCTTCCTCGGCGCCGAAAACTTCGCCGAACAGCGCCATCCGACGCACCGCACTGGCACCGAATCGACGCACCGCACGTTGCGTTCCCGACCAGCCGGGGATGATGCCAAGCGAGGTTTCGGGCAAGCCGAGCCGCACATGCGCCTCGGCCAGGCGGTAGTCGGCGCAGGCCGCCAGCTCCAGCCCACCGCCAAGGCAATGCCCGTTCAGCACCACGATCACCGGCTGCACCAGGCGGGCCAGCGCGTCGAAGACGGCATGGCCGTCGCACAGCCAGCGGCGGCCGAAATCGTCGGGCGACAATTGCGACCAGGCGGCAATATCGCCGCCCGCGCAGAATGAGCGGCCACCCTCGCCGGTCAGGATCACCACCCGCGCGTCGGATCGCTCGATCCGGCGGCAGAGCGGCAGCAATCCGTTCACCATTTCGGCGTCCAGGGCATTCAGCTTATCCGGGCGGCGGATGGTCAGCCGTGCGATATCCGCCTCGATACACAGATCGAGGCGCTGATCTTCGCTCACAGCGCCAGCCCCATCGGCGTGTCGCGAAACAGCGCCGCATCCATTTCCCTAAGGTCATCCGCCACGCGCATGGGCGTTGCGGCCTGATCCAGCACATCCCGCCGCAAGTCGACGCCAGGCGCGATCTCGGTCACCGTCAGCCCCTCGGGCAACAGACGCAACACGCAACGCTCGGTGACATAGGTGATCTCCTGCCCCTGTGCTACCGCGCGCCGGCCCGAGAAGCTTACCTGATCAACCTTTGGCACGATCTTGGCAACCTTGCCCTCGCGGTCAATCACCAGTCGGCCATCTTCAATTCGCATCTTCGCCCCGGCGTTGAAGTTACCGGAAAAGACGATCCGCTTCGCCCTCGCGGTAATGTCGACGAAACCGCCCGCCCCCGCCGTCCGATGCGGCGTCGCGGCAAGTCGGCTGACATTGACCGAGCCCTCGGCGTCGATTTCCAGGAAAGACAGCAAGGAACAGTCAAAACCGCCCGCCTGGAAATAGCAGAACTGATGCGGCGAAGCGACGAACGCCTCGGCATTGCTGGCGCAGCCGAACTTGAAATCCAGCAGCGGCACGCCGCCGACCGCGCCTTGCTCGATGACCCATGTCACCGCGCCATGCAGGCCCTCCTCGATCAAGATGCGCGGCACATTGGCCGAGATGCCAAAGCCGATATTCACCGCCCATCCCGATCGCAGTTCTTGTGCGACGCGCCTGGCGATGACCTTGCCGGGATTGAAATCCGCCGCGCGGAAACTGGCCAGCGGCCGGAAGACCTCGCCCGAGATAGCCGGGTCGTGCGGCGTCGCGGTGGTCTGCAACTGATCGGGCGCCTCGACGATCACATCGACCAGGATGCCCGGCACCTTCACGTCATGCGGCTTCAGCGTGCCTTGCGCAGCGACACGCCGGACCTGCGCAATGACGATGCCGCCGCAGTTGTGCGCGGCCAGCGCCATTTCCATCGCGCCAAGGGTCGCGCCCTCGTCCTCGAAGGTCAGGTTGCCGTTCTCGTCCGCCGTGGTCGCGCGGATCAGCGCCACATCAGGGCGCAGCGCGGGGAAATACAGCCAGTCCTCTCCCTCGAAGGCCAAGCGCTTCACGATGGGCGCGGCGCGGGCGCTGGCGTTCATCGCGCAGCCTTCCAGCGCGGGATCGGCAAAGGTTTCCATGCCAACCTTAGTCAGCACCCCGGGCCGCTGCGCCGCCCCCTCGCGCAGCATGTCGAAGACAATGCCCGAGGGCACGTTATAGGCCGCAACCTCCTCGGCCAGGATGCGCTGCCAGATCTTCGGCGGCTCGGCATTGGACGGCCCCGAGGGATAGGAACCGCCGATGATCCGCGCGATCATGCCGGGATGGGCGATATGGTCCACGCCGGGGGTGCCGAACATGTCCCCGGCGGCGATCGGATGGATGGTTGTCAGGCCGCGCGGGGCACCTTCCTGCGCAAAGCGCTCGCCCAGGGCCGCCAGGACATGATCGGGGCACAGCAATCCCGAAGATGAATTCACCGCGATCACCGCGCCATCGCGAACCAGTTCTGCCGCCTGACTGGCGGTCCGGATCTTGGACATTGCGCTCCTCCTTCGCAATTGCATCTTAAGTAACTAACTGGTTATCTATATATCTGTGATCCGCCCGTCCCGGCAAGAGGAAAACCGAGATCTGCGCGATGCAAGAACATGTGAGGGAGGACCAAGATGAACATTCTGCTGCAACCCGGATTCCTGCAGGGATTCGGCACGTTTCCCTTAAAGGGTGGCGCTCTGCGTGACGCGATCCATACGGCGGTCCAAGCTGGATACCGGACCTTTGACACGGCGCAGGGTTATGAGAACGAAGCGGACACCGGCGCCGCCCTGGCCGCGACCGGGATCGCGCGCGACCGTCTTTGCATCATCACCAAGGTCAGGCCCGAGAATTTCAGCGAATCGCGCTTTTTGCCCTCAGTCGAGGTCAGCCTGCGTGCCCTGCGAATCGACCGGATCGATGTGCTGCTTCTGCACTGGCCACCGGCCGGAGGCGACATCACGCCATCGCTGAGGCTGTTGCAAAAGGCATATGAGGCCGGATTGGCCAGCCATATCGGCGTGTCGAACTACACCGCCACGATGATGCGCCAGGCACGTGCCCTCGTCGATGTGCCGCTGGTCACCAACCAGGTCGAGTTTCACCCACTGCTGGATCAGTCGCGCCTGTTGGAAGCGGCCAGAGACACCGAGATACCACTCTCGTCATACTGCTCTCTCGCGCGCGGCGAGGTCTTCAAATACCCGCTATTCGGGGAAATCGGCAAGACGCATGGAAAATCCGCGGCTCAGGTCGTCTTGCGCTGGATCCTGCAAAAGGGTCTCAGCATGAACACCATGTCCACCAACCCGGAAAATATTCGTGCCAATCTGGAGACCATGGATTTCATGCTTTCGACGGATGAGATGTTCCGGATCGACGCTTTGAATCGCACGAATTGCCGCATCGTGGACCGCGACCGGGTGCCCTTCGCGCCCATATGGGACTGATACGCCGGGGGCGCGGTGACAGCCGCGCCCCGCAAAGCCTCAGTGATTGCCCCGGATCATGTCGGATGCCTTTTCAGCGATCATGATCGTCGGCGCATTGGTGTTCGAGCCGATCAGCGAGGGCATGACCGAACTGTCGCAGATCCTTAGCCCGTCCAGCCCGTGAACGCGCAATTGCGGATCGACCACCGACATCTCGTCCCGACCCATCTTGCAGGTGCAGGTCGGATGGTATGAGGTGCGGCCGTATTGGCGCGCATAGGCCTCGTAATCCGCCTGCGTGCGCACATTCGCATCGGGAAAGCGCAATTCGCGGATATATTTCCCCAGCGAAGGCCGGCTGAAGATTTCGCGGCTGATCTTCACCCCCTCGGTCGAGATGCGCAGATCCTCGGGCTCGGCCAGGAAGTTCGGATCGACCACCGGATTGTCGCGCGGATCGGAGGACCGCAGCGTCACCGTGCCCCGCGATTTCGGCCGCAAGGTATAGCTGTTCAGCGTGATCCCCGAAGATCCTTTCGGCACAGAAGGCACGCCCGCCTCGGCCCCCGCGCCGGCCAGGAAATGGAATTGCAGATCGGGACAGGGCGCCTCGCGGTCGGCATACCAGAAGGCCCCGCCCTCCACGACGTTCGAGGTCACCGGCCCCGAATTGAATAGCAGGTATTGCAGCCCGGCCCAGACCATCCAATGCGGCCTGCCATAGCGGTCGAGGCTTTCATGCCCCTCCAACTCGGCCACGATGTCGATGCCGAAATGGTCCTGAAGGTTCCGGCCCACGCCCGGCAAGTCCTGCACCACCTCGATGCCGTGGCTGCGCAGGTGATCGGCGGGGCCGACCCCCGACAGCATCAACAGCTTGGGCGAGCCGATGGCGCCCGAGGTCACGATCACCTCACGCTCGGCCCGCGCCACCACCGGCGCGCCACCCTTGCCGGCGACATATTCGACACCCACCGCCCGGCTGCCCTCGAAGACCAGCCGCAGCACCAGCGCGCCGGTCAGCACCGTCAGGTTCGGCCGCGACAGCACCGGGCGCAGATAGCCCACGGCCGCGGAACAGCGCCGGTTGTTGCGGATCGTCGTCTGATAGATGCCCGCGCCTTCCTGCATCGGCCCGTTGAAATCGGGATTATAGGGGATGCCGGCCTCCTGGCAGCTTTGCACGAAGGCGCGGCTGAGGAGATTGGGGCTGGGCAGGTTCGACACCCCCAGCGGGCCCTCGGTGCCGTGCCATTCGCCCGACAGGATCGTGTTCCCTTCCGAGCGGCGGAAGTAGCGCCGCACCTCCTCCGCGCCCCAGCCCTCGGCGCCCTCCTCGACCCAGCGGTCGTAATCGGACGGGTGGCCGCGGGTGAAGATCTCGGCATTGATCGAGGAGCCGCCACCCAGGACGCGGGCCTGGGCATAGGGGATCTCGCGGTTGTTGGCATGGCGCTGCGGCGCGGTCACCAGCCCCCAGGTCAGCGGCCCGGTGGTCATCTTGGCGAATCCCACCGGCATGTGGATCAGCGGGTTGCTGTCCTTGCCCCCGGCCTCGATCAGACAGACCCGCGCCTGGCTGTCCTCGGACAGCCGCGCGGCCAGCACGCAGCCGGCCGAACCGCCGCCGATGATGACGTAGTCGTAACCCTGCGCCATTACGCCGCCCCCTTACTTGATCCAATGCGCGCGCTTGCCGATCTCGACATGGACCGACTTGATCTGGGTATATTCCTCGACGCCATAGATGCCAGCCTCGCGGCCCCAGCCGGATTGCCGGAAGCCGCCCAGCGGCATTTCCGGCCCGCCCGCCATGATCGTGTTGACCCAGAACCGGCCCGCACGAACGCGCCGCGTCACGGTCAGCGCCTTGTCCAGATCCTTCGTCCACAGCGAGGCCGCCAACCCGTAGACGGTATCGTTGGCGATGGCGATGGCCTCGTCCACGGTCTCGAAGCGGAACGAGGACAGGACCGGGCCGAAGATCTCGTCCCGCGCGATGGCCATGTCCCGGCGCACGCCCGAGAACAGCGCCGGCGCGATGAAGCGGCCCGCGCCGATTTCCAGCACCTCGCCGCCGGCCAGAAGGCGCGCCCCTTCCTGCCGGCCCTTGTCGATATAGCCCAGGATCGTCCGGTTCTGCGCCTCGGTGGTGATGGCGCCCACCTGGGTCGCATCATCCAGCGGGTCGCCGATGCGGATGCGGCGCATCTTCTCGACCAGCAGGCGCTCGAACTCGTCGGCCACCGACGCCTCGACAACCAGCCGGCTGGAAGAAACGCAGCATTGCCCGGTGTTGAAGCTGATGCCGAAGGCCGCCGCGTCGGCGGCATCCTCAAGGTCGCTGTCGGCAAAGACGATGATCGGGTTCTTGCCGCCCAGTTCCAGCCCCAGCTTCTTGAAATTGCTGTCGGCGGCGGCGTGGACGCAGGACCGCCCCACCCCGGTCGAGCCGGTAAAGGACAGCATGTCGATGTCGGGATGTTCGGCCATCGCCTGCCCCACGGTGCCACCGGGTCCGGTGACGACGTTGTAGACACCCCTCGGCAAGCCGGCCTCGGCCAGGATCTCCGCAAGGATCAGCGTGGTGGCGCTGGTCACTTCGGAAGGCTTCACCACCATCGTGCAGCCCGAGGCGAGGATGAAGGGCACCCGCTCGCACAGGATCAGGAAGGGAAAGTTCCAGGGCGTGATCAGCCCGACCACGCCGATGGGCTCGCGCAGGACCATGCCGAACAGCCCGTCGCCCAGCGAGTTGAAGCTGTCGCCATGCAGCAGCCGGGCGGCGCCGGCGGCAGTCTCGAAACAGGCGATGCAGCCTTCGATCTCGGCCCGCGCCTGGCTGATCGGCTTGCCGTTTTCCAGCACCTCCCAATAGGCGACCTCGTCGCGGCGGCGGCGCAGGATTTCGGCCGCGCGCAGCAGCACGCCCGCGCGCTCGCCGCCCGAGATGCCGGCCCAGCTGCGATCCTCGAAGGCGCGACGCGCGGCGGCAACGGCATCGTCCAGGTCGCCCGCGGTGCAGCGCGCCACCCGCGTCACCGGCACGCCATGCGCGGGCGAGCGCTGTTCGGCCAATTCGCGGCCCTGCCGCCATTCGCCGTCGATGAAAAAGCCGAATTCGCGCGGCGACTCCGGAAGGGAAAGGGTGCGGGCGATCTGGTCCATCGTGTCGGGCTCCTGGGGAATGCTGCGGTGTCAGTCTTGCGAAATGACGATCTGGGTCTTCAGATCGGCGGGCCGCTCGGCCAGGGTCTCGAAAGCCTCCTGGATGCGCTCAAGCGGATAAGAGGCCGTGGTGAAGGCATCGGTGCGAAACCGGCCATGCGCCAGCAGCGCCAGCGCGTCATGCATGTCCTGACCCATGCCTGCGACCGAACCTTTCAGGCTGTTTTCTTCCAGGATCGTGCGCAGGACCGGCACCGGAACCGCCGCGTCAGCGCCGGTCAGGCCGAAGAAGGCGACATGGCCGCCCTTGCGGATCAGGTCGAATGCGGTGGCGTAAAGCGCCGGATGGCCCACGCTTTCGATCACCAGATCCGCACCCCGGCCGCCAGTCAGCTCAAGCACCGTGGCCTTCAGTCGCGCGGGATCGCTGACCGCGGCATCGGCGCCGGCATCGAAAGCCATCGCGCAGCGTTCCGCGGACAGGTCGGCCACGATGATCGGCGCAGCCCCCACAAGCCGCATCATCTGCACATGCAGGTTGCCGACCGGCCCCGCACCCAGCACCACGACCGATTGCGCGATCCCGGCCTGTGCCTTGCGCGCCGCGCGGACCACGCAGGCGACCGGCTCGGTCAGGGCGAGGATCTCGGGGGCGATGTCATCGGGCGCGGGAATGACCAGCCGACCGGGCAGCGCGACGCATTCGGCAAAGGCGCCGTCGCGGGTGATGCCAAGCTGCGCCATCTCGGGGCAGTTCAGCACCTCGTTGCGGCGGCACCAGTAGCAATGCCCGCAGCCGATATTGATGTCGGCGACCACCATCCGGCCCGGCGCCAGATGGCGCTGGTTTGCGCCGGCCTCCTCGATGATGCCGCAAAATTCGTGCCCCGGAATGATCGGCAGGTCGTCGGCCGCATAATGGCCGTGGAACATGTGCAGGTCGGTGCCGCAGATCCCGGTTCGGATCACGCGGATCAGCACCTCGTCCGCGCCGATCCGGGGGCGCGGCACCTCGCGCAGCTCGAAGCGGCGCGGGGCGGTCAGGACGGCTGCTTTCATCATGGTCATGGCTTACTTCACCGTGCGCAGTTTCGAGCGGTCGATGGTCAGGGCGATGGCGCCGATCAGCACCAGTCCGAACAGCATCTGCTGCTGCGTCGCCTCGACCCCCAGATAAAGCATAGAGGCCCGGATGACGGCGACGATCAGCGTGCCGATCAGCGTGTTCAGCACGCCGCCGACGCCCCCGGTCAGGGGGGTGCCGCCGACCAGCACCGCGACGATGGCGGGCAGCAGGAAGCCGTTGGCGATGGTCGGCGCGCCGCCCGACAGCTTGACCGAGAACAACAGCCCCGCAATCGCCGCCAGCGCCCCGGAAATCGCGAAGGCCAGCATCTTGTAGCGCCCGACATCGATGCCGGATGCCTTCGCCGCCGGCTCACCCGCGCCCACGGCCTTCAGCACCCGGCCCAGGATGGTGCGCCGTTCGATGAACAGGCACAGCGCCAGCAGGGCGGCGGCCAGGAACAGCTCGTTCGGGACGATGCCGGTATGGCCGATCATCCAGCCGAAGACGGCGTTCCTCTGTTCGGCATCCATGTTCAGGGCGCGGTTGCCCGACAGCCATTGCGCGATCGAAAAGCAGACCCCGCCCACCGCCAGGGTCGAGATGAACGAGGGCACGCAGAGCCGCGTGGTCAGGAAGCCCGACACCATGCCAAGCCCGAAGCCCGCCGCGATGCACAGCACCGCCACCCACGCCCCCAGCGAGGCGAGGTAGATCGAGGCGATGACCGTGATCATGTTGGCCATCGACTGCACCGAAAGGTCGATCCCGCCGATATAGATGGCAAAGGTCAGCCCCAGCGCCATGATGAACAGCGGCACGATATCGCCCGCAAGGCTCAGCAGGTTCGCGGGGCGCAGGAAATTCGGATCCACCACGCCGACCATGGCGGTCAGCACCAGCAGGGTGATCCAGGGAAGATGCGGTTTGATGCGTTGCATGGTCATCTGCGCCTCAGATCATGTGATGGAGAAGGTCGAAAAGCGACGGCTTGGCGCCCGGCCGGCAGTCGAAGCGCTGCCGGATCGCGCCATCCTTCAGCACGACAATGGTGTGCGACAGGCCGATGGCCTCTTCCAGCGTGTCGGCCACCAGCACGATGCCGACGCCGTCGTCGCTCATGTCGCGGATCATGTCGTAGACGTCTTCCTTGGCGCCGATGTCGAGCCCCCGCGTCGGGTGGTCCAGCAGCATGATGTCGGACCCGCCCGAACGCCATTTCGACAGCACCACCTTCTGCTGGTTGCCGCCCGACAGGTTGCCGCAATCGGCGAATTCGGAATGCGCCTTGATCGACAGCTTCCTGATCCAGTCCCGCGCCAGCGCCTTTTCGCGCGCCACGTCGATCACCCCCGCCCTGGAATAGCGTCCCAGCTGGGAAAGGGTCATGTTCTCATAGACGTTCATGCCCGAAACGATGCCCTCGACCTTGCGCTCGCGCGGCACATAGCCCACGCCCATCGCGACCGAGCGGCGCGGATTGAAGTCGCGAAGCTCTTGCCCCTTCATCTCGAAGCGGCCCGAGACCGGCGCCAGCATCCCGTAGATCGTGCGCAGGATCGCCTCGCGACCCGAGCCTTCGGTCCCGACCAGGCACAGCACCTCGCCCGGATGCAGCGCCAGGTCCAGCTTGTGCGGGCGCCCCGGCAGGACGATGTCGCGCATCTCGAACAGCTTCCGCGAGGCGTCATAGGGCTTCTGGCGCTGTTCGCGGTAATATTCGCGGTCCACGTGGCGGCCGACCATCTTGTGCTGGATCGCGCTGGCATCGGCATCGGCCTTGGCGACGACATCCATCACCTGCCCGTCCTTCATCACATAGATGCGGTCCGAAAGCGCCATCACCTCGTCCATGCGGTGGCTGACGAAGATGAAGGACGCGCGGCTGGTCAGCTCGCGCACCAGCTTGAAAAGCAGCTTCACCTCCTCCTCGGACAGCACCGAGGTCGGCTCGTCCAGCAGGATGACCAGGTCGCCCTCGACCCGTTCCTCCAGCGTCAGCACCTTGGCCAGTTCGACCAGCTGGCGCTGCGCAAAGGACAGGGCCGAAGTCACCGTGGCGGGATCGATCTCCAGCTTGACCTTGGCAAGCTGTTTCTTCGCAGCCGCGGCCATCGCCTTCCAGTTCACCACGCCCAGGCGGGTGAACTGCGCCTCGTAGCCCAGGAAGATGTTCTCCATCACCGTCAGGTTGGGGATCAGCGACTGTTCCTGGAAGACCATGCCGATGCCGCGTTTCATCGCCTGCCGGGGATTGGCGAAATGCACCGGCTTGCCGTCGATCAGGATCTGGCCGCCGTCGGGCTGATAGGCGCCGTAGATCACCTTCATCAGCGTCGACTTTCCTGCGCCGTTCTCACCGACGAGCCCGACGATCTCGCCGCGCTTGATGTGGAAGTCGATGGATTTCAGCGCATGGACGCCGGGGAATTTCTTGTCGACCGAGCTTAGCTGATACATGGCGGCCTCATTTCGCGAAACTGACAAGCCGCCGGTCGGTGGACAGCACGACCGCGACGATGACAAGGACGCCCAGCAACCCGTCCTGCAGGTAGTTGGGCAGGCCGATGACGACCATGCCATTGCCGATGACATTGACGATCAGCACGCCGACGACCGCGTTCAGCACGCCGCCGATCCCACCCCACAGCGCGACGCCGCCGACGACGACCGAGGTGATGGCGATGAACATCAGGTTCGCGCCTGTCACCGATTCCGCCTGCCCCAGCCGCGCCACCTGGAAGATCGCGGCGATGGCGTAGAACACCCCGGCCAGCGCGAAACCCGCCAGCCGCACCCGGCGCACGTTCACGCCCGAGGCATGGGCAAGCTCCTCGCCGCCGCCGACGGCGTAGAAGTTACGGCCAAGCGTCGTGTGGTTCTGGATGAACCAGGCCAGCAGGACCAGCAGGACGGCGATATGGACCATCAGCGGAAAGCCGAGAATCCGCCAGGTCAGCAGGGCGCGGAACACATCGTCATCAATGCGGACGATATCCCCGCCCGTGACCAACACCGCCGCCCCGGTGCCAACGAAGCCCATCGCCAGGCTGGCCATGAACGACGGGATCTGAAGCCGCACATGGACCATCCCGGTCAGCCAGCCGAAGAAGGCGCCGCAGGCCAGGATCGCCGGAATGGCCAGCCAGGCGCCCGCGCCCAGGGAACCGCCCAGCTTCAGGAACAGCAGGCAGAACAGCACCGCGCAAAGCGACACCGCCCCCTCCATCGACAGGTCGATGGAGCCCATGACGATGATGAAGGTGACGCCAAGCGCCACCATCATCGGCGGCGTCGAGGCCAGCGCGATCCGGGCCAGGTTGCGTTGCGACAGGAAGACCGGATTGATCGCCGTGAACAGCACGACCAGCCCCAGCAGCACGAGGGCTGGAGCCCATCGGATGACATTCTCGCGGGTGAGCTTCATCTTCAACGCAGTTCTCCTCAACACTGCCGGACCGCGCGCCCCGAAGGACGGCGGGGAGGACCGCCGCGCGGTCAACCCATCGGATTCTCAGAAATCAGCGATACTGGATCTGGCCGTTGCTCGGCCCCCAGAAGTCGATCCAGTCATATTCAGGCGTGGCGTCCAGATACTGCGCCTTGAACTCGGCCGCGTCGTTCTGGGTGATCAGGACGGTCGGACCGTAGAACTCACGATGCTCATGCGGTTCCTCGGACGGTTTGAACGTGCCGATGGCCGCATGATAGGCCAAGGCTGCCGAGATGCCGCCACCCCAGAAGGGATTGGTGAAGACCGTCGCCAGAAGCTGTCCGTCCATGACCAGCTTCACCGCCTCGGGATTGCCGTCATAGGCGACGATCGGCATGTCGGTGATGCCCTCGGCCCGCAGCGCCTCGATCACGCCATAGGCGATGTTGTCGGCCGCGCAGTGAACGCCGGTGATGCGGTCGCCATAGCGGGTCAGGAAAGAGGACATCAGCTCCGCCGCCTTGGTCGTGTCCCAATCGGCGGGCTGCGCGTCCAGCAGTTCGATATCGGGAAAGTCCTTCAGCGCGTTCTGCAACCCGGCCAACCGCTCGACCGCCGGATTGTTCGCCGCGATGCCGCCCAGATGCACGACGCCGCCCTTGCCCCCCATCGCCTCGAACAGGATTCGCGCGGTTTGCTCGGAGGGCTGTTCGTCCGACCAGGTCATGTGGCTGACGTAATTGTCGCCGAAATCCCAAGGATGCAGATCATCGGTCTTGTTCCAGATCGTCGAGATATAGCCACCCGCCGCCTGCACCGCCTCGACGATGGGCCGGGCGTTGGGACTGTCATTAGGGTCGCAGGCGATGGCGCAATTGCCGCCGGTCTTGGCCAGGAAGGCCTTGATGTCGGCCAAGGATTTTTCCGACGAGCCCTCGCTGATCAGGTTGACCATGTCCGACTTGCTGCGGCCGATGGATTCGACGAAAGCCTCGCCCCCTGACACGACGGCATTCCAATAGGCCGAGGCACGGTCGCGATAGCTCCATGCAATTGCGGGATCAGTCAGGGCGGCGCGTGCCTGACCGCGTCCGAATACGGCCGGAACGGCGAGCGTCGCCATGCCGGCAGCCCCCGCCAGCAGCAACTTGCGACGGGTTATGACCTCACGGTCGATATAGTCCTTGATAAAGGTGGACATCTTCAGCCTCCCCATAAGGCGCCGCCCGGATCTCTCCTCAGATCCACAGATGGCGAACGCCGCCAAATTAACGCACTAACTGGTTACTTTCTTTGGGGGCGTGGAGTCAAGCGTAATCATTAACCGGATAGTGCATTAAATTGCCATCGACGTCTTGCGTCGGCCATGGACTGCTATAACCTTCACAGGAGATGGGACGAGCCAGGAACGACCGGAGACACAGCGTGACCGCAGAAGCCAAGACGCCGCCGCGTAGCAAACCCCGCATCCGCGATGCAGACGCGACCAAAGCGCGCATCCTCAAGGCGGCACTGAACGAGTTTGCCCGCAATGGCTTCGGCGGCGCCCGCGTGGACGTCATCGCAGAGAAGGCCGATGCCAACAAGCGGATGCTCTATCACTACTTCGGCAGCAAGGAAGAGCTGTTCCAGACGGTGCTCGAGAATGCCTATATCGACATTCGCGATGCCGAGCAGAAACTGGCGCTGGACCACCTGCCGCCCAAGGAGGCGTTGGCGCGGCTGGTGCGCTTCACCTGGGAATACTACCTGAAGCACCCCGAGTTCATCACGCTGGTCAACAGCGAGAACCTGCACCGGGCCAAGCACCTGAAGAAGTCGGAGATCGTCAAGATCTACAGCCGCCGCTTCGTGTCGATGGTCGACACGATCCTGGAGCGCGGGGTCGCAAGTGGCGATTTCCGCTCCGGCATCGATCCGGTGCAGTTGAACATCACCATCGCTGCGATCGGCTATTACTATCTGACCAACCGCTTCACCGGCTCGATCATCTTTGAGCGTGACCTGATGGCGAAAGAGGCGCTCGAAGAGCGCCTCCAGTTCAATATCGACACGATCCTGCGCCTGGTCAGCGCCTGACCTGCTTCAGGTTCCGCTACCTAGGCCCAGGCTGTGAAGCGCTGCTTGGGCACATTCCGCGTCCTCGTGTCCCAGCGCCCCGGAAACCCCGACACCGCCCACGATGGTCCCGTTGTAAACGATGGGCAGGCCGCCTTCCCAGGTGATCAATCGGGGACGGTTTGCCAGGCCGGCCCTCAGTTCATCGGTGCTGCTCATCCGAACGAAGAAATCCGGTGTCGAACGTCGCATCGTGGCTGCCGTGAACGCCTTGTCGGCAGCGAAATCCAGCGTTTGAGCCGCGACACCATCCATGCGTGCCGATGCCAGGATCTCGCCGCCGGCGTCAACCACGACAACCGCCACCGACCAGCCGCGAGATGCGGCATGCTCAAGCGCATAGTGAACGAGTTGCAAAGCCGGTGCCGATCTCAGCACCGGCTTCATCTCGACAAGGCTCGCGTAGCTCGCCTGATCCATCCCTCAACCCCACTTGTTCGGCAGCCAGGTCACGATCGACGGGACCGCAATCATGATCGCCACCAGCACCAGAAGCATGATGAAGAACGGAATGGTCGCGGCAAAGACCCGCTCCATCGGCAACCGCGAAACCAGTGCAACGCCGTAAAGCGCCACGCCAACCGGCGGCGTGATCAGGCCCAGCACACAAACGATGCAGAACAGCACGCCCAGATGCAGCGGGTCGATACCGAAGGCCGTGACCAGAGGGGTGATGGCCGGAACCAGCATGAGGATGATCGGGGTGGCATCCATGAACAGTCCCAGCATCAGAACGACCAGCAGGATGGCGATGAAGACCAGCGTCGGGCTGGACACCATTTCCGAGACCTGTTGCGCCAGCATCATCGGGATCTGCTCGCGCGCGATGACCCAGGCGTCCAGCCCCGAGACCGAGACGACCAGCATCAGCGCGCCCACTGCTGTCGCGGTGTGAACGAGGCTACGGTAGAAGTCGCCGAAGTTCAGCTTGCGATAGACGATGCCCAGGAAGATGACATAGACGACCGCGATGGCGCTGGCCTCGGTCGGAGTCAATGCGCCCGAGAAGATACCCCCGATCACCAGGATCGGGGTCAGCATCACCAGCGCGGCGCGCCAGAAGGTGGTCAGCACGCGGTGGAACGAGAACGGCTCGCCCCGGCCATAGCCCCGGCGCGCGCTTAGCCAACCCACCGTGATCATCAGCGAAACAGCCATGAGCAGGCCCGGCAGGACACCGCCCAGGAACATCTTTCCGATCGAGACATTGGCCGTCGCGCCATAGATGATCATGATGATCGAAGGCGGGATAACAGGCGCCATCGTGGCCGAGCTCAGCGTGACGGCGGCTGCGAAGTTCGGATCATAGCCACGTTCGCGCATGGCGGCGACGGTCATCTTGCCGACCCCCACCGCATCGGCGGCGGCAGAGCCCGACATGGCTGAAAAGACCATCGAGGCCAGCACCGTCACATAACCAAGGCCACCCCTGACATGCCCGATGACCGCCTGCGCGAAATCGAAGATCCGCGCCGTGGCCCCGTAACGGTTCATCAGCGCGCCCGCCAGCAGGAACATCGGCACCGCCAGCAAGATGGATTCATTCACCGTGCCCAGCATCCGCTGCGGCGCCAGTTCCAGGGGAATGCCGCGTAGCCACAGATAGCTCACCGCCGGCGCGCCAAGCGCCACGAAGATGGGCGCGCGGATAATGATGAGAACGATGATCGCCAAAAGGATCCAACCGATCATATCCGGCTCCTACTCTTCGAAATCGGGTTGAGCGCCGTCACCGACATGCTGCCGGCGCAGGACGAAGCAAAGCGCATGAAAGGCCAGAAGCGTCATGCCGACCGGCAGCGCCGCAGTCTGGACCCACGCGGGAATGCCCAGCACGGGCAGGATCTGTCCGCCGCGCAGCACCATGCGGAATCCCGCATAGGCAAGGACGATTGCAAGTCCGATGGACGCCGCATCCGAGACATAGCCGAACAGCTTTTGCAGCGGTGCCGGCACATGGTTGTAGACGATGTCCACCATGAAATGCTGCGACACATACAAGGCGCGGGCGGCGCCGACGAAGATCAGCCATGCGAACAAAAGTCGCCCGGCCTCTTCGGTGAACGCCAGCGGTGCCTGCAATACGAAGCGGAACAGAACCTGCATCGCCAGCATCACGATCAGCGCGAGAAGCGTGCAGAACAGGATCAGCCCCTCCAAGCGGACGACGGATTCCTCGATCTTGACAATGGTTTGCGACATCATTGCCTCGCTTTTGCGTGGCGGCTACACGAGGCAGCCGCCGTCAGGACGATTACGGGATCATTGCGCATCGCGGATCCGCTGGACGAGATCGGCACCATAGGTCTCGGACAGCTTGTCGACGACCGGCTGAACCTTGGCTGCGAAAGCAGCGCGGTCAACCTCGACCACGTTGACGCCCTTCTCTTTCAGATATGCCATGTCGCTCTCGAAATTGGACTTGAACAGGCCCCGCTGCATCTCGGTCACTTCGGCAAAGATGCGGTCGAACTCCTCGCGCTGTTCGGGCGACAGGGTTTCCATGGCGCTGCGATTGGCCAGCACCGGCTTGAACAGGAAGAAATGCCCCGTCAGGCTGAAATTGGGCGCCTGCTCGTAGAACTTGACGTTGCGATAGCCCGAGATGTCGTTTTCCGCGCCGTCGATCGCGCCGGTCGCCAGCGAGGTATAGACCTCGCCATAGGGCATGGCGGTCGCCAGCGCCCCCATGGCGTTGAAGCTGTCCAGATAGACCTGACTGCCGATCACCCGGATCTTGCGTCCCGCCATATCCTCGGGCGAGGTGACGGGCGTGCCGCGCGTGAAGACATGGCGCAGGCCGCCGCTCCACCAGCCCAGAACCTCAAGACCGGTTTCGACTTCGATTTTCGCCTCGATCTCCTTGCCGATCTCGCCATCCGCGACGATCCACGGGTGGGTATCGCCATCGCGGAACAGATAGGGCAGATCATAGACGCCAGCCGAGGGCGCGAAGGTGGACAGCGACGCCGTCGCCACCGTCGTCATCGATAGCGCCCCGAAACCCACCTGCTCAAGCGCATCGGTTTCGCCGCCGATCTGGCCCTGTGGGAAAACCTGCAAGGTGATGCCGGTCTTGCCCTCGCCCAGCCGCTTCGCGAGTTCCTGGAACGCAACGTTCGAGGGCTCACCCGGCGGATTCACATGTGCAGCGGTCAGTTCAACCGCCGCCGCACGGGTGACGCTCAGCGCCAGCGCCAAGCCGACGGCAACCAGTTTCATATGAATCATGATAGTCCTCCTCCCATCCCGCCACGCGGGTTTGCTTTAGCTCAGATTGAAAAACCTCAAGGTTTCTGTCTGTTGCCCCTCAAGAACCTCACTTCCAGGCACAACCGCGCAGCCCGCCGCCTCGGCCGCCGCGAACAATCGTGTGCGCGCGGGTTGCATGATCATCTCGACCAGCAGCTTGCCGGGGCCAAGGTCAGCGGGGTCGATCGGCAGCGGATCACCCTCGGCCATTCCGGCCGGTGAGGCGTTGACGAAAATCGTCACCTCTTTCGGGTCGAGCCGCCCGGTGCCGGTCTCGACCCCGGGAAACTCGCGCCGCAACCGCTCGGCCAGATCGGCGGCGCGCCTAGGATCCAGATCATCGACCGCCAGACGCGCGGCCCCCGCCTCGGCCAGCGCCGCCGCGACCGAGGCGCCTGCGCCCCCTGCCCCGACAAGCTGGACTGTCTTTTCCTTGATTCCCGCGCCCCGCGCCCGCAGGGCGGCAACACAGCCGACGCCATCTAGGGCGTCGCCGGCCCATTTCCCGTCCCCGATAGGGCGGATGACATTCACTGCGCCGGCTGCCCGGGCACGTGGCGAAAGCACTTGGCAATAATCGACGGCCAAGGGTTTGAACGGGATGGTGACAATCAGACCCGCAAGGTTCGGGACGTGCCGCAAGGCGTCGAAAACCTGTGGCCCCTCCGCGGCGTCGATTTGAAACGGGACAAAGATCGCGTTCACGCCATGCGCCACACACCAATCCGTATAGAGCCCCGGCGACTTGACCTGCGCGATCGGATCTCCCACCACCAGATACAGCGCAGTTTTTCCGTCGATTTTCATGTTACAGTCTCGCCATGGACAATCCGCCGTCGACCGACAGCACCGTCCCGGTCACATAGGGAAGGTCGCCCGCCGCAATCGCCGTGACCGCCTGCGCCACGTCATCGGGACGCCCCACACGAGGCGACAGAGTCAGCCCTTCGTCCCGGATGCGGCGCGTGTATTCGTGGATCACCGGCGCGGAAAGATCGGTCTCGATGATCCCAGGCCGGATGTCGGCGACTTGCACCCCTAGCGGTGAGAGCTTCAGCGCAAAGACTTTGGCAACCATTGCGGCGGCCGCCTTCGAGACGCAGTATTCCGCCTTGTTCAACGATGCCGCCTCGGCATTGGCCGAGGAGATGAAGATCAGTGAACGATGCCGCCCGTCATCGTCGCGACCAGCAAGCCGCCGGGCAAATTCCTGCGCAAGGAAGAACGGACCACGCGCATTCGCCGCCATGCAGTGATCGAAGCTGTCGGCCCCCACATCCAGGATATCCGCCCTGCGAAGCGGACCGACACCCGCATTGCAGACCAGGCAATCCAGCGGACCCAATTGCGCTTCGATCCGGTCCAGCACGGGGCCATGGTTTTCGGGCTTCGCCATATCCCCGACCACGGCAATCACATTGCCGCCCGCCGCGCGAACCGCGTCCAGTGCGCAGGACATTCCGGGCCCTTCCTGGCGACCGTTGATCGCAACGGCGAATCCGCGACCCGCAAGCTTCAGGGCAATCGCCAAACCGATTCCCCGCGTCGACCCCGTCACCAAGGCCACGCCCGAACGCGCTTCTGTCCCCAGCATTTCCCCCCCTTAGAACATCAAGCCGAACGTGTCGGCTGAGGAAGCCCTCAATTTGATCGATTCCACTTCACATAAGTAACGTTCTAGTTGGTTACTTATTGGAGAAGATGACGTCAAGATTTATGTCGGTGTGCAGTAGAACGGCAACTCGGATCGCCTGTGCCGTTCTGCTAAGCGGATACAGCCGTTTCGGACGACAGATGCCGCAGAACGTCCAGACCATGTCACCGATGATGCAGCGCAAGCTTCATGAGCGGCATGGCATCCGAGTCTCGTCGGAGAGCCTGCGGCAATGGATGATGGCGGCCGGGCTCTGGCAGAGCCGAGCCCAGCGACGCCGGGTGCACCAGCCGCGGCTGCGGCGCGAATCCCTGGCCGAGCTGATCCAGATCGACGGCTCAGAACACCGTTGGTTCGAGGATCGCGGCCCGGTCTGCACGCTCCTGGTGTTCATCGACGATGCCACCGGCAAGCTGATGCAGATGCGCTTCGTTGACTCGGAAAGCACTCAGGCCTATTTCGCGGCGCTGCAGGACTATTTGCAGACGCATGGTCGCCCGGTCGCCTTTTATTCCGACAAGCGCAGTATCTTCCGGGTGAACCGCACTGAGGCCCGCACCTGCCATGGCATGACGCAGTTCGGCCGCGCGCTTTGCGAGCTGAACATCGAGATCATCTGCGCCAACAGCTCGCAGGCCAAGGGCCGGGTCGAACGGGCCAATCGCACGCTGCAGGACCGGCTGGTCAAGGAGTTGCGCCTGGCGGGCATCCGCGACATCGCCGCCGCCAACGCCTTCCTGCCGGGATTCATCGAGGCCCACAACCTGCGCTTTGCCCAGGCGCCTGCCCGGTCCGACGACCTGCACCGGCCGCTGAACCTGCCGGCATCCCGCCTGAGCGACATCCTCTGCCTGCGCGACCAGCGCCAAGTGGGCAGCAATCTCGTCGTGCATTACGAGCGTCGGAAGTTCATTCTCGACGACAGCGACCACGAGCGCAGCGCGATCGGCTCAAACATTTCCGGTCCATCGCAACGCGATACGACAAGCGAGACGGCAATTTCCTCGCATCCGTACAACTCGCCTCCATCCGCATATGGTTGCGGAGATATGTGTCGGTGAACAAAAGCGGCGTTATTCAGAAGTCGAACCGCACACCCATATCGGCAAGGGTCATGCGCTCGTAATCGCGCTGAACTGAGGCCGCAAGAAAGATACTTGGACCCAGATCATATCTGAGGGCGACACCATAAGAGCTGTCGGTCACCTTTTCCGCCCAATCGCCGTCATTATACGCGACATAGGAACCCAACGTGAATCGGTTAAACTTGTAGTCGCCATACAGGGCGTAAGACGTTCCCAGTTCGGCAAACCCGTTGTCATTGATGTTCAGGCCGATGCGAAGGTCATCGTTGACCTTGTAACGCGTTCCCACGAAATAAAGATCGTTATCCCTGACCCCGGCCCCGCTCTGCGCCGTTGCAGCAGAAAACTCCCAGTCGTTTAGCCGATAGAAAACCGAGGCGGAAACCTCTCGGGTCAGATCCCCTCCCGTGCCGCTGCCGATCTGATCCGGGTCCACCACGGACAGCTTCACGTCGAAGTTGCGCGTGCCATAATTCAAGGCCACCCCGGTCCGATCAGGAAGGCGGCCATATCCGCGATAGGCCAGAATGAAGAAATCCCCCAACGGATCCCCGCCGACGGAAACAGCATGAACCCCCAGCCGCGTCTGTTTCAGCAATAAAGCTCCATCGAAAGCCGGAAGCACATTGCCGATCTCAAGCGACCAGTTTTCATACTCGACATAGAAATTCGCGGGACTGAAGCCCCAGGAAGGGCTGTTGTGATCGCCCTGAACCCAGGTTTTTGCGCCAAATTTCAAGCCGATATCGGTCTCGACGGATGCATCGATCTCCAGCCGCAATCGACTCTGGAGGAACGTGCCGTTCTCTCCGTCCTGTTTCTTCGCCTCCGAATAGGTCAGACCAAATCGGCCAAAGCCGGACAAGCTCACATCGGCCAAGGCCGCACAAGGCGCAAGCGCGGCCGTCATTGCAATCATGCTGAAAAACTTCATTATCCCCCCCATAAAAAACGGACGCCTCCACGCCCGACCGTACAATCGACGCTATTCTTTTGAAAACCGAACTCGCGACGACCACCTCATAATTGCCTGCGGAAAGTCGTCATAGATAATCGTAAAATGCCCAAAGGCCATAACTTGTGTGAACGGCAATCACGTCCGCCTGGAAACAGGAAATCTAAAAAGAAAAAAGGGGGGCAGCCCCCCTTTCCTCATTTCCCATGCAGGGCCGATTTTCACGGCGCAATGTCACGGATCAGCGGATGGAACAGTTCCTCGACCGTGATAGGCTTGGTGATCATATGCTGCTGCGTCGCAAACCGGATCGCCGCTTCAAGCGCCTTGCGGTTCGCCGCGATCCCCACCGGCCATGGATCAATGCTGCCCTCGGGTGTTGCGGCCGCGCGGCTTTTGACAAGCATCCGCCAGACCTCGCGCACCAAGTCGGGTCTCTGGTCGCAAAGCGCGTTCGGAACGATGACATAATGGTTCGGCGGCACGAAACGCTCCCGCTTGTGCCAGTCGAGCGCGGCTTCATGCGGGTTCTCGATCAGCGTCCGCACGCGCGGATCCTTGGGCATGTTCATGCCGAGGATCGCGGCATCGACCTCGCCGTCGAGCAGCATGTTCACCGGATCCTTTGCCGGATCGCCCCAGATGACCGAGGGCGGGTCGGCATATTCCTCCAGATGCGGCTGATCGAAGCAAAGCCATTTCACGCTGTCCGGGTCGACGCCATATTCGTTCTGCAGGATACCGCGAACCCACAGACCCGTGGTCTGTGTATAGGACCGCACGCCGACCACCTTGCCCGGCAGGTCCGCCGGGGTCATGCCGGGATGCACGTCGGTATTGAAGCCGATACAGTGATGCTGGAAGCGTCCCAGCAGCACGATCGGCAGCAGGGTAAAAGGCTTGCCGAACTGATGCGCCTGCAAGAAGGTCGCGGTCGCCATCTCGCTGATGTCGTAGCGTCCCTTGCGCAACATGTCCTTGAACCCGGCATGGGCATTCTTCAACCCGGCGAATTCGAGGCTGATCAGGTCCGAGGCAACCTTGCCCTCGATCAGCGCGCGCGTCGGCTCATAGAGGGTGATATTGGCCGACAGCGTCACCGGACCCTCGGCGGGGAAGATCTTTTCCATACGGGTCATGCGTTGGCTGCCTTGTCCAGGGCTGCTTCCAAGAGTTGCGGATAGAGCCGTTCTGCCGTTCCCGCCCAGATTTGGGCCCGATCCGCCTCTGACAAGGCTGCGAAGCAGCGATGCCCCTGCGCAACCAGTTCCTTCAGCGAGCCGTTGTTGGCGGGGAAATTGGACCCCCAGGCCAGCCGGTCCGCACCATATTCCGCGACCAGCTTCGCAAAGAAGCTCGCGGGCGTGGCAGGTGCCTTTTCCGCAAGATCGAACGTCCGCGGCGTGATCTTGAGAAACAGATTTCCGAACTGCGCCAGTTTCCAGAGCGGCGCGGCCTTGGCATAGGGCGCGCCGTCCGTCAGATCCGGCCGGCCCAGATGGTCGAGGATGATGCTGACTTCGGGGAAGCGCTCGAGGATCTCCTCGACCGCGGGCAGGCCGATGGAGGTGGTCTGGATGGCCACTGTCATGTCGATTTCGGCCATATGTTCCCAGACTTTGTAGGTCTCGGGCGCGATCATCCAGCGTCCGTCGGTCTGGACAGTCGAACCGGCGCCGAAAAGCCGCAAGCCGGCCATGCCGCGGCGCCGCCATTTCTCGATGATGGCGACTGCATCCGGTGCGGCGATATCGACCGAATAGACGCCGACGAAGCGTTCAGGGTCGCGACAGACGCTGTCGGCGGCATAGGAATTGTCATAGCCATAGGTGGTCGAGGAATGCACCATCGCCGCTTGCGAGACCCCAGCCGCCTCCATCTCCTCGACATATTGCTCGAAGGTGAAAGGCCGCTCGGCCGACCAATCGGACCGGATCCCGCCCAGCGGGTTATAGGGATAGGCCGTCGTGTCGGGCGAGATGATATGCGGGTGAATGTCGATGATCTTCTGGGTCATGTTGGCTTTGTCCTGAAGGATTGCCGGTAAGGTGGGGCGGAGACATCTCCGCCGGTTTCCGCGGCCGACGCGGCGCCTCCTCCTCTGGCGCGGCGCAAGGCTTCTCCCCTTGGTCGGGTCAGGCCCGTCCAGGTTGTTCCGTCTGCGATTGACTTCATGTCTTTCAGGTTAGGCCTGCCCGGCATCTCCGAGAATAAGGGCAAGCTCAATTCCAATGGTCGCAGGTTGACTTCCAATATGGTCCCTGGATTTAGCCCGGCAGCGTCTGCAGCGCCGCCTGCCTGATCTGGCTGAGCGAGGCGCCGGGCGTCAGAGCCTCGGGATCGATCATGATTTCGATGACCGCGGGCCCGTCATGGGTGTCGGCGCGCGCGAAGGCTGCGGCGAAATCCGTGGTCCGCTCGACCCTTTCGGCATGGGCGCCATAGGACCGCGCCAATGCGGTGAAATCGGGATTTCCGCGCGCGAGATCGGTTCCCGAGACCCGGGCGGGATAATGCCGCTCCTGATGCATGCGGATCGTGCCGAGCATCCCGTTGTTCAGGATCAGGATACGGATTTTCAGCCCATGCGCCGCCGCCGTCGCCAACTCGGTGCAGGTCATCTGGAAATCGCCGTCCCCTGCGATGCAAATAACAGAGGCTTCTGGCCGGGCGAACTTGGCGGCCAAGGCTGCCGGAATGCCGTAGCCCATCGAGCCGCAGATCGGCGCGACCTGCGTGCCAAAGCGGCGATAGCGGTGAAAGCGGTGCAGCCAGACGGTAAAATTCCCTGCGCCGTTGGTGTAGATCGTGTCCTCCGGCAGGCTCTCATCAAGCCAGGCCATGATCTCGCACATCTGGATCGCGCCGGGGCTGGTCCGAGGGGCGGTCCATGCCTCGAAATCCGCGCGTGCGGCCTTGCGCCAGTCGTCCCAATCACCGCGGACAGCACCGCCCGCGGCGAGCGCCAGGGCAAAGCTTGCCGGATCGCTGACGATGCCCAGTTCGGGTCGATAGACATGGCCGATCTCATCAGGACCGGGATAGACATGGATCAACCGCTGCCGGGGACAGGGAATGTCCATGATCGTGTAGCCATTGGTTCCGATCTCGCCCAACCGCGCCCCGATGACGAGGATCAGATCCGCCTCCGCCACCATCTGCACAAGCCTGGGATTGGGGCCGAGGCCGAGTTCCCCGATATAGCTGCTGCTGTCATTGTCGAGGAGGTCCTGCCGCCGGAACGAGGCGGTGACGGGCAGCCCGCTGTCCTCGGCAAAGCGACGGAAGGCGGCGACCGCCTCGCCGGTCCAGCCGGAGCCGCCCAGCATCACGACCGGACGGCGCGCCTCGGTCAGCAATGCCCGCACCGCCGACACGGCCTTCGGCGAGGGCTCATTCGCAAAGCGCGCCGCAGGGCGGCCATCGGCGCATTCGGCGATTTCGGTCAGCACGTCCTCCGGCAGGGGAATGACCACGGGACCGGGACGGCCGGACATGGCCAGCTGAAAGGCGCGGGTGACGAATTCCGCGGTCCGTGCGGCGTCCTCGAGCTGCAGCACAGCCTTGGCCTGCGTGCCGAAAGTGCAGCGGTAGTCGATCTCCTGAAACCCCTCGCGGGTCATCACGTCACGCGGGTTCTGGCCGATGAACAGGATCATCGGCGTGCTGTCCTGAAAGGCGACATGAAGCCCCGAGGAGGCATTGGTTGCCCCGGGGCCGCGCGAGCAGAAGACGACGCCCGGCCGGCCGGTCAGCTTGCCATAGGCCTCGGCCATCATGGCGGCCCCGCCCTCGTGCCGACAGGTCACCAATTCGATCTGGGGGCAGTCATGCAGCGCGTCGAGAACGGCGAGGAAGCTTTCGCCCGGCACGCAGAAGACGCGGTCCACACCTTGCAGCAACAGCTGGTCGACGAGGATGCGGGCGGCAGTGCGCGGCCCCTTCATGCCGCTTTTCCCATCGCCTTCAGCCGCGCGTCGAGGCGCGGATAGACGCGGCGCACATTGCCTTCGAAGATCGCGTGCCGGTCCTCGGGCGAAAGCTCCAGCGCCTCGACATAGCGGCGGGTGTCGTCGAAGGCATGGCCGGTCTCGGGGTCGATCGAGCGCACCGCGCCCACCATTTCCGAACCGAAGAGTACGTTCCGGACCGGGATCACCTCGGTCAGCAGATCAATGCCTGGCTGGTGATAGACGCAGGTGTCGAAGAAGACGTTGTTCATCAGCGCTTCGGCCAGCGGCGGCCGGCCAAGGTCATTCGCAAGGCCGCGATAGCGGCCCCAATGGTAAGGCACCGCACCGCCGCCATGCGGGATTACCATCCGCAAGGTCGGAAAATCCTTGAACAGATCCGACAGCAGAAGCTGCATGAAGACCGAGGTGTCGCCGTTCAGATAATGCGCCCCCGTTCCGTGGAAGTTCGGGTTGCACGAGCCCGAGACGTGAATCATGGCCGGCACGTCCAGCTCGACCAGCTTCTCGTAAAGCGGATACCACCATTTGTCCGTCACCGGCGGGTCGGTCCAGTAGCCGTCGGTCGGATCGGGATTGAGGTTGCAGCCGACAAAGCCCAGCTCGAGGACGCAACGCTCCAGTTCCTCGATGCAGCCGCGCGGGTCTGCGCCCGGGCTCTGCGGCAGCTGGCAGATGGGAACAAACCGGTCCGGGTAAAGGGTGCTGACCCGATGGATCAGGTCGTTGCAGGTGCGCGACCAATGCCTGCTCAGCGCCTCATTGCCGTGGTGATGTCCCATCAGCCCGGCGATGGGCGAAAACAGCGTCATGTCGATCCCGCGTTCCTTCTGCAGGCGGATCTGGTTCTTCTCCAGCCCTTCGCACAGTTCCTCATCCGAGATTTGCGGGGCGGGCGAGAAATCCGAGGTCTTGCCGGCCTTGAAATCGGCGATCTGGGCATTGCGATAGTCGCGGAAATAACCCGGGACGGTGGTGAAATGACCGTGGCAGTCGATAATCATGTCGGCAGCACCTCTGAAAGGGAAGTTCGTGGAACGTCATCGTTCCCTGCCAACTGCCTAGCCTAGGCGGGCTTCAGGGTGCCAATTGGAATTCGTGCCGCGCATATATGAAACCGGACGGGCCTATACCGCAGCGGCAATCCTATGGGAAAGGTGCGATCTCCTATTAAACAATTGGCGTGGCGCGGGATTAGAAGAAGGACGGCCCCGTATGCAACGGGGATGACAGTTTCCGATCAGAGAGGAATCCGCATGTCCACGCCCACCCTCAAGGTGGCCTTGCGCACCTATCCCTATACCGAGGCGCTGAAATCCGGCACGGTCGCCGTATCCGGCGCCAAGCTCGAATTCGAGGAGGTGAAGCCCCATATCGCCGCCTTCCGCCGGATGGTGCGCGACCTGGCCTTCGATGCCTGCGAAATCGCCCCCACGACCTATATCATCGCACGCGCCTATGGCGTGCCCATCATCGCCTTGCCAGTTTTCTTCGTTCGCCGCTTTCATCACGAAGGCCTGGTCGTGCGGCCGGGCGCAGGCATCGAAGCGCCGAAGGATCTGGAGGGCAAGAATTTCGGCGTCCGCGCCTATTCGGTGACCACCGGCGTCTGGAAACGCGGCCTGCTGCAGAACGAATACGGCGTCGACATCGACAAGGTGAACTGGTGGGTTGACGACGAGGAGCATGTCGCGGCGCTGAAGCTGCCCGCAAACGTCCGGCACGTTGCCGAGGATTCCTCGCTGGTCGCGATGATGGCCGAGGGCAAGCTGGATGCCGCCTGCACCGGGGATGCCGGAATCGGGCGCGCCGGCAAGCCCGGCGCGGGCTGGAACGAGAGCGGCCCTGCCCTGCCCGACGACCTGCGCCAGCTTTTCCCCAATGCCGCAGAACTCGACCGCGAGGTCTATGCCCGAAACGGCGTCTATCCGATCCACGGCACGCTGGCGATCAAGGAAGAGGTGCTGCAGGCAAATCCCGGGCTTGCCCGTTCGCTCTATGATGCCTTTGTCGAGGCCAAGGCCCCCTATCTGCAGGCGCTTCGCGCCGGCACCGCCACGGGCAAGCAGGCCGAGAAGGACCGCAAGCTGATGCAGATCGTCGGTGACGACCCGCTGCCCTATGGGCTGGAGGCCAACCGAGCCTCGATCGAGGCGTTGATCCGCTACGGCCACCAGCAAGGCCTGATCCCCCGGCCCTACAAGGCCGAAGACATGTTCCTGCCGTTCTGAGCCCACGAAAGAGAGATAAGAAAGATATGGACAAGACCGGACGCCTGAACGGCATCATCGCGGCACTGGAAGAGGGCCGCAAGCCGACCATGGCCTTTGCCCGCGCCGAGCGCGAGGAAGCGATCCAGCTTGGGATGTCACAACTCGACGGCGTGCTTTTCGAGATGGAGCACACGCCCTATTCGCCCTCCGAACTGCGGGACGCGCTGCAGTTCATGCTGAACCGGCGGCGCATGATCGAGGGCGCCAGCCTGCGTCCCAGCGTGACCCCCTTTGTCCGCATTCCCGCGAACGGGGCCGAGATGAACACCTGGATGGCCAAGCAGGTCCTGGACCAGGGCGTTTACGGCGTCGTGTTCCCGCATATCGCGACGGCCGAACAGGCCCGCAACGCGGTCGCCGCCTGCCGATATGCCCGCCCCAAGGATGCACCGAACTACGAGCCCAAAGGGCTGCGCGGCGATGCGCCGAACACGGCCTCGCGCTATTGGGGGCTGACTGTGCCGGAATATTACGCGCGCGCAGATGTCTGGCCCCTGGTCCCCGAAGGTGAGATCATGGTCATCGTCATGATCGAAAGCGTCGAGGCGATGGAGAACCTGCAGGATATCCTTGCGGTCCCCGGTATCGGCGCGATCATGATCGGAGAGGGCGACCTGAGCCAGCAACTGGGCTATCCGCGCCAGTACGAGCACCCGGTCGTCGCCGAGGCCAAGCGCAGCATCCTGGCCGCCGCCAAGGCCGCGGGAATGCGCGTCGCCCATCCGCATGTCACCCTGGCCAATGCAGGTGAAGTGATTGCCGAGGGCTACGACATTCTGTTCACCAGTCCGTCGCGCAGCTATGCCACGCTGGAAAAGGCGAAATCGCTGATGTGAAAAGGGGCCCGGAGCACAAGCTCCGGGCCTTGCCTTCCGATAAGGCCTCTTCAGGAGGCCATTCGGATGTCAGATCCCGAATCCGGCTTTCCCGCGTGGTTGGTCTTTCCTGTCACCTCGCGCAGGCAGTCGAGAAACGCGTTATGCGCCGCGGTCGGCAGCCAGTCGCTGCGCGTCGTCACGCCCTTCAGCAACACATTGTCAAGAAACCTGCAGGGCAGAACCTTGAGAACGCCCAACTCGACATCGTTCTGCAACTCTGACCGGGTCATCAGGGTAACCGTCTCTGAATTCAGCAACAGCGAGCGGATCATCGTCAGGGACGAAGTTTCGAGATGAAATTTCGGCCGCACCGGCTCATCTGCGAAGATCTGCTCGATCCGGTTGCGCCGCGGCGTGCCCTTCTGCGGGACCACCCATTCATAGCCAGCCAGATCCGAGGGGGTGACGTTCTCAAGCCGCGTCAACGCGTGCCCGACACGAGCAACCAGACAGTAGTTGTCGGTGAAAAGCACTTCCTCGCTTACATCGTCGGCCCATTCGGGACGGCGCAGCATGCCGAAGATCATGTCGATCCGGCTGTTTGAAAGATCATTGAGAAGCTTGTGATATTCGCCGGTGACGAGCCGCACCTTTGTGGAGGGATAGGCGGACATGAACCGCCGCGTCGCCTCGGCCAGATCGTGCGATCCCGCCATGGGAAGCGTGCCTATGACCAGCTCGAGACTCTCGGTCCCGGCGGCCAACAGCACCTCGCCCCGTGCCAGCTCCAATTCGCGCACCGCGCGGCGGAATTCGCGGGCCAGGTAGTTTCCAGTGCGGTTCGGAATCGGACCCTGCGCCGTCCGGTCGAAAAGCTGCTTGCCGAGCGCTCGCTCGAAGCTCCGCGCCGAGCGGAAGAGCGATGCCGGCGACAGGCCCAGTGAATCGGCGATCTCGCTGACGCGGCCCTGCTCGCAGGTCACGATCAGCGCGCGGAGCTGGGTTCCCGTCGCAAGCCGCTCTATCCGGGGCGGGATGCGGTCCGCCGCACCATCGGGCCGGCCGAGAACCTGTGCCAGCGCCGTATCGAGCGTATCGAAGAAGCGGTCGATACGAAGCAGGAATTGCTTCCCGATCGTGGTGGGATAGGTGCCGGTAGCGCAACGTTCGAAGATGGGCAGCCCGATCTCGGCCTCGATATTGGCCACGGCCTGGGTCACGGCTGGCTGCGAAGTGCTCAATTCGCGCGAGGCGCAGCTTACCCCGCCGAGCTTGCCGATGACCTGGACCATGCGCAGATGGCGCAGGTTCGGAATGTCCGCGAGGCGAAACATGTTTTCCTCCCTTGTCTTCGATGCGGCTATTCCGCGCTGCGGAAACACGCTCCGGCGCGCCCGTGCTGGATCCGCGATCCGGCGGGCGTCCTCCTCTCTGCTGACAAGGCTAGCGGCTGGACCGTAGGGGGACCAATAGAAACTGCGCCCAGCCCATAAGAAATTCGCGCTCGTGGATGGTGCCCAGCCCCAATACGGGCAAAATTCCCCAAGAGAACCCCATAACTTTCCCGCTCTGCGACACGGTGATGAACAGGACAGGCCAGATCCCCACCTCGTTGCGCGTCCTGACCGGCACGCAGTTCGGCTCCTTCTGTCTTGGCAACGGACTTTCGCTGGTCGGAACCTGGATGCAGCGCATCGCCTGCGGCTGGCTGATCTGGGAATGGACACAGTCGGCCTTCTGGCTGGGCGTGCTTGCGGCGGGAGACCTGCTTCCGGTCATGCTGATCGGGCCATTCGCCGGTGTCGCGGCCGATCGCTGGGACAGGCTGCGCCAGAACATCCGGGCCCAGGCTGTCTCGGCGCTGCTGGCGCTGCTGATGGCGCTGCTTCTTGCGATCGGCCGTTTGGGACTGCTCGAGGTGATCGCCCTGACGACTCTGCAAGGCACGCTCTCCGCAGCGATCCAGCCCGCGCGACTGGCGATGGTCAGGCAGATGGTCGGGCGCGCGGACCTTGGTGCGGCGGTCGCGCTGAATTCCGTCACCGTGAACCTGGCCCGCCTGATCGGGCCCGCCCTCGCCGGAATGATGATCGTGCGGCTGGACATCATCTGGGTCTTCGCTGTCAACGCTGCCGTGACGGCGCTTTATGTCCTCATCCTCGGCCGGCTGTCGCTGGCCTTTCCGCAAAAGCTCTCGGCGCCGCAGCCGTTCCTGCGCGAAATGGCCGAGGGCTTCCGTCATGTCGTCGCCACCCCGGCGCTGTGGCTGATCCTGCTGGTCATGCTGCTCGGCGGGATGATCGTGCGATCCATGCTCGAACTCATGCCGGCGATTGCGGTCCGCACCTATCCCGGAAACGCGATGGGGCTTGCGCTGCTCACCGGGTCGGCGGCCTGCGGCGCCATCGTCTCGGGCCTGACGATCCGGCCGCGATCGGCGGTGCGGCTTCTCTATGACGTTATGGTCCTGTGGGGATTGGGCGCTGGGGCAGCGATCCTCATGACTTGGGCGACCATCCCGGGACTCGCCGTGGCCGCCGCCGCCCTTCTGGGCGCCGCGACAACCCGGGGGCTGATCTCGACCCAAACCTTCGTGCAGATCACGACGCCCCCCGATCTGCATGGTCGCATCCTCAGCCTGCACGGGCTGATCGCCAGGGGAAGTCCGGCACTCGGCGCGCTCGTCATCGGCTTTTTCGCCGACCGGATCGGCATTGCCGCCGCGACGCTGATCGCGGCGGCAATGCTGACCTTCTGCTTCCTTCTGCTTGCCCCCCTGATCCGAGGCGCCGCAAGCACGGTCGAGGAAACCGACTGACCGTGTGCGGTCTTACCCTCAAGCCTTGGGCGCGAGGGCATGCAGGCTCATTGCCAGCGAAACCGAGGTGAAATAGCCGATCGTGACAAGAAGCTCGGCGATGAGCTCGCGCCCGAGTTCCGTATCGTAGCGGACGAAGGCAACGTCTCCAACCATCCCCCCGTTCAGGATGTCCCAGACGGCATCAGCGACCACGCCAAGCCGTCCGGACAGTCCGTCAGGTCGCCGCCTGTCGAGAATGGCGGCAACCACTTCCTCACCGAGACCAGCTTTCAGCGCGTGCTTTTGGTGGTTCGCGATGACATAGGGTGCGTTCCAGTGGACGGCCGTGGACAGGATCGCGACCTCGCTTTCTGCCTCGGTCAGGGTGGAGTCGGCGTCGATATGGGTGCCGATGATCTCCATGCCTTCGGCAAGCCGTGGACTGTGAAGCCAGATATTGAAAGGCGTAGGAATCCGGCCTCTGCCGGCACCCAGCCTGTCGATGACACGCTTCTGGGCAGCGTTCGCCTGATCGGGGCTGATCCGCGCGAGTCGGTCTTGGGTCATGTCGCTCTCCTGATGGGTCATGATGCCGGCAAGATCGGTCTTTCCAGGGTTCCCGGCCAATCGAGCTTGTTGCCCGGGCGATAGAAGTTTGAACCGGACCAAAACATGATGGCGGACCCGTAAGCCCGCCATTGGCATTTCCCGTGATTTTCTCTGGAGCGGGCCTACATCGAGGGAACCACCTCCCGCAGGATCGGGAACCAGTCTCCCATAAGGCTGGTGGGCCAGGGCACGTGAATGATCCGGTGGAACACGATATAGAGAAGCAGTGTCACCGATGCCGCGAGGATCGCGCTGAGACGCCAGGGTTCCCGCCCCTCGATCCGCATGAAGGCCATGATGACCAGCGGCACGGTCGGAAGCAGACCGATCACCGCCATCGACAACAGAAACAGCACGAACCAACCGTAGAACCGCGCCGCCCTGACGAGCACCAGCCGCCTGGGCAGCTCCTCCTCGGGGTCGCCGCCGATGTCCATGTGAACGCCGTTCGTTGCGGCCGCCCGGACCTCCTTGAAGAAGGTCTTGTGAATCAGGCTCAGCCCGCCAGCGATGACCATCGTCGAGGCAACGACCACAGGCCCGATCCGCGCGTTGAAGAGCCAGTCCCGCGAGGTGACGAGCACGTAGACGCCGATCGCGATGAAAAGCCCATAGGCCAGATCGTCGAGCCCCAGATAGGGACGGCGACGAAGCACGACGCCCGCCCGGTTCTCCTTGCGAAGCAGCCGCAGTACCGGGCTGAACATGATGAGGGCCGCGCAAGCCAAAAGCACCATGACCCCCGGACGCAGCGCCCAGTCCATACCGTAGCGAAGGAACGAGATCGACATGTACCGCTCGATCAACGCGCCCAGAACGAGCCCCAGGATCAGGGGCGGACGAGGCCATCTCAGCCGCTTCATGCTCCATCCGATCAGGCCGAAGATCAGCAGCACATACATGTCACCCCAGCTCCGCGAGCCCTGGAAGGCGCCGACATAGACGATGGACATGATGATCGGCAGGACCAATGTGTAGCGCAGGGTCGAGATCCTGGCGAACTGACCGCTGAGCAGGAAGCAGGTGCCGGCCCCGAAGATGTTGGCAAGCGCAATGGACCACACCATCGAATAGGTCAGATCCAGATTCTTCGTCAGCATGTCAGGGCCTGGCGTGAAACCGTGCACCATCAGCGCCCCGAGCAGGATCGCCTGCGCTGCACCGCCCGGCACGCCAAAAGCCAGCATCGGCACAAGACTGCCGCCGTCGCGGGCGTTGTTGGCCGATTCCGGCGCGATGACGCCCCGCACGTCCCCCTTGGTAAAGCTCTCTTTCGCGCCCTTTTCGGTCTGGAGCGCATGGCCATAGGCGATCCAGTCCACGACCGAGCCGGTCATGCCGGGAATCGCGCCCAGGACCGCGCCGAGGCTGCTGCAGCGCAGGACGAGAAACCAGTTCCGCGCGACATCCTTGATGCCCTGAAGCATGCCCTGACGCGGGCTGAACTTCATGTCCTGGGCGATGGAGGTCCGCTGGATGGCAAGATCGCAAAGCTCGGGCAGCGCAAAAAGGCCCAGCAGGATCGGCAGCATCGGCAGGCCGTCTTGCAGATATAGCAGCCCGCCCGTCCAGCGCATCTGACCCGTCTGCGTATCGGTGCCGACCATCCCGACCAGAATGCCGAAGCAGGCGACGACCAAGCCCTTCAGCGGCGATTTTCCAGAGAGCGTCGCTACCATCGCGATCCCCAGAATGGTCATCGCCAACAGTTCGGGGGTGGCTATGGCCAGCACGAAGGGGCGCACCACGGGCAGCGAAACCGCCAGGATAATCGCGCCTATCAAGCCGCCCATCATGTTGGCGAGGTAGCTTGCGCTGAGCGCGCGCCCGGCTTCGCCCCGCTTGGTCATGGGCAGGCCGTCAAGCACTGTCGCTTGCGCGGCGGCACCAAAGAGCACCGCGGGAATGGTGTCCGAGGTTGTCGTGACCGCCGCCATCCCAAGCAGCATGGCAAACGCCGAATAAGGGTCCATCGTGTAGGTAAAGGGCACCAGGATCGCAAAGCCCGTCAGCCCGCCCACGCCAGGCAGCAGCCCGATCGCCAGTCCCACGATCACGCCAAGCCACAGGAACATGATGCGCTCTGGCTGCAGAATGAGGCCGAGCGCATCGCCCGCGGCGGAGAGAATCACGGAGTCTTGAAGAAATTCCATGCTACAGCCCTGCCTTCACGGCCTGATCGCCGCCTGTCATTGCGCCGCCCTCCGGTCTTCGGAAGTGCAGGGCCGCGCTGTGCCTTGGTTGGCCAGCATAGGATAGAGAACCTTTGCCGTGCGCCCCCAGATCCACGCCCGGTCCTTATCGCCGAGGCTTTCGAAACATTTATTTCCCTGAGCGATCAATTCAGTCAGCGAACCGGCAGAGGCCGGGTAGTTCGAGCCGAAGGCAAGGTGGTCCGCACCGAAGACCGCGACCAGATGCGGGAAGAATGCCTCGGCCCCACCGGGGGCAGCCTGCGCCAGATCGAAGGTCTTCGGCGTGATCTTCAGATAGACATTCTCGAAACGCGCAAGCTCGAACAGTTCTGCACAGGCGTCATAGGGCGGGCCGCCTGCAAGGACCGGGCGGGCGCAATGATCAAGAGCGATGCGGACCGATGGAAAGCGGTGGGCGAGGTCCGCGACCATCCCCAACCCCGCAGGTGTCGTCTGAATCACCATGGTCAGATCGTTCTCGGCGCAGCGTTCCCAGACCGGAAAGGTCGCCGGGTCGACGAGCCAGCTGCCGTCGGTCTGATGGGTCGCGCCCCCGGTGAAAAGCCGGATACCCCCCATCCCCCGGCCCAGCCAATAATCGAAAGTCGCCAGCGCGTCCCGGGCCAGCAGGTCGAAGGAGAATACACCGGTGAAGCGATCCGGCTGCGAGGCCACCGAATCCGCGACATAGGAATTGTCATGCCCGTAGGTCGTGGAGGAATGAACGATCGCGGCCTTGGCGATCCCCGCCTCGTCCATCGCCGCCACCAACTGGTCAAAATCGGCCGGGCGCGAGGCCGACCATTTCGAACGATGTCCGGCCTGCGGCGCGATGGGGTATTTCCCGGTATCGGTCGAGATGATGTGCGGATGAATGTCGATGATTTCGTAGGTCATGTCGGTCTTACCTTGGAAACAGGACGGATGGCGCGACGCATCAGGCGCCCGCAGACGGTCTTGGTATGCCAGGCCGTTCAGAACCATGCCCGCGCCAGTTTTCGTCAGATTCAGGGTTTCAGGATCTTGCGTACGGCCTCGAGTTCCGTCTCGGGCGTAGCGAACAGCGTTGCGACGATCTCGGCCACCTCGTCACCCGAAATGGGATCGACCGCATAGTTCTGATCGGTCATCGCCTTTATGAACTCGGGATCCTGCACGGTTTCGTCGAAGGCCTTGCGCAGGGCGTCGATCCGGTCCTGCGGCACCTCCTTCGGCGCGGCCAGCGGCCTGCCTGCCTGGAAGGGCAGGATGAAGAAATCAAGGATCGACTTCGCCTCGGGATCCGTCACGTACTGGCTGAGGTTCGGGATGTCCTGGAACTCCTCCGGGCTGTCCCAGCCAAGGTTCAAGAGCACCTTCATCGAGTCCTCTGCGAGCATTCGCTTGGGCTCTCCATAGGTCAATCCGTCAAGCGTCGAAGCCCAGCCATCGACCTCGCCGCGCTCCATCGCAAGATAGACCTCGCCCCGGTCGGTATAACCGGGAACGACCGTCAGCTTGGTCCCCAGATACTGGTTCAAAACGGCCGGCAGCGTCCGGTTCTCATTGGAAAATCCCGTGGCTCCGACCACCAGTTCCTTCTGGAACAGATCGTCGGCCGTGGTGACGCCCGAGCGCGTCATCGCGACAAGACTGTAATAAGTCTTGTCTACGCTGCCGATCCAGGCCACCTCGCGCGGGTCAAATGCATTCTGCGACGGATCCACCAGTGGCACATAGAGGTTGTTGCGCTGCAGGAAGCCGATGACCGTGCCGTCTTTGGGCTGCTTGGATTGCAGCGAGGCCGCCGCCACCATTCCCCCTGCCCCGACGACGTTCATCACGACTGCCTCGGGCTGGCCCGGGATATGTTTCACATAGGCCTGCGCAAACTGGCGAGCGATAAAGTCCGTCAGGCTCCCCGATTGCGCGCTAACCAGAATGGTCAGCGTCTTGCCTTTGTAGAACTCCTCCGCGGTCTGCGGATAGGCCGGTGCCGCGATCGCCGAAGCCGTGACGACGGCAAGTCCCGACAACACTATCCCGCGCATGATCTTCATTCCATGTCCTCCCTTGAACTTTGCGCGATCCCGATGCAGTGCTCCTTGGCTGCAGGGCCGCCCGCTTCCTCTTGCGGCTGCGTCCCGTTCGCCGAGACACCCCTCGGGCGCCGGGACGCATATGTGGATATGCCGTGACCCTAGCCTCTTTCGGTTGCGGCGAGAATAGCACCGCATCGAAAATCAATGCCCTCGGCCGAGATCCGATATTGCAGCCGCCCAAAGGGATATCTTTCAAATAATTGAATTTAATATATATTTATATGATCTGCGCCTTGTTCTTGCCGGACGTCTGGCTTGTGGGCAGGCGTTTCTGGTCCGATTTCCGATGCCCGCAGCGTGGTTTTGGATTGGCACCCGGCGGCGACGCTGTGCGAGACCGCCATGATCGCCACCGGATAGGGAGGAAATCAACGATGGATCGCCGCCGTTTTCTTGGAAGTGCTGGGATATTCGGTCTCACCCTCGCCGCTAGCGGACTTGGCGCGCCGCATGTTGCGCGGGCTGCCGCAGCCCGGATTACCATCGTCAGCAATCCTGGACTCGAGAATGCGACGCTGAATCGACTGATGGAAGAGCAGGGTTTTCTCAAGAGATATGGGGCGGAAACAACGATGGTTCTGGCCGAGGGCCCGGCCGGCCCCTTCGATGCGATCGTTAGCGGGGCCGCTGATGTCTGCATGGTTTCTGGCTATAACATGGCTCTTCCGCGGATTTCGCAAGGCGCGCCCGTCAGGATTGCTGGCGCGGCCATGCGCAAGGCTGCCCTCGCCGTGTTTGCAAGGCCGGACCGGGTCAACGGCTTGGCAGACCTGGAAGGAAAAACGGTGGCGGTAGGGCCGAAGCTTGGTCTCCTGCATGCACTCATGCTGCAACTCTTGCAAGAAAAGGGTCTCGACGCCTCCCGCGTGACTTTCCTCGATGCAGGCAGCAACGACCAAGCCTATCATGCGGTCGTCGAAGGCAAGGCGGACGCCTGCTGCTCCAGCATATCGCACCTGAACGACCGCGATGGGCTTGTCATCCTGTCCGACGGCAAGATGTGGGAAGCGCTGCCGAAATATGTCTTTCAAACCGCCTACGCGTCGGAGGCAGCCCTACGGGACAAGCGGGACGGGCTGGTTCCGGTCATGGCCGCCTATGGCGCCCTTTATGGCTATTTGATGAAGCCAGAGGCCCGCGAGGCATTCCTCTCCGCGCGAAGGAGCGCGCAGAAGAAATTTGATATCCTATCGGCAAACGCGGTTTGGGAATTCAATCAGGAACAGCGTCCCTATTCCCGAAATCTCTCAATCTCCGAAGAGGAGATCACATATCAGCAACGCATGTTCGTTGGCCTCGGCGCAATGTCACAAGTCTTGCCGTATCGCGATGTTGCCGACATGCGGCCTGCGAATGAAGCCTTCAAAATACTTTCCGCTAAGTGAGCGCGCCATCGCAGGATCGGGATCTATTGTCCCGGCGGGACAAACGATCATTTTCTGAAATCAACATTCTTGGGTCTAGGATCGATGACGAAGCAAGATAGTTTCACCCCCCACGGCAAGCACCTGATCGGTGGCGACTGGGTCGCCAGCGAGCAGCGTTTCGCCAGCGAGCCCGCCCATGGCCGGGCGCACGAGTTCAGCATAGGCACGGTCGCGCTGGTGAACCGGGCCTGCGAGGCGGCCGAGGACGCCTTCTGGAGCTACGGCCAGGTCACGTGCGAAGAGCGTGCCGCCTTCCTCGACACCATCGCCGAGGAGATCGAGGCCCGCGCCGAGGCGATCACCGAGATCGGCACCCAGGAAACCGGCCTGCCCGAGGCGCGGCTCGAGGGCGAACGCGGCCGCACCGGGGGCCAGCTGCGGCTCTTTGCCGCGCATATCCGCAAGGGCGATCATCTCGACCGCCGCCACGACCCGGCGCTGCCCGACCGCCAGCCGCTGCCGCGCCCCGACATCCGCATGGTGCAGCGGCCGATCGGCCCGGTGGCGGTCTTCGGCGCCTCGAACTTCCCGCTGGCCTTCTCGACGGCGGGCGGTGATACCGCCGCCGCCCTGGCCGCCGGTTGCCCGGTGGTGGTCAAGGGCCACAGCGCCCATCCCGGCACCGGCGAGATCGTCGCCGAGGCCATCCATGCCGCCATCGCAAGGACCGGCACGCATCCGGGCGTCTTCAGCCTGGTGCAGGGCGGCGACCGCAAGGTGGGCGAGGCGCTGGTCCAGCATCCGCTGATCAAGGCGGTCGGCTTCACCGGCTCCCTCGCCGGGGGCCGGGCGCTGTTCGACCTCTGCGCCGCACGGCCCGAGCCGATCCCGTTCTTCGGCGAGCTGGGCTCGGTCAACCCGATGTTCCTGCTGCCCGAGGCGATCGCCGCGCGCGCCGAACAGATCGGCAGCGGCTGGGCCGGGTCGCTGGCCATGGGGGCGGGGCAGTTCTGCACCAATCCCGGCATCGCAGTGGTCCTGGACGGCGCCGATGCCGACCGCTTCGTCGAGGCAACGCGCGAGGCCTTGGCGAAGGTCGGCCCGCAGGTGATGTTGACCCAGGGCATCGCCCGCGCCTATCGCGAGGGCCAGGCGCGGATGCAGGCCCGCAACAACGTGACCCCGATCCACGAGACCAGGTCCGAGGGCCGCAGCGCCAGCCCCAACCTCTACCAGACCACTGCCGGGCAGTTCCTCGAGGACCACGCCCTGTCCGAGGAGGTCTTCGGCCCGCTGGGCCTGGTGGTGCGCACCGCCTCGGTCGACGAAATGCTGCACCTGGCCCGCGGGCTCGAGGGCCAGTTGACCGCCACCATCCACATGAAGCCCGCGGATGCCGAGATCGCCTGCCGGCTGGTGCCCGTGCTGGAGCGCAAGGCGGGCCGGGTGCTGGTCAACGGCTTTCCCACCGGCGTCGAGGTGGTGGACAGCATGGTCCATGGCGGCCCCTATCCCGCCTCGACCAATTTCGGCGCCAGCTCGGTCGGAACCATGGCCATCCGAAGGTTCCTGCGTCCCGTCGCCTACCAGAACTTTCCAGAAGCGCTCATGCCAAGGGACCTGCGCTAGGCGGTTTTCTCCGAAGGGCATGATGCGCGCGGGGTGGCAGCTTGAAGCTTCGCCTCACCCGCTTCAGCCTCTCCCGCCCTAGGGTCCGTGACGGCCGTTCAGTCGGTCGAAGCCATGCGCGTCGAAGAGGGCGCGCTGCGCCTGGATCAAGTTCGCCGTGCCGGGCCGGTGCGCATCATGTCGAACCAGCCTAGCCCGACGCCAGTGCCGGTAGCAAATGGCGGGCGGCGCCGACGCGCGCCTCGCCCGACTTGTACTTGAAGTTCCGTCATTGCCTTCCCGATATCTCGGCGAAAAACCTAATCAGCCACACGAAGACATTCGCGCTACCAATCATTGGCTACCCAGAAGTTCGTTTCCAACCTATCCGCAATCTTGCCGCCAAGCTGCTCCCGTCACCGGCACGAGAAGCTTCAAGTCGACGCGGAACCAGCCATCGCGGAGATGCTCCTGCACGACCGAGCCGGACAACGACCAGCGCGGCAACAGGAGTGGGCAAAGCCATCCCCTTATCACCGGATACCGATCATGGTCCCGTTCGACGTCGCCAGCGGGGTCTGAAGCCAGACTACCACGTTCAGTGCCACCGACGCGGCAATCAAACGCCAGCTCATGAAGGATCGAGGATCAATCGCCGCTTTCGACATCGGCGTGGAGCCACCGGCATCCCTGTTCCTCGGGCGATTTCCCAACCCCCCCAAGGGGAATGGCATAACAGATTTCGAACGATCCTCATCATCATGCGCCGAGCTTTACGAGCTTGTCCTTGATACGGATACCCCACACGTCGGACCGACGAATCGAGGCAGAGACAGAGATGGACGCATCACGACGCCGCTTTTTCATTGGCATGGCAGCAGGTTCCCTCGGTGCTGGGCTGGGCATTCCGCGCCTGTCTCTGGCCGAAACGATGGCCAGGCTGACGCACCGCCAAGGCGGTCGCGGCCCCTCGCGCTTTCATCCCAGCTTCGTCAAGGATGTCGGGCTGCTGACCGACCTGAACGCCACCAACCAAGGCGGCGCCTGGTGGAATTTTGACAGCTACATCACGCCGATCGAACAGTTCTATATCCGCAACGAATACGCCACGCCGCGCGCCGAACTTGATCGGCGCGTCGATCCGCGTTTCTGGCGGCTGCACATCCACGGCGATGCCGTCGAACGACCAATCGAGATCACCTATGACGATCTGCTGAAAATGCCCTCGCGCAGGATCCAAAGCGTGATGCAATGCGCAGGAAACGGCCGCACCCTGTTCTGGGAGCAAGAGGGCATGCCCGAGGGCGATCGAAGGGTCAAGGGCAACGGCTGGGGCATGGGCGGCATCGGCATGGCGGAATGGGACTATGTACCGATGAGCCATATCCTGGACCTGGTCGGGTTGAAGCCGAATGCGAAAGCCTGCCTGTTCTGGTCGGGCGTGGACGGCAAGGCGCCGAACACCGAGTCAGACACCGGCCGCCCCATGCCGATCGCGGACATCCTGGAACGGCCTGACGATATCGGACTGGCTGTTGAGCGGCGTGGAATAAGGACCCCGCTTCTGGGGTGATCGGCGTCCAAAAGGGACCCCACCGACCGGGGGTTGGGTCCATTGTGCTTCCGAGGATTATCGGAGGCCGAGCGCGGGATGCTGATCGTGGAGACAATCGCAAAAATCAGGCGGCTGCATTTTACCGAGGGCAAGGGGATCAAGACGATCTGCCGCGACCTGAAGCTGTCGAAGAAGGTGGTGCGCAAGGTGATCCGCACCGGGATAACGGAGTTCACCTACA
>NZ_JAEN01000029.1:0-53251 GCF_000518925.1 Paracoccus sp. J39 | reverse complement strand
TATCCCTTCGCGGCGGCGGCGGTCTGGATCAACCTGTTCATGCTGTCGCTGCTGGCCAGCTGGACCGGCCTGCCGGTGCTGGCACCGCTGCGGGCGGCCGGGGCCGCGCTGGTGCTGGGCGTGCCGGCGGCCTGGGCCTCGGGGCGCTGGATCCGCGGCCTGATGGACCGCGCCCGCCCGCGCGGCTGAACGGCTGAACGGCTGAACGGCTGAACGGCTGAACGGCTGAACGGCTGAACGGCTGAACGGCTGAACGGCTGAAGCACCTTGGGCAGGATCATAACTAAAGATTATCATAGCCATACAAACATATAAATTCCAAGTATTTTTAAAGCTGCTAGAACCTGTCGGCAGAGGGAGTGCAGATTCGCACGAGCCATCCGCTGCGGTCGCATGGCGGCCGCGGTCCGCACCCGGTATCTGCGCCGCCCCGGCGGCACGACCCAGCAAAGGAGAGCGATCATGGACGGAAACGACATCAAGACCACCGGCAAGTGCCCGGTGATGCATGGCGGGATGACCGCGATGGGCAGCTCAGTCATGGCGTGGTGGCCGAACGCGCTGAACCTCGACATCCTGCATCAGCACGACAGCAAGACCAACCCGCTGGGCAAGGATTTCAACTATCGCGCAGAGCTGCAGAAGCTGGACGTCGAGGCGCTGAAGGCAGACCTGCGGGCGCTGATGACCGACAGCCAGGACTGGTGGCCGGCCGATTACGGCAGCTATGTCGGCATGTTCGCCCGCACCGCCTGGCATGCCGCCGGCTCCTACCGCACCTCGGACGGCCGGGGCGGCGCCAATACCGGCAACCAGCGTTTCGCGCCGCTGAACAGCTGGCCCGACAACGTCAATACCGACAAGGGCCGCCGCCTGCTTTGGCCGATCAAGAAGAAATACGGCAACAAGATCAGCTGGGCCGACCTGATCGTGCTGGCCGGCACCATCGCCTATGAGCAGGCCGGGCTCAAGACCTATGGCTTCGCCTTCGGCCGCCAGGACATCTGGCACCCCGAGAAGGACACCTATTGGGGCGATGAGAAGGAATGGCTGGCGCCCAGCGATTCCCGCTATGGCGACGTCCAGAATCCCGGCACGCTGGCCAACCCGCTGGCCGCCGTGCAGATGGGCCTGATCTACGTCAACCCCGAGGGGGTGAACGGCAAGTCCGACCCGCAGGCCACCGCCTACCAGATGCGCGAGACCTTCGCCCGCATGGGCATGAACGACGAAGAGACCGTGGCGCTGACCGCCGGCGGCCACACCGTCGGCAAGTGCCACGGCAACGGCAGCGCCGCCGACCTGAGCCCCGATCCCGAAACCGCCGGTCCCGAGTTCCAGGGCCTGGGCTGGATGAACACCAAGGGCCGCGGCATCGGGCGCAACACCGTGGTCTCGGGGCTGGAAGGCGCCTGGACCACCAACCCGACCCAATGGGACAACGGCTTCTTCCAGATGCTGTTCAAGCATGAATGGACGCTGACCCACAGCCCGGCGGGCGCCTCGCAATGGCAGCCGATCTCGATCGCCGAAGAGGACATGCCGGTCGATGTCGAGGATCCCTCGATCCGCGTCATGCCGATGATGACCGATGCCGACATGGCGCTGAAGGTCGATCCGATCTATCGCGAGATCTCGCTGCGCTTCATGAACGACTTCGAGGCGTTCAGCGATGCCTTCGCCCGCGCCTGGTTCAAGCTGACCCATCGCGACATGGGGCCGAAATCGCGCTATCTGGGCCCGGACGTTCCGGCCGAGGACCTGATCTGGCAGGACCCGATCCCCGAGGGCAGCAAGACCTACAACATCGCCGGGCTCAAGGCGCGCATCGCCGACAGCGGCCTGACCATCGCCGAGATGATCGCCACCGCCTGGGACAGCGCGCGGACCTTCCGCGGCTCGGACATGCGGGGCGGGGCCAATGGCGCGCGCATCCGCCTGGCGCCGCAGAAGGACTGGGAGGGCAACGAGCCCGAGCGCCTGGCCCGCGTGCTTGCGGTGCTTGAACCGCTGGCGGCCGAATTCGGCGCCAGCCTGGCCGACACCATCGTGCTGGCCGGCAATGTCGGGGTCGAACTGGCGGCCAAGGCGGCGGGCTTCGACATCGAGGTACCCTTCGCGCCGGGCCGCGGCGATGCCACCGCCGAGATGACCGATGCCGAAAGCTTCGCGGTGCTGGAGCCGATCCACGACGGCTATCGCAACTGGCTGAAGCAGGACTATCTGGTCAGCCCCGAGGAGCTGATGCTGGACCGCACCCAGCTGATGGGCCTGACCGCGCCCGAGATGGTGGCGCTGGTCGGCGGCATGCGGGTCCTGGGCACCAACCATGGCGGCAGCCGCCACGGCGTCTTCACCGACCGCGTCGGCCAGCTGACCACGGATTTCTTCGTGAACCTGACCGACATGGGCAACAGCTGGAAGCCGCTGGAAAACGGCCTCTACGAGATCCGCGACCGCAAGACCGACGCGGTGAAATGGACGGCTACGCGGGTGGACCTGGTGTTCGGCTCGAACTCGATCCTGCGCTCCTATGCCGAGGTTTACGCCCAGGACGACAATGCCGGCAAGTTCGTCAACGATTTCGTCGCCGCCTGGACGAAGGTGATGAACGCGGATCGCTTCGATCTGCAAGCCTGATCGGGTCCGGCACTTCCGGGACGGGAACGTCCCGGGGGGCCTGTTTGCGTAACGATTGCAGCCCGGGGCCCGGCGACGGTTCCCGGGCGTTTTCATCAGCGGCAGGGTGCGAAGGCACCGGCCGGCATGGCCCTGCGCGGCCGCCCCGGCGCCGCCGGCATGAGCGGCCGGCGGCCCCGCCCGGACCATTCGTCACAGGAAGCTTTGCGGGTCGATATCGACGGCAAGCCGCAGGTTGGCCGGCGGCTTCGGCGCCCGGGCCAGCCATTGCGCGATGGCGCCCTGCACCGGCGCCTGGCGCGGCGCGCGGATCAGCATCCGCACCCGGAAGCGGGCGCGGATGCGGGCGATGGGCGCGGGCGCCGGGCCGAACAGTTCGGCGCCGATGCTGCGCAGCGGCTCGGCGCGGCGGGCCAGGTCGCGGGCATAGTCCTCGACCACCGGCTGGTCGGGATGCGACAGGATGATCCCCGCCAGCCGGCCGAAGGGCGGCATCCCCGCCGCCTGCCGCGCCGCCGCCTCGGCATCCCAGAACGCCTCGTCCTCGCCCGAGAGGATGGCGCGGATCACCGGATGCTCGGGCTGATAGGTCTGCAGAAGCGCCAGCCCCCGCGCATCGCCGCCCTCGCGCCCGGCCCGTCCCGCCACCTGCCGCATCAGCTGGAAGCTGCGCTCGGCCGCGCGCAGGTCGGCGCCCTGCAGGCCCAGGTCGGCATCGATCACGCCCACCAGCGTCAGGCGCGGGAAGTTGTGGCCCTTGGCGACGATCTGCGTGCCGATGATGATATCGGTCCCGCCCGCGCCGATCTCGGCGATCGCCTCCTTCAGCGCCCGCGCCGAGTGGAACAGGTCCGAGGACAGCACCGTCGCCTTCGCCTCGGGGAAACGCTCGGCCACTTCCTCGGCCAGCCGTTCCACCCCCGGCCCGATGGCGGTCAGCTTGCCCTCGACGCCGCAGGCGGGACAGGCGGTCGGGATCGGCTTGGTCGCGCCGCATTGGTGGCAGACCAGGCGGTTCTGGAAGCGGTGCTCGACCATGCGGGCGTCGCAATGGTCGCAGCCGATCTGCTGGCCGCAGGCGCGGCAGGCGGTGATCGGCGCATAGCCGCGCCGGTTCAAGAACAGCAGCGACTGCTCGCCGCGTTCCTTGCGGGCGCGGATTTCGGCGGCAAGCCGGGGGCTGATCCAGCGGCCCTTCTCCATCTCCTGCTGGCGCAGGTCGATGGTGCCCATCTCGGGCAGGTCCGCCGTGCCATAGCGCGCCCGCAGGTCCAGACGGCGGTATTTCCCCGAGGCCGCATTCACCCAGCTTTCGACCGAGGGCGTGGCCGAGGCCAGCACCACCTGCGCGGCTTCGATGCTGGCGCGCAGCACCGCCATGTCGCGGGCGCTGTAATAGACCGCATCCTCCTGCTTGTAGCTGGAATCGTGTTCCTCATCGACGACGATCAGGCCCAGATCGGCAAAGGGCAGGAACAGCGCCGAACGCGCGCCCACCACCAGCCCGACATGGTTTTGCGCCGCCATGGTCCAGAGCCGCCGGCGTTCGCTGCGGGTGATGCCGGAATGCCATTCCCCGGGCCGGGCGCCGAAGCGCGCCTCGACCCGGTCGAGGAACTCGGCCGAAAGCGCGATCTCGGGCAGCAGCACCAGCGCCTGCCGGCCCTGCCGCAGGCATTCCGCGACCGCCTCAAGGTAAACCTCGGTCTTGCCCGAGCCGGTGACGCCGCGCAGCAGCGTGGTGCCATAGCCGCGGGTCTTCAGCGCCGCGCGCAGGGTCTCGGCCGCCTCAAGCTGATCGGGGGCCAGCGGCTTGCCCGGCAGGCCGGCGTCCAGCCGCGGATAGGGCACGTCGCGCGGCGCCAGCACCTCGGCCAGCGTGCCGGCCTTGACCAGCCCCTGCACCACCGACGCGCTGACCCCGGCCAGCTGCGCCAGCTCGCCCGGGGCGAAGCCGGCGCCGCCGTGATCCTCGATCACCCGCAGCACGGCGGCGCGGGCATCGGTCATGCGCGCGGGCTCGGGCCCGGCGCGATGGATGATGCGGCGCGCCGAGGGCGGCTGGTCCAGATCCGGCGCCCGCGTCGCCATGCGCAAAAGCGACGGCAGCGGCGTCAGCGTGTATTCGCCCATCCGGGCCAGGAACTCGATCATCCCCGGCGCCAGCGGCGGCGCATCGATCAGCCGCGCCACCGGCCGCAGCTTCGCCGCATCGAAATCGCCGATCCCCGGCCCCCAGACCGCGCCCATCACCCGGCGCGGGCCCAGCGGCACCACCACCAGCTGGCCCAGCCGCACGCCGCCCTCGGGCGCGAGATAGTCGAGGATGCCGACCACCTCCTGCGTCAGCACCGCGATGCGCGCGCCATGGGGATAGAACAGCGGCGGGGACATCTCAGGCCGGCAGCGCCGCCCAGCCGATCAGCAGCAGCAGCGGCCAGTTTCCCACCAGGAACGGACCGGCGGCCAGGGCCGGCAACAGGTCGATAAGATCGGGCTGAAGGGCTTCCAAGTGCATTCCTCCTGCGGCAACGGCGGATAAGCGTGATCCAAAAGGTCCGCCACTAGTGGCATGTCGGCGCCCTGCCCCGCAAGCCGGGCCCGCAAGCCGCGCAGGCCGGACTTCACGCGCCGGCTGTTATGCGCTAAACCCACGGCAAAACCGCAAGAAGGGCTCCCTCCCATGAAATTCTTTGTCGATACCGCCGACGTCGCCGCGATCCGCGAACTGAACGACCTTGGCATGGTGGACGGCGTCACCACCAACCCGTCGCTGATCCTGAAATCGGGCCGCGACATCCTGGAAGTCACCAAGGAGATCTGCGACATCGTCGAGGGTCCGGTCAGCGCCGAGGTCGTCGCCCTGAAGGCCGAGGACATGATCCGCGAGGGCGAGCACCTGGTGAAGATCGCCCCGAACATCACCGTCAAGGTGCCGCTGACCTGGGACGGGCTGAAAGCCTGCAAGGCGCTGTCGTCGCAGGGCCACAAGGTCAACGTGACGCTGTGCTTCAGCGCCGCGCAGGCGATCCTTGCCGCCAAGGCCGGCGCCACCTTCATCAGCCCCTTCATCGGCCGGCTCGACGACATCAACTTCGACGGCATGGAGCTGATCGCCCAGATCCGCGAGATCTATGACAATTACGACTTCCAGACCCAGATCCTGGCCGCCTCGATCCGCTCGGTGAACCACATCACCGACGCCGCCCGCATCGGCGCCGACGTCATCACTGCCCCGCCCGCGGTCATCAAGGCGATGGCGAATCACGTGCTGACCGACAAGGGGCTGGAGCAGTTCACCGCCGACTGGGCCAAGACCGGGCAGAAGATCGTCTGATGACCGAGCAGACCGCGGCCGAACTGCCCGAGGACATCCGCGCCCGGCTGCTGGCGCAGCCCGAGCTGATCCTCGCGGATCGCGACCTGATGCGCGCGCTGATCGGCGCGCGCGAGGCCGAGGTGGGCGAGAACGTCATCGACATCCGCGGCCGCGCCATGCAGGCGCTGGAATCGCGGCTCGACCGGCTCGAGGCGGCGCATGAATCGGTGATCTCGGCCGCCTATGACAACCAGTCGGGGATGAACACCATCCACCGCGCCGTGCTGTCGCTGCTGGAACCGACGGATTTCGAGGAGTTCCTGGAAAACCTCGACGTCGCCGTGGCGCCGATCCTGCGGGTGGAAACCCTGCGGCTGGTGATGGAATCGGGCGGCGAGATCCCGGCGCCGGAAGCCAGCGGCCCGCTGGTGATCGCGCCCTCCGGCACGGTGGCCCGGCTGATCTCGGGCGGGCGGCGGATGCCGCGCGGCGACGACATCGTGCTGCGCCGCCTGGCGCGCGAGACCCTGCCCTTCCATGGCGAGGCCCGCGCCCCGATCCGCTCCGAGGCGCTGCTGCCCATCGACCTCGGGCCCGGCCGCTTCCCGGCGCTGCTGCTGATGGGCTCGGCCGATCTGGGGCGCTTCAACCCGGCGCAGGGCACGGATCTTCTGCGCTTCTTCGGCCAGGCCTTCCGGCTGGTGCTGATCTCCTGGCTCAGGAAATGACCGGCGGGGCCGAGCCTTTGGCGCTGGCCCCGGCCATGGCCGACGATCTCGCGCGCTGGCTCGACAGCGAACGCGCGACGCGCGACCGTTCCGACCACACGATCCGCGCCTATCAGGCCGACCTGCTGGCCTTTCTGGCCTTTCTCGGCGGCTATCACGGCACGCCCGCCTTGCCGGCGACGCTGGGCCAGCTGACGCAATCCGACATGCGCGCCTTTGCCGCCGCCGAGCGCGGGCGCGGGCTTTCGGCCCGCTCGCTGGCGCGCAGGCTTTCGGCGACGCGCAGCTTCATCCGCTGGATGTCGGACCGCCACGGCTTCGACGCCTCCAGGGCGCTGGCCTCGCGCGGGCCGAAATTCACCCGCTCGCTGCCGCGCCCGCTGGCCCCGGACCAGGCCGAGGCGCTGCTGGAAATCACCGGCGACACCCATCCCGAAGCCTGGATCGCCGCCCGCGACGTGGCGGTGCTGACGCTGCTCTGGGGCTGCGGGTTGCGCATCTCCGAGGCGCTGGGGCTGGACGGCGCCGACTGGCCGCTGCGCGAGGCGCTGACCATCCGCGGCAAGGGCGGCAAGGAACGCCAGGTGCCGGTGCTGCCCGCCGCCCGCGAAGCGATCGCCGAATACCTGCGCCTTTGCCCCTATCCGCTCGAACCGGCGGCGGCGCTGTTTCGCGGCGCGCGCGGCGGCCGGCTGAACCCGGCGCTGATCTCGGGGGCCATGCGCCACGCCCGGCAGGTGATGGGCCTGCCGCCAAGCGCGACGCCGCATGCCCTGCGCCATTCCTTCGCCACGCATCTGCTGGCGGCAGGCGGAGACCTGCGCACCATCCAGGAACTGCTGGGCCATGCCAGCCTGTCCACCACCCAGGTCTATACCGGCGTGGACGACGCCCACCTGCTGGCCGTCTATCGCGCCGCCCATCCCCGCGCCTGAACGGGTTCGCCGTTTCCCGAATACTTCTGCAATCCGCACCCGGCGCAGGGCGCGAAGGCCATCCCCGCTCCCGAATACTCGCCCGCCCGCGCTATCGGCCCGGCTTTACATTTCCCGAACGGCGCCCCAAAGGGGCGGCATGTTCGAACTCTCTCTCGACCTCGTGCTGCTGCTGGCCGGCGCCGCCTTCGCGGCCGGTTTCGTCGATGCCATCGCCGGCGGAGGCGGGCTCATCACCGTGCCCGCGCTGATGCTGGCCGGAGTGCCGCCCGCCCAGGCGCTGGCAACCAACAAGGTCCAGGGCGTGTTCGGCGCGGCGACGGCGGCGATCGCCTATGCGCGACGTGGGCTGGTGGACCTGCGCGGACAGATCGGCGCGGCGGCGGTGGCCTTCGCCGCCGGGCTCTGCGGCGCGGCTCTGGTCACCTGGATCCCCACGCAGGCGCTGCGCTACGGGCTGCCGCTGGTGCTGATCGGCATCGCCGTATTCTTCGCGCTGAAGCCGGGGCTGGACGATACCGACCGCATGCGCCGCATCGCCCCGGCCGCCTTCACCGCCTGCGTGGTGCCCGTCGTGGCCTTTTACGACGGTCTGGTCGGCCCGGGAACCGGCTCGTTCTTCATGCTGGGCTTCGTCATGCTGGCGGGCTACGGCATCCTCAAGGCGACGGCGCATACGAAACTGCTGAACTTCGCCTCGAACCTTGGCGGACTGGTCGCCTTCGCCGCGGTGGGCAAGCCGCTCTGGCTGCTCGGCGGCGCCATGGCCGTGGCGCAGATCGCCGGCGCGATGCTGGGCGCGCGGCTGGCGATGCGGATCGGCGCGCGGGTGATCAAGCCGCTGCTGGTCGCCACCTCGACCGTTCTGGCGCTGCGGCTGATCTGGCAGCTTCTTTAGAAATGGGGGCTTTGCGCCCCCACGCCCGCCGGGCAGGCCCGACGGGCTTCCCCCGCAGGATATTTCTCCAAGAAAGAAGCATGGCGAAGGGCACCCCCAACCGCCCGGTTTCTTTCTTGTCCAAATATCCTGGGGGAGCGCGGAACGCGCGGGGGCAAAGCCCCCTTTTGGGTCGAAGCGGGCAAGGCGCAAGGCCCCGCCCGTCCCCGGTCAGGCGAAGACGAACATCGTCTCGTCCAGGTCGGCCAGCGCCACGCCCTGCAGCACCAGCGCATTGCCGCCGCCGAAGTCGAAGACGGTATCGCCGCCGACCTGTTCGGCAGCTGCCATCAGATCGGCATGGCTGTCCAACCCGGCGATGTCGATGCGGATCAGCTCGGCCTCGTGACCGGTGCCGCAGCCGCAGGCGGCGCTGCCAGTCTCGAAGTCGATGATCCGGTCCCGGCCGCCGTTGAAGACAAAGGTGTCGCGCCCGTAACCGCCGGAAAGCAGGTCGTTGCCGGCACCGCCGTCGATCAAGTCGTCGCCGAAACAGCCGTTGAGCGTGTCGTTGCCGGCGCCGCCGAACAGCTGGTCGTCGCCGAAGCCGCCATGCAGGAAATCATGCCCCGCCTCGCCCCGCAGGGTGTCGTCGCCGAAACAGCCGTGCAGGCGGTCATTGCCCAGGCCGCCCCAGATCTGGTCGTGACCCAGACCGCCATGCATGAAGTCGTTGCCGGCCTGGCCCCACATCTGGTCGTTGCCGTTGCAGCCATGCATGGAATCGCCGCCGTCGCCGCCCCACATGCGGTCGTTGCCCAGACCGCCATGCAGGAAATCGTTGCCGCCAAAGCCGCGCATCACGTCGTTGCCGGCGCCGCCCAGCAACGCGTCGTCGCAATCGGTGCCGTCCAGCCGGTCGTTGCCCGCGGTCCCGGCGATGCGGTTGATCGTCGGCAGCCGCGCCATCTGCGCGGCAAGCTCGGCCGCGACATCGGCAAGGGTGGCGGAATAGACCGACCAGTAAAAATCATAGGAGAGGGTCGCCATGCTGATACCTCGTCAAAAAATTACCAAGAATTTTGCCCAATTTGTCTGGACCTGTCGGCTATGCCATATCCGCCGGCGAAACGCGATGCGCCCCGTCGCGCATCGGCAGCGGATCGCCTGTCTTCCGAGAGGCGGGATGTCAGACCGGGAAGCCCTCGGCGCGGCGCAATTCGCCCGTTTCCAGGCCGCGCCAGTTGCGCAGCGGGCCGGTCAGGTATTTCCGCACCACCGGATCGCCTTCCCCGAGCAGGCCCAGATGGACCAGCAAGGCCGCGATCGCGGCCTCGGCGCCGCGGGTGCCGCCGTCCGAGACCTTCAGCGCGATGCCCAGCCCACGTTCGGGAACGATGCCGACGAAGACCGCTTCGGCACCGGTCTTGACCACGGCCCGGCCCTTCATGGCGCGCATGAGTTCCGTGCAGGCCCGCCCCTCGCCGGCGACCAGTTCGGGATGGGCCAGCATGGCCTCGACCAGGCGCCGCTGGGCCTGGCCCCGCGCGCCGGCGCCGGGACGGGCGAAACCGGCCATGGCATGGGCCAGCCCCTCGACCGTGCAGGCGAAGTTCGGCGCCGAGCAGCCGTCGACGCCCCAGCCGGCGGCAGTCTCTCCCGTCGTCTCCTCGAAGGCGCGGCGCACGGCGCGCTGCACGGGATGGTCGATCTCGACATATTCCGGCCCGGCCTTCATGTGCCGCTTGAGCGTCAGGAAACCGGCATGCTTGCCCGAGCAGTTGTTGTGGATCTGGCAGGGCCGGCTGTCCGAGCAGAGCAGCCGGCGATGCTCCTCGGGGTCGCGCGGCATGTGGGGGCCGCAGCGCAGGTCCTCCTCCTCGAAGCCCAGGGCGGAAAGCCAGGCCGCGACCCGTTCGGTATGGATGCGTCCGCCGTTATGGCTGGCGCAGGCCAGGGCCAGATGCTCGCTTCCCAGCCCCGCCTGATCGGCGGCGCCGCTTTCGACCAGCGGCAGGGCCTGGATCATCTTGCAGGAGGAGCGCGGATAGATCACCGCGCCGGGATTGCCCCAGGCTTCGACGATGCCGTTCGCATCCGAAATCACCACATGACCCAGATGACTGCTTTCGCGCAGCCCGCCACGCCACAATTCGATGAGTCTGGCAGCGGTCATGGCTCTGTTTCCTCTGACAATCGCGCGATTTTCCGCAAACGGGGGTTTTTCACGGCTTCCTTTTCGCATTATCTTGCCGCCAGATGGTTGAAAACACCACCATCATCGGCAACAAGCCGGATCGAACCGGACCATGGCAGGAGGCCAGAGCATGTTGAAATTCGCGCCGCGCGCCGCAGCGGCAGCCGCCGCACTCGCGATCGCCGCGTCTTCGCCAGTCCTGGCCCAGGACTCGACGAACGTAATCGGGACCGAGGGCGACTGGACCGTCTTCTCGGCGAACAGTCCCAAGGAATGCTGGGCCGTCTCGGCCCCGAAATCCACCCAGAACCTGGACACCAGCGGCAAGCCCAAGGAAGTGACGCGCGGCGACATCCGGCTTTACGTCGCCTATCGCCCCGGCCAGAACGGCGAGGTCTCGTTCTCGGGCGGCTACCCCTTCGCGCCGGATTCGGCGGTCGAGGTGAATATCGGCGGCAATGTCTTCAAGCTGTTCACCGAGGGCGAAAGCGCCTGGACCGGCTCGCCGGCCGAGGATGCCAAGCTGGTCTCGGCGCTGCGGGCCGGCTCGTCGGCGGTCATCACCGGGCGCTCGGCGCGCGGCACGGTGACCAAGGACACGTTCAGCCTGTCCGGCATCACCGCCGCGACAAACAAGGCGCAGGCGGCCTGCAAATAAGCCGCACCCGACCGATTCGGCACAGGCAGGGGCTTCGGCCCCTGTTTTCTTTTGGGCCGTCCTGCCCTATATAGGCCCATTGCCCCCTCCCCGCCCGGACAGCCCAGCCATGAACGCCCCGTCGCCCGTCACGCCCGCCCCGATCACCCAGGACCTGCTGACCATCCCGCGCAAGCTGCCCGAGACGGCGCGGCGGAACCTGATCGGCCTGACCCGCGCGCAGCTGCACGAGGCGCTGATCGAGGCCGGCACCCCGGAACGGCAGGCGAGGATGCGCGTCGGCCAGGTCTGGCAATGGCTCTATCACTGGGGCGTGCGCGATTTCGCGCAGATGACCAACCTGGCCAAGGACTACCGCGCCCTGCTGGCCGAGAAGTTCGAGATCGCCCTGCCCGAGATCGTCACCCGCCAGATCTCGGCCGACGGCACCCGCAAATACCTGCTGCGCATCAGCGGCGGGCACGAGGTCGAGACCGTCTACATCCCCGAGGAGAACCGCGGCACGCTGTGCATCAGCTCGCAGGTCGGCTGCACGCTGACCTGTTCCTTCTGCCACACCGGCACGCAGAAGCTGGTGCGCAACCTGACCGCGGCCGAGATCGTCGGCCAGGTCATGGTCGCCCGCGACGACCTGGGCGAATGGCCGAAGCCCGGCGCGCCCAAGGACGAGACGCGGCTGGTTTCCAACGTCGTGCTGATGGGCATGGGCGAGCCGCTGTATAATTTCGACAATGTCCGCGACGCGATGAAGGTGGTGATGGATGGCGAGGGCATCAGCCTGTCGCGCCGCCGCATCACGCTGTCGACCAGCGGCATCGTCCCCGAGATCGCCAAGACCGCCGAGGAGATCGGCTGCCTTCTGGCGGTCAGCTTCCACGCCACCACCGACGAGACCCGCGACCGGCTGGTGCCGGTGAACAAGAAGTGGAACATCGAGACGCTGCTGAATGCGCTGCGCGACTATCCGCGCCTGTCGAACAGCGAGCGCATCACCTTCGAATACGTGATGCTGGACGGGGTGAACGACAGCGACGAGGACGCCCGCCGGCTGGTCAAGCTGATCCGCGGCATCCCGGCCAAGGTGAACCTGATCCCGTTCAACGAATGGCCCGGCTCGCCCTATCGCCGGTCGAGCTGGGAGCGGATCGAGGCTTTTGCCGACATCGTCCACAAGGCCGGCTATGCCTCTCCGATCCGCACGCCGAGGGGCGAGGACATCATGGCGGCCTGCGGCCAGCTGAAATCCGCGACCGAGCGCGGCCGCAAGTCGCGGGCCGAGATCGCGGCCGAGGCGGGCGGAGCGGCCTGATCCGGGACCGCCTGCATCGACGGCGCACCGGAGGGACTTCGCGTCCCCCGTCCGCCGCAGGCGCGGCGGACTCCCCTGCGGGGTATTTGGGCAACGAAGAAGCGGCCTCAGGCCAGGTCCAGCACCCGGCTTTCCTCGCGGCCGAAGCCCTGGATCTCGATCCGGTCCTGCTGGATCGTGACGATGGCGAAGCAGGACTGGTCGGGCGTATCCACCATGCCGCGGAAGTTCACGAAATGCTGCTTGCCGATGGCGGCGTAATTGCCGGCATGGTTGTGGCCGTTGAACCAGGCCAGGCAATGCGGATGCGCCTTGACCAGCTCGACGATGCGCTCGCTGTCCCAGAGATTGTGCTCGTTCGCCGGATAGACCGGGTAGTGGCACAGCAGGATGGCGCGCTCGCCCGCCCCCGCCGCCGCCTTCAGCCGCTCCTCGAGCCAGGCGAATTGCTGGTCCGACAGCGAGCCGTTCCAGCTTTGCGCGTTCTCGGCGCCGCTTTCCTTCAGCTTCGCCAGCCGCTCCTCGGCCAGGGTGCGGCGTGGATCGTCCTGGGGCGGCGCGAAGGTCGAGACGTCGTTGCCGTCCACCACGATGAAGCGGATGCCCTTGACCGCGAAATCGTAATAGGGCGCCGGCATGCCCACGGTGCGGACCACCGAGGGAATCCATTCCGGCGGATAGTCGTAATCGTGATTGCCAAGCAGGAAATGCTTGCGATGCCTGAGCCGGTCATAGACCGGCAGGATATGGCCGTAGCTTTCCCAGTGCCGGTCGATGATGTCGCCCAGCGTCACCACGAATTCCAGGTCGTCGTGCTGGTTCAGCTCGGCGATGGCCGCGTCCAGCTTCCACAGCGAATTGCCATAGAAGCGGGTGGCGGTGGCGTTCGGGACGACCGGGGCGAATTGCGGATCGCTGATCACCCCGAAGCGGAAGGGGGTGAAGCCGGCCGATGCGGTTTCGCCCTCCTGCGCCAGCGCGGCCGTGCCGGCGGCGGCGGTCGAGACGAGGGCGGCGGCGGCCGGTGCCGCTGCCAGCAGATCGCGACGGGTGAACATGGTCGGTCCTCCTGAGACGGATGATGGAATGCGTCCCGCTTAGCGGGCTTCCTTGACGGCAGGGTGACATCGCCGCCCGCCGGCCGGCTTCACGATTCCGGCACAATCGCGCCCGAACTTGCCCCCCGCCGCCTGCGGTCGTAGAAGCGTCACGACCCGCGAAAGAGGTGCCGCATGACCCGTCCGAAACCCGTCGTCCTTTGCATCCTCGATGGCTGGGGCATTTCCCCGCGCCCCGAGCAGAGCGCGCCCGACCAGGCCAGGACGCCGAATTTCGACCGGCTGATGCGCGACTGCCCGCATGGGACGCTGGTGACCTTCGGCCCGGATGTCGGCCTGCCCAAGGGGCAGATGGGCAATTCCGAGGTCGGCCACACCAATATCGGCGCCGGCCGCGTCGTCGCCATGGACCTGGGCCAGATCGACCTGGCGATCGAGGACGGCAGCTTCTACGAGAACCCTGCCCTGGGCGAGTTCATCCGCAAGCTCAAGGCCAGCCGCGGCACGGCGCATCTGATGGGCGTCGTCTCGGATGGCGGGGTGCACGGCCATGTCCGGCATGTCGTCGCCGCCGCCCGCGCCATCGCCGACAAGGGCGTGCCGGTCGTGGTCCATGCCATCACCGACGGCCGCGACGTGCCGCCGAAATCCGCCTCGGGCTTCGTCACCGAGTTGCTGCGCGGCCTGCCCGAAGCCGCCCGGATCGGCACCGTCATCGGCCGCTATTACGCCATGGACCGCGACAACCGCTGGGACCGCGTCGCCCGCGCCTATGCCGCCATGGTGCGGGGCGAGGGGCTGCCCGCCCCCGATGCCGCCCAGGCCGTGGCCGATGCCTATGAGCGCGACGAGACCGACGAGTTCATCCAGCCCACGGTGATCGACGGCTATGCCGGCGCCGGGGACGGCGACGGGTTCTTCTGCCTCAACTTCCGCGCCGACCGGGCGCGCGAGATCCTCGCCGCCATCGGCCAGCCGGATTTCGCCGCCTTCGATACCGGCAGGCGGCCGCAATGGGCGGCGCTGCTGGGCATGGTCGATTATTCCGCCAGCCATGACGAATACATGGACGCCGCCTATCCCAAGCGGCAGGTGGTGAACACGCTGGGCGCCTGGGTCGCCGCCAAGGGCCTGCGCCAGTTCCGCCTGGCCGAGACCGAGAAATACCCGCATGTCACCTTCTTCCTGAACGGCGGCAAGGAAACCCCCGAGCCGGGTGAGGACCGCTTCATGCCGGCCAGCCCCAAGGTCGCGACCTACGACCTGGCGCCGGAAATGGCGGCGCCCGAGGTCAGTGCCAAGCTGGTCGAGGCGATCGAGGCCGGCTACGACCTGATCGTGGTGAACTATGCCAACCCGGACATGGTCGGCCATACCGGCAGCCTGCCCGCCGCGATCCGCGCCTGCGAGGCGGTGGACAAGGGGCTGGGCATGATGCTGGAGGCGCTGGAAAAATCCGGCGGCGCCGCCGTGATCATCGCCGACCACGGCAATTGCGAGACCACCATCGACCCCGAGACCGGCGGGCCGCATACCGCCCACACCACCAACCCGGTGCCGGTGATCGTCTTCGGCGGCCCCGAAGGCGCGCGGCTGCGCAACGGCCGGCTGGCCGACGTGGCGCCGACCGTGCTGGACCTGATGGGCCTGGGCCTGCCGCCCGAGATGACCGGCTCCTCGCTGATCGAGCACGCATGAAACACGGGCTGCTCCTGCCGCTGCTGATGGGCGTCGCCATCGGCTCGATGGCCCTGGCCCAGCCGGCGACGCCCGCGCAGGGCGATTCGCAGCTGAGCCAGGCCGCGCAGGAGGCGGCGCAGGCCGCAACCATGCTGCGCGAGGCGGCGGGCCAGCTCGACGAGGCGCTGACCGAGGACGACCAGGTCGTCGCCCTGACCCGGATGATCCGCGCCTACGAGCAGGGCATGGCGGCCCTGCGCGACGGGCTGCGCCGCGCCGGCATCCGCGAGCAGGAGATCCGCACCGAATTCGACGCCCGGCGCGAGCGGCTGGGCCGGGTGCTGGGGGTGATGACCTCGATGCAGCAATCGCCCGAGACCATGCTGCTGCTGCATCCCTCGGGGCCGGAATCCTCGGCCCGGGCGGGGATGATCCTGTCCTCGGTCGCCCCCGGGCTCGAGGGCGAGGCGCGCGAGATGCAGCAGAAGCTGGAGGAAATCCGCGCCGTGCGGACCATCCAGCTGAACGCCGCCAACACGCTGGCGCAGGGGCTGGGGCAGGTGCAGGAGGCGCGGCGTCTGCTGGCCTCGGCCGTCACCGACCGCTCCAGTCTGCCGGTGCGTTTCGGCGAGGACCCCAAGGAGCTGACGGCGCTGGTGCAATCGGCCGACACGCTGGACGCCTTCGCCTCGGGCATCGCCGGCATGGAGCAGGATGTCGGCCCGCCCATGGCCGATTTCGAGGGGGCGCAGGGCAGCCTGGCGCTGCCGGTGCTGGGCACGGTGCTGCGCCGCTATGGCGAGGCCGACGCCTCGGGGGTGCGGCGCCCGGGCATGGTCATCGCCACCTCGCCCGCCGCGCTGGTGACGGTGCCCTGGCCGGCGACGATCCGCTATCGCGGGCCGCTGCTCGATTACGGCAATGTGATGATCGTTGAGCCCGCGCGGGGGTATCTGATGATATTTGCCGGGCTGGCGCAGGTCTTCGGCGAGACGGGCGACGTGCTGGCGGCGGGCGAGCCGGTCGGGCTGATGGGCGGGCAGGAACCGCCCGCGCAGGAGTTCGGCGCCGAATTCGTCGCCAATGCCGCCGCCGGAGGCGGTGCTGGACAGACCGAGACACTGTATGTTGAACTCCGCAAGGGCAAGGAAACTCTGGACCCGGCAGAATGGTTCGTGATGAATCCCATTGTCGGAGAGGCCACGGACGGGACAGGCCGCAACGCAACCGGGCAGGACGGAACTGAATGAAACATTATCTTCTGGCAGGGGCGATCGGCACGCTTGCGGGCATCACCGTCGCCACCCAATTCGCCGGCCCGCTGGTCGCGCAGGAATCGGGCAAGAACGCCTCGGTCTATGAACAGCTGGACCTGTTCGGCAACGTCTTCGAGCGCGTGCGCGCCGATTACGTCGAGCAGGTGGACGACAAGAAGCTGATCGAGGCCGCGATCAACGGCATGCTGACCTCGCTCGACCCGCACAGCTCGTTCCTGTCGGCCAAGGACTACAACGACATGCAGACCCAGACCCGGGGCAGCTTCGGGGGCCTGGGCATCGAGGTCGGGCAGGAGGACGGGCTGGTCAAGGTCATCTCGCCCATCGACGACACGCCCGCCGCCGAGGCCGGGGTGAAGGCCGGCGACTACATCACCCATGTGAACGGCGAATCGCTGATGGGGCTGAACCTCGACGAGGCGGTCGAGAAGATGCGCGGCCCGGTCGGGTCCGAGATCAAGATCACCATCCTGCGCGAGGGCGAGAAGGAGCCCTTCGACCTGACCATCACCCGCGACATCATCAAGCTGACGGTGGTCAAGACCCGGATCGAGGGCCATGCCGTGGTGCTGCGCGTCACCACCTTCAACGACGAGACCATGGAGACGCTGCGCACCGAGATGGCCAAGGCGATCAAGGATGCCGGCGGCATCGACAAGGTCACGGGCTTCGTGCTGGACCTGCGCAACAATCCCGGCGGCCTGCTGAACCAGGCCATCGAGGTCTCGGACGCCTTCCTCGACAAGGGCGAGATCGTCTCGACCCGCGGCCGCAAGTCCGAGGACAGCGAACGCTGGAACGCCAAGGCGGGCGACCTGGCCGAGGGCAAGCCCATGGTGGTGCTGATCAATGGCGGCTCGGCCTCGGCCTCGGAAATCGTCACCGGGGCGCTGCAGGACCACCGCCGCGCCATCGTCGTCGGCACCAAGAGCTTCGGCAAGGGCTCGGTGCAGACGGTGATGCCGGTGACCGCCGAAAGCGCCATCCGCCTGACCACGGCGCGCTACTACACGCCCTCGGGCCGCTCGATCCAGTCGCTGGGCATCCAGCCCGACATCATCGTCGAGCAGCCGGCGCCGAAGCCGCAGGAGGAGGACGAGGACGGCAAGCCGCGGACCGAGTCGAAATTCCTGAACTCGGAAGCCGACCTGCGCGGCGCGCTGAACAACGATTCGATCAGCGACGAGGAGCGCAAGCAGATCGAGGAAGAGGCCAAGCAGGTCGAGGCCACCGCCAAGCTGCGCGAGGAGGACTACCAGCTGGCCTATGCCGTCGATATCCTCAAGGGCCTGGCGGCGGTGGATTACCATGCCCAGGCCGTGCCCGAGGCCGCGAAACCCGCCGTCACCGGCGAGGACGCGGCCCAGGGGGCGCAAGCGGAATGAGCGGCGATCTGCTGGGCCCCTCGGGCCTGCCCTACCGGCCCTGCGCCGGGGTGGTGCTGATCAACCCGGCGGGGCTGGTCTTTGCCGGGCAGCGCATCGACAATCCCGGCCCGGCCTGGCAGATGCCGCAAGGCGGCATCGACCGCGGCGAGACCCCGCGCGAGGCGGCCCTGCGCGAGCTGGTCGAGGAAACCGGAGTGACCACCGATCTGGTCGATGTGGTGGCGGAAACGCCCGATTGGGTGACCTACGACCTGCCGCCCGAGCTGCTGGGCAAGGTCTGGAAGGGCAAATACGGCGGGCAGAAGCAGAAATGGTTCGCCATGCGCTTCCTCGGCCCCGACGACGCCATCCGCATCGCGACCGCGCATCCCGAATTCGACCGCTGGCAATGGATGCGGGCGGTGGATCTGGTCGACAGCATCGTGCCCTTCAAGCGCGAGGTCTATGCGCGGGTGCTGGGCGAGTTTCGCGGAATCCTGGCCTGACCGCGCCGGTTGCGCGGCCGGTTTGGGTATTTGTGAAACAGAGAAAGCAAGAAGGGCGGCTTTCGGGGCCGCCCCTTTTCCTTAGCTGCGCAGCATGGCCAGCAGGCGGGTATCGGCATAGCCGTCGGGCGTCACGCCGCGGGAACGCTGGAAGGCCTTGATCGCCTCGGTCGACTGGCTGCCGAGCTTGCCGTCCACGCCGCCGGTGTCGAAGCCGCGGGCCATCAGCAGGCGCTGGATCTCGGCCTTTTCGCTGTTCGACAGCGTGCGGTCGCCGCGCGGCCAGCTGCCCTGGATGCCGCGGCGGCCGGCGATGGCCTCGCCCAGATAGGCCACGCCGAGGGCGTAGCTGTCCGAGGCGTTGTATTTCAGGATGGCGCGGAAGTTTTCCGTGATCAGGAAGGCCGGGCCGCGCGATCCCGCCGGTGCGAGGATCGAGCCCGAGGGCACCGGCGCGCCGCTGACCGTGCGCACGCCCATCGCCGCCCATTGGCTGCCGGAATGCTGCACCGACTTGCCGGCCTGGTTGAAGTCGAAGCCCTGCGGCAGGATGACCTCGGTCCCCCAGCTCTGGCCGGGGCGCCAGCCGTTCTGGCGCAGGTAGCTGGCCGTCGAGGCCAGCGCGTCGGTCGGGTCGTCCGACCAGATGTCGCGGCGGCCGTCGCCGTTGAAATCGACGGCGTGGGAGAGGAAGGACGAGGGCATGAACTGCGTATGCCCCATGGCCCCGGCCCAGCTTCCGACCATATGGGCGCTGTCCACGTCGCCGGACTGGATGATGCGCAGCGCCGCCACCAGCTCGCCGGCGAAGAATTCGCCGCGCCGGCCATCATAGGCCAGCGTCGCCAAGGCCGGCACGATCCGGGTATTGCCGCGATTGGCCCCGAAATTCGACTCCATGCCCCAGACCGCCAGCACGATCTCGCGCGGGACGCCGTAGCGCGCCTCGATGGCCGAAAGCGTGCCGGCATATTGCGCGGCCTTCGCCCGGCCGGTCGCGCCGCGGGTGCCGATGGCCCCGTCGAGATAGTCCCAGATCGGCTTGGTGAATTCGCTTTGCTTGCGGTCCAGCGCCACGATGCTGGGCTGGTAATGCGCCCCCGCCATGGCGCTGTCGAAGGTGCCGGGCGAGACGCCGGCCGCCAGGGCGCGCGGGCGGAAGCTTTGCACCCAGTTCTGGAAGCCGGCCTCGGAGCCCTGCCCGCCCGCCGTGGGCAGCCCGCCGAAATTGCCGCCGACACCGCCCGGGCCCTGGTTCATCGACACGCCGCAGCCTGCCAGGGCGATGGTCAGCACGGCCGAGGTCGCGATGCGGGAAATGCGTCTGGTCATTCTGCCTGTCCGTTCCGTTGCTCGTTCATGGGCTTTTCTTCTGGTTGCGGCCAGTCTAGCCCAGCCCGGCGCGGCTGGATAGGGGCCCCGATCAGCCGTCCTCCTCGGCAAAGAGCGGCTCCATCTGGGCGACGATCACCGCGTTCTCGTTCAGCGCGCGGTCCATCAGGGCGCGCTCCTCCTCGGGGATCTCGTGGCCCTCGGCCAGCCGCTCGTCGATGCTGCCATGGCCGGTGACCTCGATGGGCGCCAGCCCGGCCTGCTTGAGGATGGCGACGGTCTCGCGCACCGCCTCCTCCTCGGTCACGCCCGAGGCGTAGCAGACCAAAGCCGCGCCGCTGGCGCCTTCGGGCAGTCCGTCATCCGCGGCGCGGCCGACCTCGACCAGAAGCGTGTAGACCTGCTGGGCCATGGCTTTTCCTTTGCTGCATTTTCGCGTCATATCGCCCGAAACCGGAGGGAGAGACAATGAGCAAGAGCTTGAAGCGGGTGCAATCGGCGCTGCAGGCGGCCGGGCTTGCCGTCGAGATCCGCGAGACCGACGACAGCGCCCGCACCGCCGAGGGCGCGGCGGCCGCGGTCGGCTGCGCGGTCGACCAGATCGCCAAGTCGATCATCTTCCGCGGCGAGACGACCGGCCATGTCGTGCTGTTCCTGACCGCCGGCGGCAATCGCGTCGATCCGGCCAAGGCGACGGCGCTGGCGGGGCAAAGCCTCGGCAAGGCCGATGCGGACCTGATCCGGGCCGAGACCGGCTTCGCCATCGGCGGCGTCGCGCCGGTCGGGCATCTGCGGCAGGTCCAGGCCTGGCTGGACCCGCGACTGCTGGATTTCGAGACGGTCTGGGCGGCGGCCGGGACGCCGCGCCACGTCTTCGCCATCGCGCCGGAGGATCTGGTCCGCATCACCGGGGCGAAACGGGCGGATTTCACCGCCTGACAGGAAAAGGGGCGGGAAACCCCGCCCCGTTTTCGCTATCCGGCCACTGCCCGGTAAAGCCAGATCAGCACCACCGCGCCGATGAGCCCGGCGACCCCCTGCGCGAGCCAGCTGCCGGCCTGGGCGTTCAGCCCGACCAGACCCAGAAGCGCATTGCCGACGATGGCGCCGACGATGCCCAGGATGACGTTGAGGATGATCCCCGTATCCGCCTTCATGATGCTGCTGGCGATCCAGCCCGCAAGACCGCCGACGATGATCGCGGCCAGCCAACCCAAACCCTGCATGTGAAACTCCGCTTTCAGGATACCTGTGCGGGTTGAACGCAGCGGCGGCGCTTGGGTTTCACGCCGGTCTCACGCAGGGGTGAGTCCGGTGCAGGGCTGCAACAGGTCAGTCGCGCAGCAGCTCGTTGATCGAGGTCTTGGAGCGGGTCTGCGCATCGACGCGCTTCACGATCACCGCGCAGTAAAGGTTCACGCCGTTCTTCGAGGGCATCGAGCCGGCGACCACCACCGAACCGGCCGGCACCTCGCCATACATGACCTCGCCGGTCTCGCGGTCGACGATCTTGGTGGACTTGCCGATGAAGACCCCCATGCCCAGGACCGAGCCCTCGCGCACGATGCAGCCCTCGACCACTTCCGAACGCGCTCCGATGAAGCAATTGTCCTCGATGATGGTCGGACCGGCCTGCATCGGTTCCAGCACGCCGCCGATGCCGACGCCGCCCGAAAGATGCACGTTCTTGCCGATCTGCGCGCAGGAGCCGACGGTGGCCCAGGTGTCGACCATGGTGCCCTCGTCGACATAGGCGCCCAGGTTCACGAAGCTGGGCATCAGCACCACGCCCTTGGCGATATAGGCCGAGCGGCGCACCACGCAGTTCGGCACGGCGCGGAAGCCGGCGGCCTGCCATTGCGCCTGGCCCCAATGGGCAAACTTGCTGTCCACCTTGTCCCACCAGGTGCCGCCCTGCGGGCCGCCCATATGCACTTCCATGTCCTTCAGGCGAAAGCCCAGCAGCACGGCCTTTTTCGCCCATTGGTTCACATGCCAGTCGCTGCCGCGCTTTTCGGCGACGCGCAGAGCGCCCTTGTCCAGCGCCTCCAGCGTGGCCTCGACGGCGTCGCGAACCTCGCCCTTGGTCGCGGGGGTGATCTGGTCGCGGATCTCCCAGGCGGATTCGATGGCGGCTTCAAGTGCGTCATTCGACATGGTCTGGCCTCTCAACGGTGGAAACTCCTGTCCAAGGGCTATAAGCCGAGGGGTGCAGCCGCGCAATGTGCGGCGGTCCCCGCCAGAGGTTTGGATGACAGAACTAGAAGAGCGCAGCCACCCGTTCCGCGACAGCCATCAGGACGTGGCGGTGGCCGAGATCACCCCCGACACGGCCCAGACCCGCGCGCCGGCCTATCGGCTGGCCTTTACCGATACCGAATTCCTGCTGCGCGAGGAACTGCGCCCGGTGCGGCTGCAGCTTGAACTGCTGAAGCCGCAGATGATCATGGACGCGCGCGGCATCCGCTCGACCGTGGTGATGTTCGGCGGCGCCCGCATCCCCGCGCCCGAGCGGCGGGAAGGCGCGCGCACCCCGGAGCTGGCCGCCCTGTCGCATTACTATGACGAGGCGCGGCGCTTTGCCCGGCTGATGACGGAACGCAGCCTGGAAAGCTATGGCGCCGAGAACGTGATCTGCACCGGCGGCGGGCCGGGGGTGATGGAGGCCGGCAACCTGGGCGCGCATGAGGCGGGCGGCGCCTCGATCGGCCTGTCCATCGTGCTGCCGCACGAGCAGACGCCGAACGCCTATGTCACGCCCGACCTGTGTTTCAACTTCCATTATTTCGCCATCCGCAAGATGCATTTCCTGATGCGGGCCAAGGCGGTGACGATCTTCCCCGGCGGCTTCGGCACCATGGACGAGATGTTCGAGGCGCTGACCCTGATCCAGACCGGCCGCATGAAGCGGGTGCCCTTCATCCTGTTCGGGCCGGAGTTCTGGCACAAGGTGATCAACTGGCAGGCGCTGGCCGAGGCCGGCACCATCAGCCCCGAGGACCTGGAGCTGATCAGCTTCGTCGAAAGCGCGGACGAGGCGGTCGAGATCATCGACAACTGGGTGGTGCCCTGCCCCTGACGGGGCACCCCTTGCGCCGGCAGCCCCTCGCGGGCCTTCGCTTTCGGGCCCGATGGACGACTCGCTCCGGCCATGTCCCGCCGACGGCGATGCGCCGAGCCGAAGCCCGGCCGCCGCGCCTCGCCGCCCGGCCCGCTCTTGCGGCGAACCGCAAGGCCGGCAACGGGCGAGCCTGCGACCATCGCGTCGCACCGGCGCAGTAAAACCGTTAAAAGGCCGCTGGAAAACTCTGAAAAGGCTATGGTGCCGGAAATCGTTCCGGATCTGGTGAAGATCCGCCTCAGCATCGGGAATTTCCGGTCGAGTCTGTGGCGGGTTTTCTGGTTCCTGGCGCAGGCTGTCCCGACGCGTGGACTTTTTCAGCAGACAGTTAAGGCTTCTGCTCCGGCCGGGCCCCAGAGCGGGATACGCCGCAAACCCGTTCGCCGCAAACCTGCTCTGGCGAACCTGTCGACCGCCTGTGACGCCCGGGCGAGCCGTGATCTCGAAATTGCGCCGGCAATCGACCGTCACCCGGTCCAGCCCAGTGCCCCCTGTGCACCGCCTGATTTCAGTCGGCGAGCCATGACAGCCGCCACCCGCTCGCCGCTGCCATTCGGGCTGCGACGGTGCCGGGCAACGCAATTCCGGACGCGACGATTGCAATCGTCGCTATTTCGGCCACCAGGCGATGAAATCGGTCGCGCCGACAGCTTGCGGCTGGCCGCCTGAGCTGCGCTCGGGCAGAGGCTCGGCAGGCGGATCCGCCTGCTCTGCGCCATGACGATAGATCGCAAGGGAAAGCTCGGGCCGCAATTCGGGGTCGGGCGGATCCTCGGCGGCGCGGATCACGATGGTGCCGAGTTTCAGCGCCCGCCGAAAGGATTCGTCATCGCCATAGATCGCGGTCAGGAACCTGATCACCTTGGCACGGAACACGGCGCGATCCTGGGGGCCGTCCATATCCTCGGCCGCCCTGGCCGGCTTGACGGCCTGCCGCCGGGGCGGGGCCGCTTCGGTCTGCTGCGAGCGGTCGATGCCTCCGCGCCCAAGCGGCACGTCGCCGGCGGCGGCACCGGATTCCTCGACCACCGGCACTTCGGGCTGGGCGCGGGCGATGGTTGGACCGACGACCTCGACCTCCCGCGCCGCCTGGGGGGTGGCGGGGCCGGCCCGGCTGTGGATCTGATTGACGATTGGGATCATGACATACCCCGGAAACTGATGACCTTGATGGCCCATCCTAGCAGAAAGGCCCGGGAAATTCACCTGGGCCCTCCCGGCATTCTGCCTAAAAACTTAATCGTTCAAAGGCGTTGCACTCATTCGCGATGATAGGGGCTGCCGGCGAGGATGGTGGTGGCGCGATAGATCTGCTCGGCCAGCATGACGCGGACCAGCATATGCGGCCAGACCATGCGGCCGAAGCTGATCGCCAGGTCGGCCCGGTCGCGCAGGCCGGGGTCGATGCCATCCGCGCCGCCTATCACGAAGGCCACATCCCGGGCCTGGTCGCGCCAGCCGGCGATTCGCGCCGCGAATTCCGGAGAGCTGAGCATCTGGCCGCGCTCGTCCAGCACCACCAGGGCCGCGCCGTCGGGGACGGCCCTGGCCAGCAGCGCCGCCTCGGCCGCCATGCCGCCGCCGCGCCGGTCCTCGACCTCGGCCAGCGTCACGGGGGGCAGGCCCAGGCTGCGGCCCGCCTTGGCCTGACGGTCCAGGTAATCGGCGATCAGCTTCGCCTCGGGGCCCTGCCGCAGCCGCCCGACCGCGGCAATGACCATGCGCATGGGTCAGTTCTGGGTCTTGCGGGCCTCTTCGGCCGCGTGTTCGGCACGCATCCGGTCAAGCGTGGCCGAGCGCAGCGCGTCGGCCGGCATCCACATCTTTTCCAGTTGGTAGAATTCGCGGACTTCGGGACGGAAGACATGGACGATCACGTCGTCGGTGTCGATCAGCACCCAATCGCCGGTTTCCTTGCCCTCGATCCGGGCCGAGCGGCCGGTCTGCTCTTTCAGGCGCTCGACCAGCTTCTCGGCGATCGAGGCCACCTGCCGCGCGTTGCGGCCCGAGGCGATCACCATGTGATCGGCCATGGCCGAGCGGCCGCGCAGGTCGATGGTCACGACATCTTCGGCCTTGTCGTCGTCAAGAGAGGCAAGAATGCGGCCCAGTAGCTGATCGCTCGTCAGCCCGGACTCCGCGGTGGTCGCAGCCGGCGCAGAAGCCGGCGAGACGGTATTGGACAGGGGTTCATCCTCCGGTCATCACGCCGATCTCCCCCGGCGCCGGGGCCCTAGTAATGTAGCACGGAATCGCGCCTGCTCAATGTGGCGGCGGCGGATTTCTGGCTGGCTCGGCCGAGGAACAGGCGGAAAGCGGCAGATTCCCCCAGGGATCGACGCATCGCACCTGCCCGGCACCCCAGGCCAGCTGCCGGGTTTCGGCCCCCGCCACCCCCTGCGCCGGGCCCGGCCGGTCCTGTTCCAGGCCCACCGCCAGCGCAAAGGCGGCCACGCAGAGCAGGGGAATCGTCCGCAGGATGATGCGAATCAGCATGATCGGTCCCTTTCTTGTTCCTTGCATAGAAAATAGGGACCATTTCCCAACTTGGAATTAACAGGACCGTGTGGCGATATTGAATATGACGTGAAATCGACCTATTACTGCTGTCATGCGAGGATTCGTCTATTTCGACATTCACGACCGCGCCCGCCTGCCGGGCCGGTTCTACGGCGAAAGCCTGTCCGTCACCGCCCGACTTTGACGACGGCGGGCGCCTTTGCGCGCCCTGCCGCAGGTTGCGGCCCCTCCGCCCTTTCCCAGCTAGTCTTCCAGAAAAGAGACAGCCATGACCGGCAACACGAACGCGGGCGCGCCCCGCACCCTCTACGACAAGATCTTCGACGCCCATGTGGTCGAGCGTTCCGACGACGGCACCTGCATCCTCTATATCGACCGCCACCTGGTGCATGAGGTGACCTCGCCCCAGGCCTTCGAGGGCCTGCGCATGGCCGGGCGCAAGGTGCGCCGCCCCGACCAGACCATCGCCGTGCCGGACCACAACGTGCCCACCACCGCCGACCGCGTGGACGGCATCGAGAACCCCGAGGGCCGCATCCAGGTCGCGGAACTGGACAAGAACGCCCGCGAATTCGGGCTGAACTATTACCCGATGAACGACATCCGCCAGGGCATCGTCCATATCGTCGGGCCGGAACAGGGCTGGACCCTGCCCGGCATGACGGTGGTCTGCGGCGACAGCCATACCGCGACGCATGGCGCCTTCGGCGCGCTGGCGCATGGCATCGGCACCTCGGAAGTGGAACACGTCCTGGCCACCCAGACGCTGATCCAGAAGAAATCCAAGAACATGAAGGTGGAAATCACCGGCAAGCTGCGTCCCGGCGTCACCGCCAAGGACATCACGCTGGCGGTGATCGGCAGGACCGGCACCGCCGGCGGCACCGGCTATGTCATCGAATATTGCGGCGAGGCGATCCGCGACCTGTCGATGGAAGGCCGCATGACCGTCTGCAACATGGCCATCGAGGGCGGCGCCCGCGCCGGCCTGATCGCCCCGGACGAAAAGACCTTCGACTATTGCAAGGGCCGCCCCCATGCCCCGAAAGGCGCCGCCTGGGAGGCCGCGGTCAGCTGGTGGAAGACCCTCTTCAGCGACGAGGGCGCGCATTGGGACAAGGTCGTCACCATCCGCGGCGAGGACATCGCCCCGGTGGTGACCTGGGGCACCTCGCCCGAGGACGTGCTGCCGATCACCGGCACGGTCCCCGCCCCCGAGGATTTCGAGGGCGGCAAGGTCGAGGCCGCGCGCCGCAGCCTCGACTACATGGGCCTGAAGCCGGGCACCCCGCTGAACCAGATCAAGATCGACGCGGTCTTCATCGGTTCCTGCACCAATGGCCGGATCGAGGATCTGCGCGCCGCCGCCGGCATCCTCAAGGGCCACAGGCTGGCGCCGGGCGTGCGTGGCATGGTCGTGCCGGGCTCGGGCCTGGTGCGCATGCAGGCCGAGGAAGAGGGTCTGGACAAGATCTTCATCGACGCCGGCTTCGAATGGCGTCTGGCCGGCTGCTCGATGTGCCTGGGCATGAACCCCGACCAGCTGGCGCCGGGCGAACGCTGCGCCGCGACCTCGAACCGCAATTTCGAGGGACGCATGGGCCGCGGCGGCCGCACGCATCTGATGTCGCCGGTCATGGCGGCGGCGGCGGGCATCAAGGGCCACCTGACCGACGTGCGCGAGCTTCTGGTGGAAACCGTCTGATGCTTCGGGCGGGGCCCCTAGCGGCCCCGCCGCAGAAGCAGCAGGGCGTTGATCGCGATCAGCACCAGCCCGGCATTCTCGAACCAGAAGTTGAACTTGAGGTTCGCGAAATCCATGCTGATGAGCATATCGACATGATGGAAACCCACCGCGCGCACCAGCACGAAACCGCACAGCACGGCCAGCCCCAGCAGGGCAAGGCCGTTGCGGCGCATGTGCCCGCGCACGGCCTTCGTCGCCCAGATCAGCGCAAGCACCACGCCCAGCACCAGCCCGGCGATGAAGGCCAGCTGCACCAGGTAGCGGTTGTCGTACCAGCCCTGCGCCCGGGCCATGCAGCGTCCGGTGGCGGTCAGCGCCGTCTGCAGGTCAAGCTGCTTGTTCAGCGCCAGGAACGCCATCAGCCCGGCGATCGCCAGCCACAGCCCGCGCGCCGCGCCGGCCGGCCGGCGGCGCAGCACCTTCACCGCCAGGAACAGGCAGACAAGATACGAGAGCACCGTCAGCCAGCCGGTGATCTCGGGATCGCCGATCTGCGGCGTCCAGTCGCGCGCGATGCAGGCGCGCAGGGCGGCGAAACTCGAAAACCCGAAAAACATCAGCAAGACCCGTATAGCCATGGCGCCAGGCGCCGCTCGGGTCTCGGTTAACGGGCGCGCGCGCCCCAAGTCAATTCTGCGAGGATCAAGACATGGACAAGTTCACCACCCTGACCGGCATCGCGGCGCCCATGCCGCTGGTCAATATCGACACCGACATGATCATCCCCAAACAGTTCCTGAAGACGATCCACCGCTCGGGTCTGGGCAAGAACCTGTTCGACGAGATGCGCTACGACGCCGAAGGCAACGAGATCCCGGATTTCGTGCTGAACCAGCCGGCTTACCGCGAGGCGCAGATCATCGTCGCCGGCGACAATTTCGGCTGCGGCTCGTCGCGCGAACATGCGCCCTGGGCGCTGCTGGATTTCGGCATCCGCTGCGTGATCTCCACCAGCTTCGCCGACATCTTCTACAACAACTGCTTCAAGAACGGCATCCTGCCCATCGTCATGCCGCCCGAGGTGGTGGAGGTGCTGATGGAGGACGCGAAGAAGGGCGCCAACGCCCGCATGACCGTGGACCTGGAAAACCTGACCGTGACCACCTCGGACGGGCAGAGCTTTCCCTTCGAGCTGGACCCGTTCCGCCGCCATTGCCTGCTGAACGGGCTGGACGATATCGGCCTGACCATGGAAAAGGCCAGCGCCATCGACACGTTCGAGGCGCAGATGGCCCAGAGCCGGCCTTGGGTGTAAGGGCGCTTGCCGGGGCGGTCCTGCTGGCCGTCCTTGGCCTTGCCGCCCATGCCGAGCCCTTGCGGATCGCCACCTACAGCCCCGACCTGTCGCGCGACGGGCCGGGGCTTTTGTTGCGCGACCTCGGTCGCGAGGATGCGCAGGTCGCCGCGGTCGTCGCCGTGCTGGCCGAGACCCGGCCCGACATCCTGCTGCTGACCGATTTCGACTGGGATCTGGACGGCCGGGCGCTGGACGCCTTTGCCGCAAGGCTGGCCCGGGCCGGGCTGGACTATCCGCACCGTTTCGCGGCGCGACCGAATTCCGGCATGGCGACCGGGCTGGACCTGAACGCCGACGGGCGGCTGGGCACGGCGGACGACGCGGAGGGCTATGGCAGATTCTCGGGCCAGGGCGGCATGGCGATCCTGTCGCGCCATCCCATCGGGCCGGTCACGGATTACACCGGCGCCCTGTGGCGCGACCTGCCCGGCCACCTGATGCCGCCGCTGCCCGAGAAGGTGGCGGCGATCCGCCGGCTGTCCTCGACCGCGCATTGGGACGCGGTCGTGACGGTGAGGGGCAACCCGCTCCACCTGCTCGCCATGTCCGCGACGCCGCCGGTCTTCGATGGGCCCGAGGACCTGAACGGCCGGCGCAACCATGACGAGCTGGCCTTCTGGCTGCACCACCTGCCGGGCGGCCCTTTCGTGCTGGCCGGCAACCTCAATCTCGACCCCATGGACAGCGAGGGCCGGCCCGAGGCGCTGGCCCGGATCATGGCGCATGTCACCGACCCCCGGCCCCGTAGCGCCGGCGGGGCGGCAGCAAAGGGCGGCGTGAACGACCGCCACAAGGGCGATCCGGCGCTGGATACCGGCGACTGGCCCGACGACAAGCCGCCCGGCAACCTGCGCGTCGATTACGTCCTGCCGGCCAAGGGCCTCACGGTGCTGGACGCGGGCGTGTTCTGGCCGGCCGAGGGCCCGCTGGCCGAGGCCGCCCTGGCCGCTTCCGCGCACCGGCTGGTCTGGGTCGATCTGGACTGGCCGCCGGCCCCGTGATCCGGACAAGCCCGCCTGCCTCGATCCCCGCGCGATCCCTCGGGCATCTTCTTCGTTCTCCAAATACCCATGCGACAGCGCCGCCCGCCGGCCCGCCGCCCGGTCCTCGATTCCGCTTGCCGCCGCGGCGGCGGCGCAGGTAACATATGCGTGTATCGGTGCCCCTTTCCGGGGCCAAAAGGGAATGCGGTGCGGCCCGGGGCATCCGGGGCCAAATCCGCAGCCGCCCCCGCGACTGTAAGCGGAGAGCGGACGCCCATCATGCCACTGGCCAACCGGCCGGGAAGGCGGGCGTCTGCCGTGACCCGCAAGCCAGGAGACCTGCCGATGCGCAAAACCGCAACGTCGTCGGGTTGGACGACATAAGGAAAGGGTCGCAGATGACCGCAAAACCCATGACCGCCGCGGGGGCCAGCCGCGCCTCGGTGCTGTTTCCCGCCATCGCCGCCTTCGCCATCGGCTTCGGGCTGATCTTCATGTCCGGGCTGGTGCAGGCCGAAACCCTGCATGACGCCGCACATGACGTGCGTCACGCCACCGGCTTCCCCTGCCACTGACATGTTCTCGCGCATTCTGACCAGCGGATTGATCGCTGGCGCTGCAACGGGGCTGATTGCCGCCCTGTTGCAGCTTTGGTTCGTGCAGCCGGTGCTGCTGCATGCCGAGCTTTACGAATCCGGGCAGCTGGCGCATTTCGGCGCCGAATCCGTCAGCGCGCATCAGGATCTCGGCCCCTTCGAATGGACCCGCAACATGCTTTCGGTGCTGTTCACCATGCTGGTCTATGCCGGCTACGGGCTGATGCTGGTGGCGCTGATGGCGGTTGCCGAATCGCAGGGCAATGCGGTCACGGCGCGGCGGGGGCTGCTTTGGGGTCTTGCCGGCTACCTGACCATGCAGCTCGCCCCCGCCTTCGGCCTTGCCCCCGAGGTGCCGGGCGTCGCCGCCGCCGATGTGCAGATCCGCGCCATCTGGTGGCTGGGCACGGCACTGGCCACCGGGCTTGCTCTGTGGCTGATCGCCTTCGGCAGGGGCTGGCCGGCCTGGGGCGTGGCAATCGTGCTGATCCTGGCGCCGCATCTGATCGGCGCGCCGCAGCCCGACAGCTATGCCGGCCCGGTCCCGCCCGAGCTTTCGGCCGAATTCGCCGGCCGCGCGCTGGGGGCCGGCGCCCTGGCCTGGGCGGTGCTCGGCCTGCTGGCCGGCTGGTTCTGGCAGCGCGAGGGGCAGCGCGCGCCCCTTCCGCAAGCCGCCTGATCCGGGCCGCAGCCCTTCCGGCCGGGCGCGCAGCCGTGCCCGGCCCTTTCCATGAACCGGGGGGACAGACATGGATCGCTCGATCCCGATGCTGCTGATCGGCCTGATCTTCGGCGGCGGCATGGGCTTCGTCATCGCCGCCGCCAACGGCATCACGCTGGACGGTCACGACCACGGCGCGCATGGCCATGGCGCGCAGGCCGCGGCGCATGACCACGGCGCGCCCATCGACCTGCCTGCTGGCAGCGCCACCGCCTCGGCCCGGCTGGAGCCCGACAGCGTCGCGGGCTGGAACCTGTTCCTGCAAAGTCCCGGCTTCTGCTTCGCCCCCGAACATGCCGGGCTGGCCGACCGGCCCGGCGAGGGGCACGCGCATCTTTACCTGAACGGCCGCAAGATCGCCCGGCTCTACGGCCCGGCCCATCACCTCGACGCGCTCGCGCCCGGCGACCGGCTGCGGGTCGAGCTGAACGCGAACGACCACCGGCCGCTGACGGTTGCCGGCCAGCCGCTCGCCGTCGAGCTGACGGTGCCCGACCGGCCGATCGCCATCCGCGCCGGGGCCGCGGGCCTGCCCGACAGCGCCATCTGCGCGGCGTCCTGATGGAGTTCGGCCCCGAGGACAGCGCCGCACTGGAGCGCATCCTGCGCTGGCGCCGCGACGTGCGGCATTTCCGCGACGACCCCATCCCCGAGCCACTGCTGGACGAGTTGCGCGCGGCGATGGAACTGGCGCCCTCGGTCGGCAATGCCCGGCCCTGGCGGGTGATCCGGGTCGAAAGCCCGGCGCTGCGCGCCGAGATCCGCGCCGATTTCCTGCGCTGCAATGCCGAGGCCGCCAACCGCTATCAGGGCCGGCAGCGGCAGGAATACGATGCGCTGAAGCTGGCCGGCCTGGACCGCGCGCCCGTCTGGCTGGCCGTCTTCACCCGGATCGACCCGGCCGAGGGCCATGGCCTCGGCCGCGCCACCATGCCGCAAACCCTGCGGCAATCGACGGCCATGGCGATCCATGCGCTGTGGCTGGCGGCGCGGGTGCGCAACCTGGGCCTCGGCATGGTCTCGATCCTCGATCCGGCGCGGATCACGGCACTGCTGCAAGCCCCCGACCACTGGGAGTTCTCGGCACTCCTCTGCCTCGGCTGGCCCGAATTCACCGACGACACGCCGCTGCTGCACCGCGCGGGCTGGCAGGAAAACACCGCGCGGGACTGGCAGCGGCGCTGAGCCCTACATCTTCTCGCCGGGCAGGCGGCTGGCCTGCCGCACCCAGTCGGCAAACTGGTCCTCGTCGAAAGGCCCCTCGGGGATGTGCAGGTAGCGCACCTCCGGATGTTTCGAGGCGACCGGCGGCATCGGCTCAAGCTGCGTGCCGCGAAAGAAGCCGATCTTGATGTATTTCGTCATGCAATGGAAACTGAGGAACCAGTGCCCCTCCTCGACCCCGTAAAGGGGCGAGTTCCATTTCACCGCCTTCTTCACCCCCGGCACGGTGCGGGTGATGATCTCGTCCAGCTTCTGGCCGATCTCCTGCTTCCAGCCCGGCATGGCGGCGATATAGGCGCGGAGCGGCGCCTCGCCATAGCCCTTGGGGATTTGCGGGTTGCCGCCCGAAAGCAGCTTCGGCTTGTCCTGCGATTTCTCCATGCTCCTAGAACTCCACGCCCGGCTGGGCCTTGATCCCGTCGCGGAACGGGTGCTTGACCTGCTCCATCTCGGTCACAAGATCGGCCAGCGCGATAAGTTCCGGCCTGGCATTGCGCCCGGTCAGCACGACATGGGTCATCGGCGGCTTTTCGTCGCGCAGGAAGGCCAGCACCTCGTCCAGATCCAGATAGTCATAGCGCAGGGCGATGTTGATCTCGTCCAGCAGCACCATGCGGATCGAGGGTTCGCGGATCAGCTGCTTGGCCTTTTCCCAGCCGGCGCGGGCGGCGGCGATGTCGCGCTCGCGATCCTGCGTTTCCCAGGTGAAGCCCTCGCCCATGGCGTGGAACTGGCACAGATCGGCGAAATGCGCGGTCAGCAGCCGCCGCTCGCCGGTGTCCCAGGCGCCCTTGATGAACTGCACCACCGCGCAGGGCATGCCATGGGCGATGCAGCGCAGGATCATCCCGAAGCCCGAGGAGGACTTGCCCTTGCCCTTGCCGGTATGGACGATGACCAGCCCCTTCTCGCCCTGCTTCCCGGCCATCATCCTGTCGCGGGCGGCCTTGATCTTCGCCATCTTCTCGGTATGGCGGGCGTTGTCGTCGGTCTGCATCGGGCACTCCTTCGCTTGACAAGTCGGGACCGGGCGCGCACAGACAGGGGGCGCTGGTTCCTGTCCTATGACAGGCGAAGAGGGAATGCGACAGGCAACCGCCTGGAAGCAGCCGCCCCCGCGACCGTGACCGGAGAGGTCGCCCCGAAGCCACTGGCGAAAGCCGGGAAGGTGGGGCGGCCGTGGGCCAAGGCCCGAATCCGCAAGCCGGGAGACCTGCCAGCGCAGAAGGATTGACCGGCGGACGGGGTGTTCCCGCTGGGGCTTGGGGCATTCGCGCCCCTGCGCCCTGCCGCCACAACGGATGAAGGGCGCATGACAGTCACGCTGCATGTCTGCATCACCTGCCGCGCCGGCCAGCCGGTGCTTGAGGGCGAGCCGGTGCCCGGCGCGCGGCTGCATGACGCGCTGACCGCCGAAGGGGCCCCCGACGGCGTGCGCATCGTCCCGGTCGAATGCCTGTCGGCCTGCGCCAGCGGCGCGGCCATCGCGCTGTCGGCGCCCGGCCGCTGGACCTATGTCTATGGCCGCATGTCGGCCGAGGACGCGCCCGAGATCCTGGCCGGCGCCGCCGCCTATGCCGGCGCCCCCGACGGCATCGTGCCCTGGCGCGAGCGCGTCACGATTTTCCGCAAGCGCAGCCTCGCGCGCATTCCTCCGATTGGGTAGCCCATGACCGACCTGACCAAGACCCCCGTGACCGTCATCACCGGCTTTCTCGGCGCCGGCAAGACCACGCTGATCCGCCACCTGATGCTGAACCCGCAGGGCAAGCGGCTGGCGGTGCTGGTCAATGAATTCGGCACCATGGGCGTCGACGGCGAGATCCTGAAATCCTGCGCGGACGAGAACTGCCCGGCCGAGAACATCATGGAACTGTCGAACGGCTGCATCTGCTGCACCGTGGCCGACGATTTCATCCCGACGCTGGAGCGGCTGATGGCGATGCCCGTCAAGCCCGACCACATCCTGATCGAGACCTCGGGCCTTGCCCTGCCCAAGCCCTTGCTGAAAGCCTTCGACTGGCCGGCGATCCGCTCGCGCATCACCGTGGACGGGGTGATCGCGCTGGCCGATGCCGAGGCCGTGGCCGCCGGCCGCTTCGCCCCGGACGAGGCCGCCGTCGAGGCGCAGCGCGCCGCCGACGACAGCCTCGACCACGAAACGCCCCTGTCCGAGGTGTTCGAGGACCAGATCGCCTGCGCCGACATCGTCCTGCTCTCCAAGGCCGACCTGGCCGGCGAGGACGGGCTGGCCGCCGCCCGCGCGGTGATCGAGGCCGAGGCGCCGCGCAAGCTGCCGATCCTGCCGCTGACCGATGGGGTGATCGACCCGCGGGTGATCCTTGGGCTGGGTGCGGCGGCCGAGGACGACCTTGCCGCCCGCCCCAGCCATCACGACGGCGCCGAGGACCATGAACATGACGATTTCGACTCGATGGTGATCGAGCTGGCCGAGATCGCCGACCCCGCCGAGCTTGCCGCCCGCATCGAGCGGCTGGCCCGCGACCAGAACATCCTGCGCGTCAAGGGCCATGTCGCCGTCGCCGGCAAGCCCATGCGCCTGCTGGTCCAGGCGGTGGGCGAGCGGGTGCGCCACCAATACGACCGGCCCTGGGGCGACGGCCCCCGCGCCTCGCGCCTTGTCGTCATCGCCGAGCATGACGATATCGACGAGGCCGCGATCCGGGCGATCCTGGCGGCCTGACGATGCACGTCGTCTTCCGCGAAAGCCGTGGGCTTGAGGAAACCGAGGTCCCGACCGACCCCGGCCAAAGCCCCGCAGAGCTGGTGGTGCTGTCCTATTCCGACAGCGACCTCGGCGCTTTCGCGGCGGGCTGGCACCGGGCAGCCGGCGGCCTGCCCACGCTGCGGCTCTGCAACCTCTCGGCGCTGCGGCACCCGGTCTCGGTCGATCAATATGTCGAGGCGACGCTGTCCGGCGCCCGCGCCGTGCTGGTCCGGCTGATCGGCGGCGAGCCCTATTGGCCCTATGGCGTGGCCAGCCTGCAGGATCTGGCGCGCAGGCACGGCATCGCGCTGGCCTTCCTGCCGGCGGACGGCCGGCCCGATCCGACGCTGGACCGGTTTTCCACCCTGCCGGCACCGCTGCTGCGCCGGCTTTCGGCGCTGTGCGACCAGGGCGGCGCGGTCGCGGCGCAGATGGCGCTGGCGGAGCTGGCGCAGGCGGCAGGACTGCCCGCCGCCCCGGTCCGTGGCGAGGCCGCGATCCCGGATTTCGGCTTCTACGACCCCGACCGCGGCGTGATCGACCGCCCCGGGCCCGGCCTGCTGGTCAGCTTCTATCGCAGCTACCTGACAGCAGCCGACATGGCGCCGGTGGATGCGATGATCCGCGCCCTGCGCGGGGCCGGCCTTGCCGCGACCGGGGTCTTCGCGCCCTCGCTCAAGGCGCCGGGCTTCGCCGGCTGGCTGGCGCCGCATCTGCCCGGGCTTGCGGCGGTGGTGAACCTGACCGCCTTTTCCGCCCGCGACGATGCGGGCGCGACGCCCTTCGACGGCGCGGATTGCCCGGTCTTTCAGGTGGCGCTGTCCACCGCCCCCCGCGCGCTCTGGGCGGCCGAGGAGCGCGGCCTTTCCGCCGCCGATCTGGCCATGCATGTCGTGCTGCCCGAGGTCGATGGCCGCATCTTCCTGGGCGCGATCAGCTTCAAGGAACCGCAAGAGCGCGACCCCGACCTGCAATTCGCCCGCGTGATCCACGCCCCGGACACGGGCCGCATCGAGGCTGCGGTGGCGCGCATCAAGGCCTGGCTCGGCCTGCCGGCGCCGCGGCGGGCGGTGGTGCTGTCCACCTATCCCGGCAAGGCGCATCAGCTCGCCCATGCGGTGGGACTGGACGCGCTGGCATCCTGCGGCGCGATCCTCGGGCTTGCGCATGACGCCCTCGGCCACCGGCTTACCACCGAACGCATCCACTGGCCGCTTTCGGATTACCGGCAGGCGCTGGCCCGCCTGCCGCGACGCCTGCAGGACGACCTGCAGGCGGCATGGGGCGAACCGCCGGCCGAGGGCTTCCGTTTCGCCGCCCTCCGCCACGGCGCCGACCTGATCGCCCTGCAGCCCGAGCGCGGCGAGGTGAAGACCCGCGCCGACGATTACCACGACCTGACGCGCACGCCGCGCCACGACTACGTCGCCTTCTACCTCTGGCTGCGGACGCAGGCGGACGCCCTGATCCACATGGGCGCGCATGGCACGCTGGAATGGCTGCCGGGGAAATCCGTGGCGCTGTCGGACACCTGCTGGCCCGAGGCGCTGCTGGGCGACCTGCCGGTGATCTACCCCTTCATCGTCAACGACCCCGGCGAGGCCGCGCAGGCCAAGCGCCGGCTTTCGGCCGTGACGCTGGGCCACCTGCCGCCGCCGCTGGTCGACTCCGCCATCCCCGAGAACCTGACGCATCTGGAGCGGCTGCTGGACGAATATTCCACAGCCGACGGGCTGGACCCGCGCCGCCGCGACCGGCTGATCGCGGCCATCCGCGACGAGGCCCGCGCGGCGGGGGTGGAAGCCGACCTGGGCCTGCCCCCCGATGCCGCCCCGGCCGAGGCGATCCCGCTGATCGACCGCTTCCTCTGCGATCTCAAGGACAGCCGTTTCGGCGACGGGCTGCATGTCTATGGCACCGCTGCCGGCGAAACCGAGGGGCTGGCCCGGGCGCTCTCGGGCCATCGCGTGGCGCCCGGCCCCTCCGGCTCGCCGGCGCGGGGGCGGCTGGACGTGCTGCCGACCGGGCGCAACCTTTATGCCGTCGATCCGCGCGCCGTCCCCTCGCGCAATGCCCATGCCCAAGGGGTGAAGCTGGCCGAGGAGCTGCTGCGCCGGCACCTGCAGGATCACGGCGACTGGCCCAAGGGGCTGGTCGTGGACCTGTGGGGCAGCGCCACCATGCGCACGGCGGGCGAGGAATTCGCCATGGCCCTGCATCTGGCCGGGCTCAGCCCGCGCTGGGACGCCGTCTCGGGCCGCGTCTCGGGCGTCGAGATCCTGCCCCTGGCCGAGCTCGGCCGGCCGCGGATCGACGTGACGCTGCGGGTCTCGGGCCTGTTCCGCGACATCTTCCCCGGCCTCGCGCAGCTTTTCGAGACCGGGGCCGAGGCGCTCTCCACCCGCGACGAAACCCCGGCGGACAATCCCTACCGGACCCGCGCGTCCCGCGTCTTCGGCCCGAAACCGGGGCTCTACGGCCTCGGCCTCGCCGACCTGGCCGAAAGCTTCACCGATGAGGCCCGGCAGGCGGCGGGCGAGGCGTGGCTGGCCGCCTCCTCCCATGCCATCGCCGCCGATGGCCGGATCACCCACCAGCCGCAGGCGATCCGCGACCGCTTGGCCCGGGCCGACGCCTTCGTCCACGCGCAGGACCTGCCGGAATCCGACCTGCTTCTGGCCGGCGACTATGCCGCGCACGAGGCGGGCTTCGCCGCCGCCATGGCCCGGATCGGCGCACCGGCGCCCGCACTCTACCACCTCGACGCCACCCGCCCCGGCCAGCCCCGCGCCCGCAGCCTGACCGAGGAAATCGCCCGCGTCACCCGCGCCCGCGCCGCCAATCCGGCCTGGGCCGACGGCATGATGCGGCACGGCTTCCGCGGCGCGGCCGAGATCGCGGCGACGCTCGACCACATGGCCGCCTTCGCCAATCTGGCCGGGGTGGTGCCCGGGCACCTCTTCGACCTCTATCACGACGCGACGCTGGGCCGGCCCGATGTCCTGGCCTTCATGCAGCGGGAAAACCCGGCCGCGCTGGCCGCCATGCGCGCGCTCTTCGCGCGGCTGCTCGATTCGGGCCTCTGGACCACGCGGCGCAATTCGGTTCTGGCAGGGGCGGCGCCATGAGCTTCAAGGTCAAGGGCTGGTGCCCCGGCGCATTGCGGCCGATGGCGTCCGGCGACGGGCTGGTCCTGCGCATCCGCGCCCGAAACGGACGGCTGGAACCCTGGCAGGCGCAGGCCATCGCCGACCTGTCCTGGAGCCACGGCAACGGCATGATGGACCTGACCAGCCGCGCCAACCTGCAATTGCGCGGCCTCGACGCCCGGGGACATGGCAAGGCGACCGCCGCGCTCGCCCGCCTCGGCCTGCTCGACGACAGCCCCGAGGCCGAGGCGCGGCGCAACGTGATCCTGTCGCCCTTCGCCCCCCTGGGCGGCGCAGCCTGGCAGGCGGCCGAGACCATCGCCCGGGCGATGACCGCGCCCGACGCGCCGCCGGTGCCCGGCAAGTTCGGCTTCGCCGTCGATGCCGACCCGCCGGTGCTGGCTGGGACGCCCGCGGATATCCGCCTGCGCCCGCAGGGTCCGGGCTGGCTGGTCCTGCCCGATGGCGGCGACTGGGCGCTGCCGGCCCGGAACGCCGCCCAGGCCGCCGCCCGCGCCGTCGAACTGGCGCGCTGGTTCACGCAGGGCGGCGTCCGGGACGGCCGCGGCCGGATGCGCGACCACCTGCGCCACGCCCCCGACCCGGCCCCCGGCGCGACGCCGCTCCCGCCTTCTCTGTTGTGCAAATACCCATGCGACAGCGCCACCGGAACCGCCGGCGCCGATCCGGCCGGTCCCGGCCCGGCGCCGAACGGCTGGCTGCTGGGCTTCGCCTTCGGCCAGATCACCGCCCGGCAACTGGCCGAGGCCGCCGCCCTCGGCCCGCTGCGCCTGACGCCGTGGCGGGCGCTGCTGATCGAGGGCGCCAGCCGCCCGCATATCGGCGGCGCCATCCTCGACCCCGGCGACCCGCTGCTGCGCATCCATGCCTGCACCGGCGCGCCCGGCTGCCCGCAGGCGCTGGCCAATGTCCGCGCCCTGGCCCGCAGCCTGGCGCCGCGCCTTGCCCCCGGCCAGAGCCTGCATGTCAGCGGCTGCGCCAAGGGCTGCGCCTGTCAGGGCGCCGCCTCGGTGACGCTGGTCGCCACCGGCCCCGACCGTTTCGACCTGATCCGGAACGGCCGGCCCCGCGATGCCGCCGCGCTGGCCGGGCTCGCGCCGGACCGCATCCCGCCCCTTCTCCGATAGCCGCCCCAGGAAACCCCGATGCTGCACCGATACGAAACCGACGGCGCCCGGATCTACGCGCAGTCATTCGCCACCATCCGCGCCGAGGCCGACCTCGCCCGCTTCTCCGCCGAGGAAGAGCCGGTGGTGGTGCGCATGATTCATGCCGCCGGGCTGGTGGGGCTGGAACGCGACGTGGTCTTCTCGGCCGGCATGGCCGCGGCGGCGCGTCAGGCGCTGGAAGGCGGCGCGCCGATCCTCTGCGATGCGCGCATGGTCAGCGAGGGCATCACCCGCGCCCGCCTGCCCGCCGCGAACCGGGTCATCTGCACGCTGAACGACCCGCGCGTGCCGGACCTCGCGGCGCAGATGGGCAATACCCGCAGCGCCGCGGCGCTGGAGCTGTGGCGCGACGACCTTGCCGGCAGCGTGGTCGCCATCGGCAATGCGCCGACGGCGCTGTTCCACTTGCTCAACATGCTCCGCGATCCGGCCTGCCCGTGTCCGGCGGCGATCATCGGCTGCCCGGTGGGCTTCGTCGGCGCGGCGGAATCCAAGGCGGCGCTGATGGACGACCTGCCCGCGCCGGCGCTGGTGGTGCGCGGGCGGCTGGGCGGCTCGGCCATCACCGTCGCCGCCGTCAACGCGCTGGCCAGCCGGAAGGAATGACCATGGGCAAAATCATCTGCGCGGGGCTTGGCCCCGGCGATCCCGACCTGATCTCGGTCCGCGCCGACCGGGCCATCCGCGGCGCGCGGCAGATCGCCTATTTCCGCAAGAAGGGCCGCGCCGGCCAGGCCCGCCGCATCGTGGCCGAGATGCTGGCCCCGGACGTGGCCGAACACGCGATGGAATATCCGGTCACGACCGAGATCCCCTTCGACAGCCCGGAATACAACCGGCTGCTTGCGGGTTTCTACGACGACTGGACAATGCGGCTGGCCGCCCTGGCCGCCGACAGCGACGTGGTGGTGCTGTGCGAGGGCGACCCGCTGTTCTACGGCTCGTTCATGCATCTGCACGCGCGGCTGCAAGGCATCGTCCCGGTCGAGATCATCCCCGGCATTCCCGGCATGACCGGCTGCTGGAACGCCATCGGCCAGCCGATGACCTGGGGCGACGACGCCATGACCGTGCTGATGGGCACCCTGCCCGAGGCCGAGCTGGCCCGCCACATGCGCGCCGCCGACGCGGTGGTGGTGATGAAGACCGGCCGCAACCTGCCCAAGATCGCCCGCGCGCTGGCCTCGGCCGGGCGCATGGCCGATGCCTGGCTGGTCGAGCGCGGCACCATGCCCAGCCAGCGCGTGACCCCCCTGGCGCAGGCCGAACTGGAGGCCTGCCCTTATTTCGCCACCGTGCTGGTGCATGGCAACGGCCGCCGGCCGCTGGCCGATTCTGCCGCGGATGCCGCCGAATGACGGGCTGGGTCGCGGTGGCGGGCCTCGGGCCGGGCGCGGAGGCGCTGGTCACCCCCGAGGTGCGGGCGGCGCTGGCCGAGGCGACCGATGTCGTGGGCTACATCCCCTATGTCGCCCGCGTCGCCCCGCGCGAGGGGCTGGCGCTGCACCCTTCGGACAACCGGGTCGAGCTGGACCGCGCGCGCCTCGCGCTGGATCTGGCGGCGGACGGCAAGCGGGTCGTGGTGGTCTCCTCGGGCGATCCGGGGGTTTTCGCCATGGCCTCCGCCCTCTTCGAGGCGCTGGAGGGGCGTGGGGAGGCCCCCGAGATCCGCATCCTGCCCGGCATCACCGCCATGCTGGCCGCCGCCGCCCGGATCGGCGCGCCGCTGGGCCATGATTTCTGCGCCATCAACCTGTCGGACAATCTGAAACCCTGGGCGCTGATCGAAAAGCGCCTGCGGCTGGCGGCCGAGGCGGATTTCGCCATGGCCTTCTACAACCCGCGCTCGAAATCCCGGCCCGAAGGTTTCGCCCGCGCGCTGCAGATCCTGCGCGAATGCTGCGGGCCGAACCGGCTGATCTCCTTCGCCCGCGCCGTCTCGACCCCGGACGAGGCGATCCGCACCGTCACCCTGGCCGAGGCGCGGCCCGAGATGGCCGACATGCGCAGCCTGGTCATCCTAGGCAGCAGCGCCACCCGCCGGGTCGGCCCCTGGGTCTATACGCCGCGATCCGCGCCATGAAGCCAGGCCATGACCTCGGCCGGCGTGGCGACGACGCGGCGCAGCGGCAGCGCGGGCCGGTCGATCATCACCACCGGCAGGCCAAGGGCGCAGGCGGCGGCCAGCTTGGCCTGGGCGGCCTGACCCCCGGCATTCTTGGCGACGACATGGGCGATGGCGTGGCGGCGCATCAGCGCCATGTCGCCCGCGACGGTGAAGGGCCCGCGCGAGACGATCAGCGTCGCATCGCGCAGCGGATGCGCCGCCACCTCGGCAAAGCGCAGCATCCAGACGTGATTCAGCCCGACGAAAGGTTGCAGGTTCTGCCGCCCGATGGCCAGGAACACCGCCGAACCGTCGCCGGGCAGCGCCTTGGCGGCGGCGGCGTAATCGGGAACGTGCAGCCAGCGGTCTCCGGGCTGCGCGGCCCAGGGCGGGCGCTCCAGCACGATCAGCGGCGTGCCGGTGGCCGTGCAGGCGGCAACGGCATTGCGGCTCATGCCCGCGGCAAAGGGGTGGGTGGCGTCGATGACATGGGTGATGCGCTCGGCCCGCAGATAGTCCACCAGCCCATCGGGCCCGCCGAAGCCGCCGATGCGCATGGGCAGCGGCTGCGCCACCGGCTTCCTGGTGCGGCCGGCATAGGAATAGACCGCGTCCAGCCCGGCCTCGGCCAGCGCGCGGGCCATGGCCCCCGCCTCGGTGGTGCCGCCCAGCAGAAGGATGCGCGTCATGCCTGATCCCTGGCTTTCCATCATCGGTCTGGGCGAGGATGGCCCCGCCGGCCTGCCGCCTGCAAGCCGCGATGCGCTGGATCGGGCGGAAATCGTCTTCGGCGCCCCCCGGCATCTGGGACTAGCGGGGATCGCGGGGCCGCGGGGCCGGGAATGGCCGGTGCCCTTCGACCTGGCGCCGCTGCTGGCCTTGCGCGGGAAGCGGGTGGCGGCGCTGGTCTCGGGCGATCCGTTCTGGCACGGCGCCGGCGGCAGCATCGCCGCCGTACTGCAAGCGGGCGAATGGCGGGCCTTTCCCGCGCCCGGCACGTTTTCGCTGGCCGCCGCAAGGCTGGGCTGGCGGCTGGAGGAGGTCGCCTGCCTTGGCCTGCATGCCGCGCCCTTCGCCCGGCTGCGCCCGGTGATGGCACGCGGTGCGCGGGCGATCTGCCTGCTGCGCGACGGCGCCGCGCCGGCCCAGCTTGCCGAATGGCTGGTGGCGCAGGGGCTGGGCGCGACCCGCATGGTGGTGCTGGAGGCGCTTGGCGGCCCGCGCGAGCGCATCCGGCAGGCGCGGGCCGACGGCTTCGCGCTGGACTGCGCAGCCCCGGTGGCGGTGGCGCTGGATGGGGCGGACCTGCCGCCGGGCGCGGGCCTGCCGCGCGGCTTCGGCCTGCCCGACGACAGCTTTGCCCATGACGGCCAGATCACTCGCCGCGCCATCCGGGCGATGACGCTGGCGGCGCTTGGCCCGCGCGCGGGCGAGATGCTCTGGGACATCGGCGGCGGCTCGGGCTCGGTCAGCGTCGAATGGTGCCTGAACGGCGGCCGGGCAGTGACGCTGGAGCCCCGCGCCGACCGCATCGCCAATATTGCCGCCAATATCGAGGCGTTCGGGCTGGCCGGCCGGATGCGCGCGGTTCACGGCGATGCGCCCGACTTCCTGCGCGATCTGCCGCCACCCGACGCGATCTTCATCGGCGGCGGCGCCAGCATGGAGGTGATCGACGCCCTGCCCGCCGCCCGGCTGGTCGCGAACGCGGTGACGCTGGAGACCGAGGCGCTGCTGATCGCCCTGCACGCCGCGCGCGGCGGCAGCCTGACCCGCATCGCACTGGAGGAGGCCGCGCCGCTCGGCCGGATGCGCGGCTGGACCCCGGCGCGCAGCGTCACGCAATGGAGCTGGCCATGAGGGTCGCGGGCATCGGCTTTCGCCGGGCGGCAAGCCTCGCCTCGCTGGCCGACGCGCTGGCCCGCGCCGGTTCGGCGGATGCGCTGGCGACCAGCCCGGCCAAGGCGGATGCGCCGGTGATCCGGGCGCTGGCCGCCCGGACCGGCCTGCCGCTGATCGCCGTCGAGGTCGCCGGCATCGCCACCCCCACCCGATCGCCGCGCATCCTGGCACGGCTCGGCACCGGCTCGCTGGCCGAGGCTGCCGCCTTGGCCGCCCTCGGCCCCGGCGCGCGCATCGTCGCGCCGCGCGTCATCTCGCAAGACGGCATGGCCACCGCCGCCATCGCAGAAGGAGACCCCGCATGACCGTCCATTTCATCGGCGCCGGCCCCGGCGCGGCCGACCTGATCACCCTGCGCGGCCGCGACCTGATCGCCGCCTCGCCGGTCTGCCTCTATGCCGGTTCGCTGGTGCCCCAGGCGCTGCTGAGCCATTGCCCGCCCGGCGCGCGGATCGTGAACACCGCGCCCATGGACCTCGACCAGATCATCGCCGAGATCGCCGCCGCGCATCAGGCCGGCCAAGACGTGGCGCGGCTGCATTCGGGCGACCTGTCGGTCTGGTCGGCCATGGGCGAGCAGTTGCGGCGGCTGCGCGACCTCGGCATCCCCTATGACGTGACCCCCGGCGTGCCGTCATTCGCCGCCGCCGCCGCGGCGCTGGGGGCGGAACTGACCCTGCCGGGCATCGCGCAATCGGTGGTGCTGACCCGCACCTCGGGCCGCGCCTCCTCGATGCCCGAGGGCGAGACCTTGGCCAATTTCGCCGCCACCGGCGCGATGCTGGCCATCCACCTGTCGGTGCATGTGCTGGACCGGGTGCAGGCGGAACTGCTGCCGCATTACGGCGCCGACTGTCCGGTCGCGGTGGTGTTCCGCGCCAGCTGGCCCGACCAGCGCATCCACCGCGCCACGCTGGCCACGCTGGACCCCGCCATCGGCGAGGGCGAGCGCACGGCGCTGATCCTGGTCGGCCCGGCGCTGGCGGCCGAGGGCTTCGAGGAAAGCCGCCTCTATGCCGGCGATTACGACCGCCGCTTCCGCCCCGTGGGCACCGCGCCGCGGTTTCCCGAATGAAGGGGCTGGTCATCAGCGCCCCCGCCTCGGGCAGCGGCAAGACCACGGTCACGCTGGGGCTGATCGCCGCCCTGCGGGCGCGCGGTCTGGTGGTGCAGCCCTTCAAAAGCGGGCCGGATTATATCGACCCGGCCTTTCACCGCGCGGCGGCCGGGCGGGAATCCTTCAACCTCGACAGCTGGGCCATGGGCCGGGCGCAGATCGCGCATCTGATCGGCGCGGCGGACGGCGCGGATATCGCGCTGGCCGAGGGCTCGATGGGGCTGTTCGACGGCGTGGCGCGGGCGGGCGGCTGCGGCAACGGCGCCAGCGCCGACATCGCCGCGCTGACCGGCTGGCCGGTGCTGCTGGTCATGGACTGCAAGGGGCAGGCGCAATCCGCCGCCGCCGTGGCGCTGGGATTCCGCGAAATGCGCCGCGACGTGCCTCTGGCCGGGGTGGTGCTGAACCGCGTCGCCTCGCCCCGGCACGAGGCGCTGATGCGGCAGGCTTTCGACCAGCTCTCGATCCCGGTGCTGGGCGTGCTGCCGCGCGAGGCGGGGATCGAGCTGCCCGAGCGCCACCTGGGCCTGGTGCAGGCCCAGGAACATGCCGCGCTGGAGGCGCTGCTGACGGCGGCGGGCGAGGCGGCGGCGCGGCATCTGGACCTTGACGCCATCATCGCGGCGGCTTCTGGTGGGATCGCGACCGAGCCGTTTCGCCCGCTGCCGCCGCCGGCCGAGCGCATCGCGCTGGCGCAGGACGACGCTTTTTCCTTTGTCTATCCGCATCTCATCGCCGGCTGGCGGGCCGCGGGGGCGACGATCATGCCCTTCTCGCCGCTGGCCGATCAGGCGCCGGACGACAGCGCCGGGGCCTGCTGGCTGCCCGGCGGCTATCCCGAACTGCACGCGGGCCGGCTGGCCGCGGCCGGCCGCTTTCGCGACGGGCTGCGGCGCTTTGCGGAAACGCGGCCGGTGCATGGCGAATGCGGCGGCTACATGGCGATGGGCGCCGGGCTGGTCGATGCCCAGGGCACACGGCACCAGATGGCCGGGCTGCTGGGGCTGGAGACCAGCTACGCGCAGCGCCGCATGCATCTGGGCTATCGCCGCGCCGAACCGCTGGCCGGGCTTTATGCGCAGCCGCTGGCCGGGCACGAGTTCCACTATGCGACGATCCTTGCCCAGCCCGACGAACCGCTGGCCCGCGTCGCGGACGCCAATGGCGATGCGGTGCCCGAGACCGGCTCGCGGCGCGGCCAGGCCACCGGCAGCTTCTTCCACCTGATCGGAGCGGCGCCATGATCGAGCTTGCGCTGATCGGCATCGGCACCGGCAGCCCCGGCCATCTGACGCGCGAGGCCATCGCCGCCATGGCCGATGCCGACCTGATCCTGATCCCCTCGAAGGGCGGGGACAAGGCCGACCTGGCCGAGCTGCGCTGGGCGCTTTGCCGGCAGGTGCTGGCCAGCCCGCCGCCGCTCGCCGTCTTCGACATGCCCGCGCGCGACGTGAGCGAGGGCTATCGCCAGGGCGTCGAGGCCTGGCACGATGCCATCGCCGCCCGCTGGGAACAGGTGATCCGCGCCCATGGCGCCATCCGCCCGGCGCTGCTGGTCTGGGGCGATCCTTCGCTTTACGACAGCACGCTGCGCATCGCGGAACGGGTGGCGCGCCGCCTGCCGCTGAACCGGCGGGTGATCCCCGGCATCACCGCCATCCAGGCGCTTTGCGCCGCCCATGCCATGCCGCTGAACGCGGTAGCGGCGCCGGTGCTGATCACCACCGGCCGCCGGATCCGCGACCATGGCTGGCCGGACGGGGTGGACCGGCTGGTCGTGATGCTAGACGGCGAATGCTCGTTTCAAAGCCTCGACGCGCAGGGGCTGCATATCTGGTGGGGGGCGTTCCTGGGGATGCCCCAGCAGATCCTGATTGCGGGACCGCTGCCCGAGGTCGCCGGGCGCATCCTTGCGACCCGCGCCCGCGCGCGGGCGGAGCACGGCTGGATCATGGACATCTACCTGCTGGATCGATGCCGGTCACGCTGACCCTGCCGCCGGGCGCCGAGGCCGATGCCTTGGCCGAGGCGCTGCGCCCGCATGGCCCCGACATCGCCCTGCGCCGCGCCAGCTTGCGGGCGCGGGACGCCCGGCCCTTGCTGATGGCGCTGCAGGCGCCGGGGCGCGGCGCCTATCTGTTCCACGATCTGCGCCCGGGGGATGCCGCCGACGTGGCAGCGACGATCCGCGCCTATCTGGCGGCGCCGGACGGCTGGATCCGCGACGCCCGGCCCTGCGGCCGGCTGCGCTTCTGCCTGAAGCTGCGCATCCCGGCGGGCTGAAACGCCGCCGTCCATGCCGCGTGGAGGGAGGAGACGCGGCATGAACGGCGGTCACTGCCATGCAGGCCCCGTGCGGCGCGGGGCTGACGGAGGATGCGGCCCCGTCCCCCTCAGCTTGCGCCCGCCGCGCGGCGGGGCGCAAGCGCCGCGTGGCCCCTCAACCCCTGCGAGAAGGGTTTTGCCCAAATCTTGGCCATCCGGGCAGGCGGGCGGTGAAAAATGCGCGGCCCGGCAAAGTCCGGCAAAGCCCGGCCGCCGGAAAAAATCGCGCGAAGCCGGGGGGTTTCACGAAAATGGCATCGCCCGATGCGTTGGCAGGCGCGGCGGGCTGTGCAACTCTGATCCCGCGCGAACCCGATTGAAGCCATACGCCACATGAAAGGAACGACGACATGCGCCTGATTCTTGCCGCCGCCACCCTTGCCGCGGTTCCGCTTGCCAGCCTGGCCCAGGACGATCCGGTCGGCCAGGCCATCGAGGCCCGCCACGGCTTCTATCAGATGCTGGCGATCAACATGGGCACGCTGTCGGGCATGGCCAAGGGCGAGATGGCCTATGACGAGGCCGCCGCCGGCCGCGCCGCGGCCAATATCGAGGCGCTGACGCAATACGACCTGCCCGGCCTGTTCATCGAGGGCAGCAGCTCGGCCGATGCCCAGGACAGCGCGGCCAAGCCCGACATCTGGAACAACCCGGACGAATTCAGGACTAAATTCGCCGGGCTGCAACAGGCCGCCGCCGGCGTATCCGAGGCGGTCAAGGGCGGCGAAGGCAATGTCGGGCCGGTCGTCGGCAAGCTGGGCGAGGCCTGCAAGGCCTGCCACGACGTCTTCCGCGAGAAAAGCTGATGGCCGGGCGCGGTCCGCTGCGCGAGGTCCGGCTTTGGGACCCGCTGCTGCGCGCGTTCCACTGGCTGCTGGCCTTCTTCGTGATCGCCGGATGGTGCCTGGGCCAGTTCGGTCCGGCCAGGATGACGCTGCATTTCTGGTGCGGCTATGTGGTGGCCGGGCTGCTGGTCTTTCGGCTGGTCTGGGGCTTTGTCGGCCCGGCCCCGGCCCGGTTCTCGCATTTCATCCGCGGGCCGGGCGCCGTCGCCGGCTATATGCGCGGCATGTTCCTGCGCGAGCCCAGCTACTGGCCCGGCCATAACCCGCTGGGGGCGCTGTCGGTCATCGCGCTGCTGGCAGTGCTGGCGGCGCAGGTCACCACCGGGCTGATCTCGGACCCCGACGACTATATCAATGTCGGCCCGCTGGCCTCTTACGTCAGCAGCGCCACGCGGTCCAAGGCGGTGGGCTGGCACAATCTGGGCGCCAACCTGATCCTGGTCCTGGTGCTGCTGCATGTCGCGATGATCCTGTTCTATCGCTTCTGGAAGCGCGAGGATCTGGTGCGGCCGATGATCACCGGCCGCAAACAGGTTCGTGAGGATTAGGCCGCGGAATTGATCGAATCGCCGCCGCGTGTCAGGCTGGGACATGCCGGGCCTGCGCCCTGGCCTGTCCGGCATGCCTGAACCGCAGGAAGGAGCCGATGATGATCCGCAAGACCGTCGCCCTCGCGCTGGCGCTTTCGATGGCCGCAGTTCCCGCGCTTGCGGACTGCCCGGGCCACAAGAAGATGTCCAGCGACCAGACAGCGGCCACCACGCCGGTCGAACGCCCGGCCACGCCGCCGAGCACGAACAGCTAGCGAAAAGGGCGGAGCCGCCCTTCTCAGTTGAACCTGTTGTCGCGCGGGAAGCCGCGCGGCGCCATGTAGCCTGTGCCCGCCCGCTTGCCGAGCCATTCGGTCAGGTCCGGCTCGCTGCGGGTCCTGCCGCCGGATTCCTGCCAGCGCAGCCCTTCGGCCAGCGTGATGCAGATCGCATCCGACAGCCCGCCATCCTTGTATTTCTGCAGCCGCACGCCCTTGCCGCGCGCCATTTCCGGCAGTTCGGACAGCGGGAAGACCAGCAGCTTGCGGTTCTGGCCCACCACGGCGAGGTGATCGCCGGTCACGCGCCGGCACAGCGCGGCGTCGCCGTTCAGCACCTGCTTGCCGGCGCGGGTCTGCGCCAGGATGTCGGCCCCGGCGACGATGAACCCGTCCCCGGCCTTCGAGGCGACCAGATAACGCTCGCCCTCGCGCCAGGGGAAGATGTCGATCACCGCGGCGTCGTTGGGCAGGTCGATCATCAGCCGCAAGGGCTCGCCCATGCCGCGCCCGCCGGGCAGGCTGTTCGCCGGCAGGGTGTAGAAACGGCCATTGGCGGCAAAGACCATCAGCTTGTCGGTGGTCTCGGCATGGAGCGCCATGAAGGGGCCGTCGCCATCCTTGAACTTGACCTCGGCATCCAGCGGCTGGTGGCCCTTCATGGCGCGGATCCAGCCCATCTTCGACAGGATCACGGTGATCGGCTCGCGCTCGATCATCGCATCCATGTCGATCTCGGCCACCACGCCGGCCTCGCCGATCTCGGTGCGGCGCTGGCCGCCGGGGGCGGACTTGCCGAATTTCGCCCGGGTCTCGCGCAATTCGCCGGCGATCCTGGCCCATTGCGCACCCTCGTCGCCCAGCATGGCCGTCAGTTCGGCGCGCTCGGCGGTCAGCTTCTCGTGCTCGGCCCGCAGCTCGATTTCTTCGAGCTTGCGCAGCGCACGCAGGCGCATGTTCAGGATCGCCTCGACCTGCACCTCGGACAGCCGGAACTCGGCCATCATCACCGCCTTCGGGTCTTCCTCGTGACGGATGATCTCGATCACCCGGTCGAGGTTCAGGAAGGCGATCATGTAGCCCTCCAGCACCTCCAGCCGCGCCGCGATCTTGTCCAGCCGGTGGTTCGAGCGCCGCACCAGCACCTCGCGCCGATGGTCGAGGAAAGCGCGCAGCACCTCCTTGAGCGAGCAGACCTTGGGCACGCGGCCGTCGATCAGCACGTTCATGTTCAGTCCGAAGCGCACTTCCAGGTCGCTGACGCGGAACAGCGCCGCCATCAGCTGCTCGGGGTCCACGGCGCGGGTGCGCGGCTCCAGCACGATGCGGATGTCCTCGGCCGATTCGTCGCGGACATCGGCCAGGATCGGCACCTTCTTCAGCTGGATCACCTCGGCCAGCCGCTCGATCAGCTTGGATTTCTGCACCTGATAGGGGATCTCGGTCACGACCACCTGCCACTGGCCGCGGCCCAGATCCTCGACCGACCAGCGCGCCCGCAGCCGCAGGCTGCCGCGGCCGGTCCGGTAGGCCTCGGCGATGGTCTCGCGCGATTCGACCAGCACGCCGCCGGTCGGGAAATCCGGGCCGGGGATGATGCTGACCAGCGTGTCGTCGCGGGCATCCGGCGCCTTGATCAGATGCAGGCAGGCGTCGATCACCTCGTGCAGGTTGTGCGGCGGCACGTTGGTCGCCATGCCCACCGCGATGCCCGAGGCGCCGTTGCACAGCAGGTTCGGAAAGGCGGCGGGCAGCACGATGGGCTCTTCCAGCGTGCCGTCGTAGTTGGGGCGGAAATCGACCGCGTTCTCGGCCAGACCCTCCATCAGCGCCTCGGCGGCGGCGGTCAGGCGGGCCTCGGTATAGCGGCTGGCGGCGGGGTTGTCGCCGTCGATATTGCCGAAATTGCCCTGCCCGTCCACCAGCGGGTAGCGCATGGCGAAGGGCTGGGCGAGCCGCGCCATGGCGTCATAGATCGCCGCGTCGCCATGCGGGTGATAATTGCCCATCACGTCGCCGCTGATCTTGGCCGATTTGCGGAAGGCCCCGCTGGGCGACAGCCGCAATTCGCGCATGGCGAACAGGATGCGGCGATGCACCGGCTTCAGCCCGTCGCGGGCATCGGGCAGCGCCCGGTTCATGATCGTCGACAGCGCATAGGTCAGGTAGCGTTCGCCGATGGCGCGCGACAGCGGCTCGGAGCTGGTCTGATCCGCGCTGGGATCGGGCGGGGTCGGATCTGGAAGGTTCGGATCGTCGGACATGGCCGATTGAATAGGCCCGACAAGGCCTTCGGTCCAGCCGGAAATGCTCGGCTTGCACAAGGCCCGGCCTTGGCGCAGAACCGCCCGGCAAGGAGGCGCGCATGAAGACCGTTCTGATCACCGGCTGTTCCTCGGGCATCGGGCTGGACGCGGCGCGGCACATGCGCGGGCGCGGCTGGCGCGTCATCGCCACCTGCCGCAAGCCCGAGGATATCGCGGCCCGCCGCGCCGAGGGCTTCAACACCCTGCCGCTGGAACTGGGCTGCGAGGACAGCGTGGCCCGCTGCGCCGAAGCCGCGCTGGCGCTGGGGCGCATCGACGCGCTGGTGAACAACGCCGCCTTCGCCATCCCCGGCGCCGCCGAGGACCTGCCGCGCGGCGCATTGCGGGCTATCTTCGAGGCGAACCTGTTCGGCACCCATGACCTGACCCGCCGGCTGCTACCGCATTTCCGCGCGCATGGCGGGCGGGTGGTCAACATCAGCTCGGTCCTGGGCCTGGTCGGCATCCCCTGGCGCGGCGCCTATGTGGCGACGAAATTCGCGCTGGAGGGGCTGACCGACGTGCTGCGCGTCGAGATGGCCGATACCGGGGTCAAGGTCATCCTGATCGAGCCCGGCCCCATCGGCACGAAGATCCGGCTGAACTCGATCCCGCATTTCGAACGCTGGATCGACTGGCAGTCGAGCCCGCGCGCCGAGCAATACCGCCGCACGCTGTTGAAGCGCCTCTACGAACCGGCCGCGAAGAAGGACCGCTTCGAACTGCCGCCCGCGGCGGTCAGCGCCCGCATCGCCCAGGCGCTGGAAAGCCCGAGGCCCCGCCCGCGCTATTACGTCACCACGCCGACCCATGTCTCGGGCATCGGGCGGCGGCTTCTTTCCACGCGCGCTCTGGACTGGTTCGCGCGCCGCAGCTAGGCTTCGCGCCGAAAGGGCCCGCCCATGCATGACAAACCGCTGTTCTACCTGCTCGCGATCTGCTGCCTTGCGGTGGTGGTGATCCTGGCCACCGGCATCGGCGGCTTCGCGCGCGGCGGCGAATTCAACCGCAAGCACGGCAACCGCATGATGCGCTGGCGCATCATCGCCCAGGCGATCGCCATCGCGGTCTTCCTGCTTTATCTCTGGGTCAGGAGCTAGCCTATGGTCGTCCTCAACAAGATCTACACCCGCACGGGCGACAAGGGCGAAACCGCGCTGTCGAACGGCGAGCGCGTGCCCAAGCATTCCCTGCGGGTCGAGGCTTACGGCACGGTGGACGAGCTCAACGCCACGCTGGGCCTTGCCCGCCTGCATGCCACGGGCGAGATCGCGGCGCGCATCGCGGTGATCCAGAACGACCTTTTCGACCTCGGCGCCGACCTGTCGCGCCCGCGCATGGACGAGGATGCCGAAGCGCCCTATCCGGTGCTGCGCATCATCGACGCCCAGGTCGAGCGGCTGGAATCGGAAATCGACGCGATGAATGCCGGGCTTTCTGCGCTGCGCAGCTTCATCCTGCCGGGCGGCTCGGCGCTATCGGCGCATCTGCACCTGTCGCGCACCGTGGCGCGGCGGGCCGAGCGCGCCGCCGTGGCGCTGGCGGCGACCGAGGATGCGAATCCTGCCGCGGTGAAATATCTCAACCGCCTGTCGGACTGGCTGTTCGTGGCGGGGCGCGTCGCCAATGAAAACGGCGCGCAGGATATCCTGTGGGTGCCAGGAGCCAGCCGTTAGCGACAACATGACGGAATGGAAATGTTACGACGCGTTACGGTCGTTTTTTCCCTGTCATTGCCGCCGACGGCCCGCTAACAAACCCTCCGAACAGGTGACGCAACCAAAGGGGAGAGGCCGATGAAGGTTCTCGTGCCAGTGAAGCGCGTGATCGACTACAACGTGAAGGCGCGCGTTAAGAGCGACGGCTCCGGTGTCGATTTGGCGAATGTGAAGATGTCGATGAACCCGTTCGACGAGATCGCGGTCGAGGAGGCGATCCGTCTGAAGGAGAAGGGTCAGGCCGAGGAGGTGATCGCGGTCAGCATCGGCGTGAAGCAGGCGGCCGAGACGCTGCGCACGGCGCTGGCGATGGGCGCGGACCGGGCGATCCTGGTCGTGGCTGCGGACGACGTGCACCAGGACATCGAGCCGCTGGCGGTGGCGAAGATCCTCGCCGCGGTCGCCAAGGCCGAAGGCACCGAACTCATCATCGCCGGCAAGCAGGCCATCGACAACGACATGAACGCCACCGGCCAGATGCTGGCGGCGATCCTGGGCTGGGCGCAGGCGACCTTCGCCTCGAAAGTCGAGATCGAGGGCGGCAAGGCCAAGGTGACGCGCGAGGTCGATGGCGGCCTCCAGACCATCGCGGTGGCGCTGCCGGCGGTGGTCACCGCCGACCTGCGGCTGAACGAGCCGCGCTATGCCTCGCTGCCGAACATCATGAAGGCGAAGAAGAAGCCGCTGGAGGAAAAGACCGCCAGTGATTACGGCGTCGACGTCGCGCCGCGTCTGGAGGTGGTCTCGGTGCGCGAGCCCGAGGGCCGCAAGGCCGGCATCAAGGTGGGCTCGGTGGACGAACTGGTGGGCAAGCTGAAAGAAGCGGGGGTGATCTGATGGCTGTTCTGCTGCTTGGCGAAGTCACGAATGGCGAGCTGAACCGCGACGCGACGGCGAAGGCGGTGCAGGCGGTCAAGGCGCTTGGCGATGTGACGGTGCTCTGCGCCGGCGCCTCGGCGAAAGC
>NZ_JAEN01000028.1:48152-54742 GCF_000518925.1 Paracoccus sp. J39 | reverse complement strand
GGCGCTCCGATCATCCGGGACGGCAAGGAGGTGGGCGTGGTGACCATCGGGTTTTACAGCCCTTTGAACGGGCACAATATCGGCATTGCGCGGATGCCGGTGGATTGCGCGGTTCCGGGCACGCCGCTGACGATCCGCAACCCGGGCGGCGAGATCGCCGCCACGGCGCAGCCGATGCCCTTCCACGACCCCGAGAAGAAGCGCCGCACCGCCAAGGGCTGAACCGACCCCGGGGCGCGCGGGCGGCGCCAGGACCGCCCCGCCCCCTCCGCGACAGGGAGAACGCCGCCAATGCGAGCCACGGAATTTTCATCTTCCATCCCCAGCCGCCCGGTCTATGGCGGGCTGCGCCCGCACGGGGCGCTGGCCTCGCTGATGCTGGCCGAGGGCGCGGGCGGCGAGGCGCTGGCCGCGCTGGCCCGGGCCGACCCCTCGGTCATGCGCCGGGCGCAGCTGTTCTGGATCCCCGCCGGCGCCGGTCCCGAACTGGGGTCGCGGCTGCGGGCGCTGGGGCCGGCCGGCTATGTCGAGGGGCCGAGCTGGGCGGCGCTGCGGCCGCGCTTCGCCCGGGCCCTGGCCGAGGCGCATATGGGCACCCGGCTCTATCTTGCCGGCGGCGAGGGGCTGATCGGCCAGGCCACGGCCGAGGCGCTGGCCGCCGGAATGCCGCTGGAGGCGATCGATGCCGAGCATCGCGGCGGCTTCGCCCGGCGGGTGCAATGCGTGCATTGCAAGGGCATCACCGAGAACGTCGCCACCGACCCGTTCGCCTGTTCGCATTGCGGGCTGAACCTGTTCGTGCGCGACCATTACTCGCGCCGCATCGGCGCCTTCCAGGGGGTCTGCGTCGATGCCGAGACCCCGGGCCAGGTGCCCGAGCCGCAGGAGATCAAGCCATGACGTCCCTGATGCTGCGCGTGGCGGCGGCCGAGCCGCTGACGCCGCTGGTCAAGCGCTTCCGCTTCGAACACCCGCAGGGCGCGGCCCTGCCGCTGTTTTCCGGCGGCGCGCATGTGGTGGTCGAGATGCCGGACGGCGAGGTGCTGCGCCGCAACGCCTATTCGCTGATCTCGGACCCGCAGGACGGCTCGGGCTACGAGATCGCGGTGCGGCGCGAGGATGGCGGGCGCGGCGGCTCGCGCTTCATGCATGGCCGGGTGCGGGCGGGCGACCTGCTGCGCGTCTCGCTGCCGCTGAACCTCTTCGCGCTGGACCTGCGGGCCCGCAAGCACGTGCTGATCGCCGGCGGCATCGGCATCACCCCTTTCGTCGCCCAGGTCCGCCAGCTTCTGCGCATGCAGCTGCCCTTCGAGCTGCATTACGCCGCCCGCTCGCGCGCCGAGGCGGCCGGGCTGAAGCTGCTGCCGGATGTGCCGCATATCCATGCCCATATCTCGGAGGAGGGCAACCGCATGGATCTGGGCGCGATCCTGTCGGGCCAGCCGCTTGGCACGCATGTCTATACCTGCGGCCCCGAGGGGCTGATCGGTGCGGTGGCGGAAGCGGGCGCCCGGCTGGGCTGGCCGCAGACCGCGCTGCATTCCGAGGTCTTCCAGGCGCCGCCGCCCGGCCGGCCCTTCGCGGTGGTGCTGGCGCGTTCGGGGCGGACCATCGCGGTCGGCGCGCATCAGAGCCTGCTCGAGGCGCTGGAGGCGGCCGGGGCCGAGATCGACTGGTCCTGCCGCGGCGGCGCCTGCGGGCGCTGCGAGACGCGGGTGCTGTCCTGCCACGGCCGCATCGAGCATCACGACCACTGGCTGTCCGAGGACGAGCGCTCCTCGCAGAGCCGCATCATGCCCTGCGTCTCGCGCTTCCGCGGCGAGACGCTGATCATCGACCGATAGGAGCCCGGCCATGACCATCCGGTTCAACGACGAGACCTTCCGCGACGATTACAGCTTCCGCAACTCGGCCGAAGCCATCCGGCGCTTTCCGTTCCCGTTCGACAAGGACGACTACATGTATTCCGTCAACATGGAGCCGCACGGGACGGGGGGCCGCGCCGGCAGCGTCTTCGAGAAGCGCTTCGACGTGGACGAGCATTACGTGGCCGAGATGCGCGACCGGGCGATCACCCTGGCCGGGGACCCGCTGCGCTGCCAGTCGCTGCCGCATATGGCGCTGGCGGGCTGGGACCTGCTGGAGCTGATCATGCAGTGCAAGGCCGAGGATTACCCCGAGCTGTTCCAGCTGCATCGCGACGGCGACCGCTGGCACTGGATCAACCGGCCGCTGGGGATCGAGCAGCGCTTCACCTTCCTCGACCCGACGACGCTGCCCTGCGGGCCGCTGGAATACGTCACCCGCCAGGCGCAGGGCGATTTCGCGCTGCTGGACCAGCGCGAGGGCAACCTGTGGATGGATGCGGGCATGGTGACCAGCCAGGCGGACTGGTCGCTGGATTTCGACATCGGCATGAACTTCTTCGAATGGCATGCGCCGGTGCCGAAGGCGGCCGAGCTGGGCATCTTCCAGCGGGCGCTGAAATTCCTGCTGGCGGTGCAGCAGGGCGCGCCGTCGCGGCGGCTGAACTGGACGATGACGGTCAATCCGCGTCTGGACACCAGCCCCGAGAACTATCACCTCTGGGGCCCCGAGAAGCGCACCATCACCCCCGAGAATGTCGGGGCCAGGCAATATCTGCGGGTGGAGCTGCAGAGCTTCTGGCGGCTGCCGCGCTCGAACGCGCTGGCCTTTCCGATCCGCTGCTACCTGATCGCGCTCGAGGATCTGGTGACGGTGCCGAAATGGGCGCGCCGGCTGCACCGGGTGATCCGCGACCTGCCCGACGAGCTGGCCGACTACAAGGGCTTCGCCGTCAACCGCCAGATCATCATCGACTATCTCGCGAAGTTCGACGACGGGAAGCCGACCTCGCCCGGAATCTTCGCCGACGAGTAGGGCTGGGACAACCCGACCGGGCAACAGCCGCCCCCGATGCGGGGCCGAGCCGGCCGGCCATGTGGCCGCCGGAAGGGCGTCGTCATGCCGCCGTTCCCCGAATGGCGGGTATTCGAGAAGCACAAGCCGCGTTCCCGCCGGCGGGGGCGGCCGGAACAGAAAAGCCGGCAGGGGAGTCTTGCAATGACATATACGACCACAACGGCGGAGACGCCGCAAGAGAACGGCCATATGGTCCGTTCGCTCAGCTGGACGGGCGCATTCTGGATCGCCGCGGGCGTGCCGCCGCTGGTGCTGTTTTCGTTGGGTGGCATCGCCGGCACGACCGGCAAGGTCGCCTTCGTCGTCTGGATCGTCTCGATGATGATGGGCTTCGTGCAGTCCTTCACCTATGCCGAGATGGCGGGCATGTTCGGCAACAAGTCCGGCGGCGCCTCGGTCTATGGCGCCATGGCCTGGCTGCGCTATGCCAAGCCGGTGGCGCCGCTGTCGATTTGGTGCAACTGGTTCGCCTGGTCGCCGGTCCTGTCGCTGGGTTGCGCCATCGCGGCGGGCTATATCCTGAACGCGCTGTTCCCGGTGCCGCTGGCCACATCGCAGCCGGTGCTGGACTGGGTCGCCGCCCATGCGGGTTCCCTCACCGCCGACAGTCCGCGCGTGGCCGAATACCTGGCCGCCCATCCCGGCCTTGGCAGCGCCGAGGCGATCCGGGCGCTGCTGACCAGCGACGCGGTGGCGGCGCTGACCCCGGCGATCCGCAGCTGGACGGCCTTCAACCTGGAAATTCCGGGCCTGTTCACGCTTTACTTCAACACCACCTTCGTCATCGGCGCGCTGCTGATGCTGATCCTGATCGCGATCCAGTATCGCGGCGTCGCCTCGACCGCGACGGCGCAGAAATGGATGGCGATCATCGTGCTGGTGCCGCTGATGCTGGTCGGGCTGGTGCCGATCTTCACCGGCTCGATCGACTATGCCAACATCACCAACATCCTGCCGCCCGCGAGCGCCTATTCGGCCGAGCCGGGCAGCTGGAACCTGGGCGGCTGGACGCTGGTTCTGGGCGGGCTCTATATCGCGGCCTGGTCCACCTATGCCTTCGAGACCGCCGTCTGCTACACGCGCGAGCTGAAGGACCCCAAGCGCGACACCTTCCGCGCGATCTTCTTCACCGGCCTGCTCTGCATGGCGTTCTTCTGCCTGATTCCGTTCTCGTTTCAGGGGGTTCTGGGCATCGAGGGGATGCTGGCGCCCGAGATCGTCGACGGCACCGGCATCGCCCAGGCCCTGGGCGGCATGATCGGCGCCGGGCCGGTGGTGGCGCAGCTGTTCACCGTCCTGATGCTGCTGGCGCTGTTCATGGCGATCATGACGGCCTGCGCCGGCTCGGCCCGGACGCTCTACCAGGGGTCGCGGGACGGGTTGCTGCCGAAATACCTGGGCCATGTGAACGAACAGGGCGCCCCGGTCAACGCGATGTGGACGAATTTCGTGGTGAACCTGTTCCTGCTGGCGCTGGCCTCGGATGCGAACGGCTATTTCTACGTGCTGGCCATCTCGAACGTGGGCTACCTGACCTTCAACTTCCTGAACCTCAATGCCGGCTGGATCCATCGCATCGACTCGCCGCATCTGGAGCGGCCCTGGCGCGCGCCGACCTGGCTGATCGGGCTGAACACCCTGCTGGCCTTCGTCAATGCGCTGTTCCTGGGCGCGGGGGCCAAGGTCTGGGGCTATTCCAACGCGCTGGTTTCGGGCGCGATCTTCGCGGCGCTGATCGTACCGATCTTTCTGTGGCGCCACTATGTCACCGATAAGGGCCGCTTCCCGGCCGAGGCGATGGAGGATCTGGGCCTGGCCAACGACGCGACCAGCTTCGGGCCGAGGCGGGCGGGCATCCTGCCCTATCTGGCGCTGGCGGCGGGCCTGGCCGTGGTCGTGGTGGCAAACATGGTCTTCCAGCTGCCGGGCTGAGGCCGGATCCCTGAAACGCGACGGCCGCCCCCACGGGCGGCCGTTTGCGTTTGCGTTGCGGGCGGATGGGTCAGGCCAGCAGCAGCACCTGGACATCGGCGACATTCGTGCCGGTCGCGCCGGTCAGCAGCAGATCGCCCGCCGCCTTCAGCGCCGCGTGGCTGTCGTTGTTGGCCAGCAGCGCCGGGCCGTCGCGGCCGGCCGCCCGGATGCGGTCGGCGGTGCCGGCGTCCACGATGCCGCCGGCGGCGTCGGTCGGGCCGTCGCGCCCGTCCGTTCCGCCGCTGAGAAAGACCCAGTGCCCCGGCCAGTCCCGGCCCATCAGGGCGATGCGCAGCGCCAGTTCCTGGTTGCGCCCGCCCTTGCCGGTGCCGCGCAGCGCGACGGTGGTCTCGCCGCCGAAGATCAGCGCCTCGGGCCGGTCGCGCCGGCTGCCGGCCGCCTCGGCGATGCGGGCGGTGGCCTCGGCCACGTCGCCGGTCAGCCGGTCGCTGACGATGCGGGCCGCCCAGCCCTCGGGCACGGCGGCAAGCATCGCGGCAAGCGAGATCTCGTTGCTGCCGATCAGGTGGTTCTCGGCCTCGGGCAGGGGGGCAGGAGGTGCGCCGGTTTCCAGCAACTCGCGCACCTTCGGCGGCAGCTTCTCCAGCAGCCCCCGCCCGGCCAGCAGCTCCAGCGCCTCGCGCGGGCTGCCGAGCGGCGCGACGGTCGGGCCGCTGGCGATGGCGCCCAGGTCGTTGCCGATGACGTCCGAGAGGATCAGCGCCGTCACCGGGGCAGGGGCGGCATGGCGCAGGAAGCCGCCGCCCTTCAGGTCGGAAAGCTGCTGGCGGACCAGGTTCACCTGGCCGATCTCCAGCCCGCTGGCCAAGAGCAGCCGGTTCACCTGCTGCTTGTCGGCCAGGGTCAGCGGCGGCCGCGGCGCCGGAACCAGTGCCGAGCCGCCGCCCGAGATCAGCGCGATCACCCGGTCCTGCGGCCCCGCCCGGTCCAGCAGCGCGATGATCTCCCGCCCGGCAGCCAGCCCGGCCTCGTCGGGCTCGGGATGGCCGGCGGTCAGGACGCGGGCGCCGGGAATGTCCCGGCCATTGCCGTCATGCGTCACCGCCAGCGCCGTCATCGGGCCGGAGACATGGGCCATCGCCTCGGCCAGCATGGCGGGCGCGGCCTTGCCGATGGCGATCAGGATGGTCTGCCCCCCCGCCGCAGGTGCGGCAGGGGGGTGGTCTTGGAAATGCCGGCGCACGGCCAGGGCAGGATCGGCCGCGCGCACGGCGGCGTCATAGAGCTTCCGCGCCAGGGCCCGCATATCGGCGATCCTTGCCGTCATGCCGCGATCTGGCGGGCTTTCTGGACCAGCACCTCGGCCTGGCGGATCGAGGCATAGTCGATCAGCCGGCCGTCCAGCGAGACGGCGCCCTTGCCCTCGGCCTCGGCCTTGGCCATGGCGTCGAGGATCTTCTGCGCGCGCTCGACCTCGGCGGCCGAGGGGCTCATCACCTCGTTGGCCAGCGCGATCTGGCTGGGATGGATGGCCCATTTCCCCTCGCAGCCCAGCACCGCGGCGCGATAGGCGGCGGCCTTGTAGCCCTCGGGGTCCGAGAAATCGCCGAAGGGCCCGTCGATNGGCCGNAAGCCGTTGGCNCGCGCCGCGACGACCATNNNNGNNANNGCATAATGCCACATGTCGCCCCANTGGNNNTGGCGGCCGCCNT
>NZ_JAEN01000028.1:0-48147 GCF_000518925.1 Paracoccus sp. J39 | reverse complement strand
TCGGNATCGGTCAGGACGGNNTAATNNNNGTTCACGCCGCCGATNANNGTGGTGCGNGCGCGGGTCGAGGCGGCATANTCNGCNACGCCGAAATGCAGGCTNTCGTTGCGNTTNGANGCGGCGGCGATNNCGNTGANNTTCTGCATNCCCAGNGCCGTCTCGATGATATGNTCGAAACCGATGCGCTTCTTCAGNCCCTTCGCGTCCTCGATCTGCGTNACCAGCATGTCCACCGCATAGACATCGGCGGCGGTGCCGACCTTGGGGATCATGATCAGGTCCAGCCGCTCGCCGGCCTGTTCGACCACGTCCACGACGTCGCGATACATGTAATGCGTATCCAGGCCGTTGATGCGCACCGACATGGTCTTGCTGCCCCAGTCGATCTCGTTCAGCGCCCGGATGATGTTCCGGCGCGCTTCGGCCTTTTCATCCGGGGCGACCGCGTCCTCGAGGTCCAGGAAGATGACGTCGGCCTCGGATTCGGCGGCCTTCTGGAACATCTGCGGGGCGCTGCCGGGCACGGCCAGCTCGCTTCGGTTCAGCCGCGCGGGGGCCTGTTCGATGACGTGAAAGCTCATATCGGGTTCCTTCTTCCTTCGGTTCCAGTTCGCCGCCCCCGTCAGGAGGTCAGCCCTTCCGGTTCGGGCAGGCCATGCGCCCGCGAGCAGGCGGTGACGGTATTGGCCAGCAGGCAGGCGATGGTCATCGGCCCCACGCCGCCCGGCACCGGGGTGACGGCGCCCGCGACCGCCGCGGCGCTGTCGAAATCGACGTCGCCGACCAGCCGGGTCTTGCCCTCGTTCTCGATGCGGTTGATGCCGACGTCGATCACCGTGGCGCCGGGCTTAACCCAGTCGCCGGGGATCATCCGCGGCCGGCCGACAGCCGCGACCAGGATATCGGCGTTGCGGCAGACCGCGGCCAGGTTCTTCGTGCGACTATGGGCGATGGTCACCGTGCAGCTGTCACCCAACAGCAGCTGCGCCATCGGCTTGCCGACGATGTTCGAGCGGCCGACGATGACCGCGTTCAGCCCCGAGAGCGAGCCGTGATGCTCGCGCAGCATCAGCAGGCAGCCCAGCGGCGTGCAGGGCACCATGGATTTCTGCCCCGTCCCCAGCAGCCCGACATTCGAGATATGGAAGCCGTCCACGTCCTTCGCCGGGTCGATGGCATTGATCACCACGTCCGGGTCCAGATGCGCCGGCAGCGGCAGCTGCACCAGGATGCCATGCACCTCGGGATCGTTGTTCAGCCGCTCGATCAGCGCCAGCAGGTCCGCTTCCGAAGTATCGGCATCCAGCCGGTGCTCCCAGGAGTTCATCCCCGCTTCCAGCGTCGCCTTGCCCTTGGAACGGACATAGACCTCGCTGGCCGGGTCCTCGCCCACCAGCATGACCGCCAGTCCCGGGGTGATGCCGGCTTCCGCCTTCAGCCGCTCCACGGTCCCGGCCACCCGGTCCCGGACCGTTGCCGCAAAGGTCTTGCCGTCGATGATCTTGGCATTCATTGTCTTCGCTTCCTGATAATGCGCCCGGTCCTGCGGCAGCCCTGGGCCACCGCCGCCGCAGCGTCGTTGGGTCGCTTGGTCGGGCGACGGGCCGGGCGGTCAGAACAGACCTTCGACCTCGCGCGCCCCGTTCAGTCCGATCACCTCGGCCGTGGGCTTCCGAGGCAATCCGGGCATGGTCATGATCTCGCCGCAGATGACGACGACGAAACCGGCGCCGGCGGCCAGCCGCACCTCGCGGATCGGCACGGAATGGCCCTCGGGCGCGCCGCGCAGATTGGGGTCGGTGGTGAAGCTGTACTGGGTCTTGGCCATGCAGATCGGCAGATGGCCGTAGCCCTGGCCTTCCCATTCCTTCAGCTGGTTGCGGATCGCGGTATCGGCCAGCACCTCGTCGGCATAGTAGATGCGCTTGGCGATGGTCTCGATCTTGGCGAATAGCGGCAGGTCGTCGGGATAGAGCGGGGCGAATTCCGCGCCGCCCGCCTCGGCGATCTGCACGACCTTCTGCGCCAGATCGACCGCGCCCTCCGAGCCGTCGGCCCAGTGCCTGCACAGGATCGCCTCGACCCCGCGCGCCCTGGCATAGTCCTGCAGCGCCCGGATCTCGGCCTCGGTATCGCCGGCGAAATGGTTGACCGCGACGACCACCGGCACGCCGAAGGATTTCATGTTGGCGATATGGCGGCCCAGATTGGCGCAGCCCTTGCGCAGCGCCTCGACATTCTCGGCCGCGAGGTCCGCCTTGGCGACGCCGCCGTTCATCTTGAGCGCGCGGACCGTGGCGACGATCACCGCCACGTCCGGCTTCAGCCCGGCCTTGCGGCATTTGATGTCGAAGAACTTCTCGGCCCCCAGATCGGCGCCGAAGCCGGCCTCGGTCACCACGTAATCGGCCAGCTTCAGCGCCGTGGCGGTGGCGATCACCGAATTGCAGCCATGGGCGATATTAGCGAAGGGCCCGCCATGGACGAAGGCCGGGTTGTTCTCCAGCGTCTGCACCAGGTTGGGCTGCATCGCGTCCTTCAGCAGCACGGTCATCGCACCGTCCGCCTTGATGTCGCGGCAATAGACCGGCGTCTTGTCGCGCCGATAGGCGACGATCATGTCGCCCAGCCGCCGCCCGAGATCGTCGAGATCGGTCGCCAGGCACAGGATCGCCATGACCTCGGAGGCGACGGTGATGTCGAAGCCGGTCTCGCGCGGGAAACCGTTGGTCACGCCGCCCAGCGAACAGGTGATCTGCCGCAGCGCGCGGTCGTTCATGTCCAGCACGCGGCGCCAGACCACGCGGCGCAGGTCGATCTGCTGCTCGTTTCCCCAATAGATGTGGTTGTCGATCATCGCCGACAGCAGGTTGTGGGCGCTGGTGATGGCGTGGAAATCGCCGGTGAAATGCAGGTTCATGTCCTCCATCGGGATCACCTGCGCATGGCCGCCGCCCGCCGCGCCGCCCTTCATGCCGAAATTCGGCCCCAGGCTCGCCTCGCGGATGCAGATGCAGGCGCGATGGCCGATGCGGTTCAGCGCGTCGCCCAGGCCGACCGTGGTGGTGGTCTTGCCCTCGCCGGCCGGGGTCGGATTGATCGCCGTGACCAGCACCAGCTTGCCCGAGGGCCGGTCGGCCAGCCGGTCGATGAATTGCTGGCTGACCTTGGCCTTGTCGTGGCCATAGGGCAGCAGGTCCTCGACCGCGATGCCGAGCTTTGCCGCGACCTCCCCGATCGGCAGCTTGGTCGCCTTCGAGGCGATTTCTGAGTCAGTCTTGTATGCCATGCTGGTGTACTTGATGCTGAAGGTTGCGCCGAAACGATCACCCGCAAGCCGGCTTTGCCGGCCTGCCCGGTCGGTTTCGTCAGATGCCGGAGATCCTGTGCGGCGCTGCGCGCTACGGCACGAGCCGCCGTCAGGTCATCCGGTCGCGATGCAGTTCAAGGCCCTGGATGGGGCAGCACCGGGCATCGTTCACCAAGGCGACCAGTGTCCTGCTGGGCGCCTGTGACCTGCCGGTCACCTGGTACCGCTGATTGTCGCCATGTCGGCATGCTGCAATGACGCATCATTTCCTCCCTTCCCCTAGCTGCCGGTGTCCGCACGCAGCGTTCCCGACGAAGCCCCCCAATTGCAGGAACGATATATTGCGTCTGGCTGTCAATATTTTATTGTTTTATATCAATGATTTGATTGGTCACATTGTCTGTTCTCCGCGACGCGACCGCTCGATATGCGGACATTCTGACCATGGGCAGGCGGATGCGGCGGCCAAACTGGTACATTCTGTCCAAATCGCCCCTTTTCGATTGGCAGGATCGATCCGCCGTTCCACCCTGGAAAAAGGGCTCGGTGCTGCTCCGAAGGACGAATCACCCGTTCCGTCCTGATTGACTTGGCCCGGTGCTGAAAAATCGACGAGCTGCAACCCGGAAGCCGGGCCTTGGTGGAGCGGGATGATGGCATCACGTGGCCTCTCCCATCTGCATTCCACCTCGTTCAAGCTGCAATCCCGACATGACATTCGCGCCGGATTGATCGGCCGGGGATCGCGCGGCGCACGGGCTAGGGACAAACCTCCATAGCCGGAACATGATTGCGGCCAGCGCGATTCCGGCCGGAAAGTCCTCGGAACATCTGTCGTATGGGATTGCGACGGGACGCCCCTCCGCGCGATACGGACGACGCGCTCGCGTTCGAGGCGACCAGGCGGGGGGGGGGAGCCGTGCTCAACCGCTTCACGGCTCTTGGCACCCGTCACGGAGGCGGTGGGACCAGTCCGTCCGAGGAAAGGGGAAGTCCGATCATCATCCGATTTGTGCAGCAGAGCCATGCAGGATGACCGGCGACGATGTCGCGACCCTGCGCCTTCGCACGGCGGCCTTCTCGGTCTGGTGGACGATTTCCGAGATTGCCAGATCGGCGATGCGCGGCGCGCGGATGAAGCCGGTCGTCATCGGGCGCCTTTTTCGGAAGAAACGGCTTTGAGGAGGGTGTTGCGGCCGGTCTCGGCCAGGTGAACCGCCTGGGCGCCGGCTTCATAAAACACCTGCTGCAACGCGCGCCAGGCGACGGGGGCAGGGCGGGTGACGGGCAGGGGCAGGTCGGATTCGGCAATCTCGCCGGCCAGCAGGGCGGCCATGCATTGCCCGAAGACGGTGCCCGGTGCGATGCCGCGGCCGTTATAGCCGCAGAAGGCGAAGACGCCGTCGTCCAGCCGGTGAAAGCGCGGCAGGTTGTCCGACGTCATGCCGATGCTGCCGAACCATTCCTGTTCGAAACGGACCGGCCCGATCTGCGGATAAAGGCGGCGCAGCGCGGTCCTGGCCCAAGCCCGATGCACTGCCGCGCCGCCGTTCCTCAGCGCACCGACCGAGCCGAAGATCAGCCGGTTCATCCTGTCGAAGCGATAGGACAGCAGCACGTCCCTGGTGTCCCAGACACCCTGACGGCCCGGCACGATGGTTCGTGCCATATCCTCGGGCAGGGGTGTCGTCGCCATGTTGAAATAGGGCAGGACGACCTGCTCACGGGCGATGTCCGTCATCACGAAGCGGGTATACATGTCGGTCGCCACGACGATCCGACCCGCCTTGACCCTGCCCTTCGGGGTGCGCAGCAGCCAGCCATTGCCGCTGCGTTCCAGCGCAATGGCCGGCGTGCCGGTATGGATCGCCGCGCCCTTGGCGATGGCGACCCGCGCAAGCCCGCGCGCATAGGCCAGAGGCTGGATGGTTCCCGCCCGTCGATCCAGCAAGGCGCCTTCGAAGGCATGGGTGCCCAGCATCTGGGCGGCCTCCTCCCTGCCCAGAAGCTCGACCGGGGCGCCGCGCTTCTGCCATTGCCGGGCGCGTTCGGCCAGTTCGTCGAATCCCTTGCGCCCCGCACCGGCATGCAGCGTGCCGACCGGCGTGGCCTCGCAATCGATGCCGTAGCGGCGTGCGATATCCCAGACCTTCGCCGGCCCCCCGCCCAGCAGATCCAGAAGCCGGTTGCCATGATCCGGCCCCAGCGTGGCGATCAGGTCTTCGGGCATCACCCACATGCCGGCATTGACCAGCCCGACATTGCGGCCCGAGCCGCCAAAGCCGATCTGCTCGGCCTCGACGACGACGCAGCCGATGCCGCGTTCGCCCAGATGCAGCGCGGTGGAAAGGCCGGTATAGCCGCCGCCGATGATCGCCACATCGGTCATCACCTCGCCCTCAAGTGCGTGGGTCGGCGGCGGGGCTGGTGCGGTTTTTTCCCACAGGCCGTGCGAGCGCGGATCGTTGAGCATCATTCCTCCCGTTTTGTCCTGAAGGCCGGTGTGGGCAGGGCCGGTTTTTTTCATCTTTATTCAGGGGTCGGGCGCCATTACGCTAGCAAGCGTTTTGCATGACATCATACCGTGGAGTCATAGCCATCCTCTCTGCCCGCCGCTTCCTTCCGTCGCTGCCATTGCTTGCGGCGTTCGATGCCGCCGCCCGAACCGGCTCGATCACCCGCGCGGCCGATGAGCTGTCGCTGACGCAATCCGCGGTCTCGCGGCAGATCAAGGCCCTGGAAGGGCAGCTGGGGGTCGAGCTGTTCGTCCGTGAGAAGCAGAAGATACGCCTGACCCTGGGCGGCATGGTCTATGCGCGGGAAATCCGCGATGCGCTGGCCAGGATCTCGAACGCTTCGCTGAACCTGCGGGCCAACCCGTCCGGCGGCTCGCTGACGCTGGGTGTGCCGCCGACATTCGGCGCGCGCTGGCTGACGCCGCGATTGCCGCGATTCGTCGCGCGCCACCCCGAGGTGATGCTGAACGTCCTCAGCCGGCCGACGAAGTTCGACTTCAGCCAGGACATCATCGACGCCGCCATCTATTTCGGCCCGCCGCAATGGACCGGCGCCAGGATGGTGGCGCTGCGCGCCGAAGTCACCGTGCCGGTCTGCGCGCCGCAGATGATGGAGCGTTTCCGGTTTCGCGAGCCCCACGACATCCGCTTGGCGCCGCTGCTGCATCTGACCACCAGGCCGGATGCGTGGGAATGCTGGTTGCGTCATTACGGGGTGGATGATCAGGCGGTTTACGGCATGCTGTTCGATCAGTTCACGACGCTGTTCGAAGCGGCGGCGGCGGGTCTCGGTATCGCCTTGCTGCCCCGATTCATGTTCGAAGATGAGCTGCGCAAGGGCCGCATCGTCGAGGCGCTGCCCTTGGCCTTGGAAAGCGTGGAAGCCTATCATCTGTGCTGGCCCGAGGATCGCGGCACGCATCACCCTCTGATCCTGTTTCGCGACTGGCTGATGGAAGAAACGGCCGCTGATCGTCCGTAAGGGTCCGCGGGCGATCATGCCGATCGGACATGCGTTCAGATCAGTTCCCTGATTATTCGGCAAGGGTCCTGCTGCGTCGCTGGTCTGCGATTTCAGCAGCATGATCCGCCTTGTCGAACGCGCCCCGGATGGCAGGCCCGGATCAGAGTCATTCCCGGCTGGCATGATGTCAGCCCCAATCAACGAAGGCCGCGCCGGATCGCTCGTGCTATCCAAGGCACCACAGAGAAAGGAGCGTCCCATGAGCGCCGGCATCCATATCAGCCCCGACACGATCCGCAGCCGCTTTTCGGCGGCCATGTCCGCCATGTATCGCGACGAGGTGCCCGCCTATGGCACGCTGATGGACCTGGTGGCCGGGGTGAATGACGAAACCCTTGCCGCGGACCCGGCCGAACGTGCGCGACTTGAGGAGGTCGACGACCTTGCCCGCATTTCCGAGGAACGCCACGGCGCCATCCGGCTTGGCACCGCCGAGGAACTGCACATCATGCGGCGGCTGTTTGCCGTGATGGGGATGCATCCGGTCGGCTATTACGATCTGTCCGAGGCGGGCGTGCCGGTCCATTCCACCGCCTTCCGCCCGGTCGGGGCCGAGGCGCTGAAGCGCAATCCGTTCCGCGTCTTTACCTCGCTGCTGCGGCTGGACCTGATCGAGGATGACGCCCTGCGGGCCGAGGCGGCGCGGCTTCTGTCAGGACGCCGGATTTTCACGCGAGGCTGCCTGGACCTGATCGAGCATGCTGAAGCCCAGGGCGGTCTGACCGATGCCGAAGCCGGGCGTTTCGTGACCGAGGCGCTGGAAACCTTCCGCTGGCAGCCGCACGCGAATGTCGGCCATGACATGTATCGCCGGCTGCATGACGCCCATCGGCTGATCGCCGATGTGGTGTCCTTCAAGGGGCCGCATATCAACCACCTGACCCCGCGGACGCTGGACATCGACAAGGTGCAGGCCCGGATGCCCGCCCGCGGCATCACGCCCAAGGCCGTGGTCGAAGGCCCGCCCACGCGCAAATGCCCGATCCTGCTGCGTCAGACCTCGTTCAAGGCGCTGGAAGAGCCGGTCCTGTTCCGCGCGGGCGAGGATTGGCGGGAAGGCTCGCACACCGCCCGCTTTGGCGAGATCGAACAGCGCGGCGTGGCGCTGACCCCCAAGGGGCGGGCACTTTACGACCGCCTGCTGAGCCAGACCCGCCGGCGTTGTCGCCCGGCGGCGGACGGCTCGAATGCATCCGAATACATGGCCGCACTGACCGAGGCCTTTGCCGCTTTCCCCGACGATTGGGCAAGCCTGCGCGCCGAAGGTCTGGCCTATTTCACCTATGCGCCGACCGAAAAGGGTCTGGCCGCAGGGGCAGGGGGGAAGGATCTCGAAACGCTGATCGCGCAAGGCGCGCTGCGTTACGATCCGATCATCTATGAGGATTTCCTGCCCGTCAGCGCCGCCGGAATCTTCCAGTCGAACCTCGGCGATGATGCGGCGCAGGATTTCGCGGCCAGCCCCAGCCAGCGGCGGTTCGAAGCCGATCTGGGGGCAGCCGTTCTGAACGAGTTCGATCATTACGCCGCCATCCAGTCCGCTTCGCTGGACGCAAGCCTCAAGGCGCTGGACGGACTTGCCGCATGAGCGTGACGGCCCTGGACGAGTTGTGGGGCCGCGCGGCATGCTGACCGCGCCGGATCAGATGCTGTCCTACGAGACCGGCGCGCGCTATGATCGCGGCCATGTGCTGGCGGTGCTGCGGCCCGCCGGCACGGAGGACGTGTCCCGCGCGCTGAAAATCTGCGCGCGGGATGGGCTGCATGTCGTCGCACAGGCGGGCAATACCGGGCTCGTTTCCGGCTCGACCCCCGATGACAGCGGCCGGCAGGTCGTGCTGAGCGTGGAGCGGGTGATCGCCTTCGATCCGGCGCAGGAGGCGCAGCTGCGCGACTGGGTGATCGAGGTGACCTGCCGCGAATTTGGCGGCAGCTTCAGCGCCGAACATGCCCTCGGCCGCAAGAACCAGCACTGGTATGACCTTTACACGCCCGAGCCGCAGCGCCGCCTTGCACATGCCCTGCCTGGGCAGACGGCGCCCGCCGGGCTCGGCGTGGTGAAATTCGGATGACAGAAGAGGAAGAACCCATGTCCCAATCCATCGCCGCCCGCACGACCGACTTGCTGACCCGCCTTGGCGTGGCGTCCGATGCCTGTACCGGCGGCACCCTGGCCAGTTTTTCGCCGGTCACGGGCGAGGAGGTCGCCCGGCTGAAGGCCCACAGCGCCGAGGATACGCAGCAGGCCATCGCCAGCGCCCGCGCGGCCTTCGAGGCATGGCGCACCGTCCCCGCCCCGCGTCGGGGCGAACTGGTTCGCCTGCTGGGCGAGGAACTGCGCGCCGCCAAGGATGATCTGGGCCAGCTCGTATCCATCGAGGCGGGCAAGATCCCGTCCGAGGGCCTGGGCGAGGTGCAGGAGATGATCGACATCTGCGACTTTGCCGTGGGCCTCTCCCGGCAGCTTTACGGCCTGACCATCGCCTCGGAACGTCCCGGCCACCGGATGATGGAGACATGGCACCCGCTTGGCGTCGTCGGCGTCATCTCGGCCTTCAACTTCCCGGTCGCGGTGTGGTCGTGGAATGCCGCGCTGGCGCTGGTCTGCGGCAATGCCGTGGTCTGGAAGCCTTCGGAAAAGACCCCGCTGACGGCGCTGGCCACCCAGGCCATCTTCGAGCGCGCGCTGAAACGCTTCGGCGACGCGCCGAAGGGACTGAGCCATGTGCTGATCGGCGGCCCCGAGATCGGCGCGGCTCTGGTCGCCAGCCATGACGTGCCGCTGATCTCGGCCACCGGTTCGACCCGCATGGGCCGGATCGTCGGTCCGAAGGTCGCGGAACGCTTTGGCCGCTCGATCCTGGAACTGGGCGGCAACAATGCCGGCATCGTCTGCCCCTCGGCCGACCTGGACATGGCGCTGCGCGCGATTGCCTTCGGCGCGATGGGCACGGCCGGCCAGCGCTGCACGACGTTGCGCCGGCTGTTCGTCCATGAATCGGTCTACGACAGGCTGGTGCCCCGGCTGATCAAGGCTTATCGCTCGGTCAGCATCGGCAACCCGCTGGACAGCGGCGCGCTGGTCGGCCCGCTGGTGGATCGCCAAGCCTTCGAGGCGATGCAGAATGCGCTGGAAGCCGCACAGGCCGCCGGCGGGACGGTGCATGGCGGCGAGCGCGTGCCGGTCGGGCCCGATACCGCCTTCTACGCCCGTCCGGCACTGGTCGAGATGCCCGAACAGACCGGCCCGGTGCTGGAGGAAACCTTCGCCCCGATCCTCTATGTGATGAAATACAGCGATCTGGCCGAGGCGATCCGCCTGCATAACGCGGTGGGGGCGGGACTTTCGTCGTCGATCTTCACGCTGGATCTGCGCGAGGCCGAAACCTTCGTCTCGGCCGCAGGTTCGGATTGCGGCATCGCGAATGTCAATATCGGCACTTCGGGCGCCGAGATCGGCGGGGCGTTTGGCGGCGAGAAAGAGACCGGCGGCGGGCGCGAAAGCGGATCGGACGCCTGGAAGGGCTATATGCGCCGCCAGACCAATACCATCAACTACTCGACCGCATTGCCGCTGGCGCAGGGCGTCGTCTTCGACATCGAATGAGGCGGTGCGCCGTTTGGGGAAAGGGTGTGGGCCGCCTGTGGAGCCGGTCCATCCTCTGGCGCCGGGCTGGAGATGATCCGGCCGGCCGTTGCCGAATTGGAAAGGATCGTGACCGTGCTCTTTGCCAATGCCGGGCCGAGGCCGGCCCGACCGCGACCGGCCGGAACGGTAAAGGCCGGGACGCAATTCGCGCTCGGATCAGTCACTAGGCTTTTCATCGCCCGCGTCATCTGCCAGCTGGCGGAAAGGGGCAGGCTGATCTGCTGTTCCGGACCCTTCCCGAGATCGCGGCGCTGGAGAGCGGCGACGCGATCACGCTTCGCCATCAGTCCGGCCTGTGCAACCTGTCGAGCCGGTCGAGGGTATCGGCGAGCTGATCGGCAAGCCGGCGGCGCGGCCAGAGGTCCTGCCCTCGGGCGCCGATGGCGACGAACTGCGGATGATCGCGCCCCGGCGCCTGCCTGTGCTGCCCAGCGACTTGCCGAGCGGGATAAGGCACCGCCACGCTGGCGAAGATCATGGGCGGCAATCGTGAGCGCGTCGCGCCGCAGGTCTGGAAGACGGGCTGAGCAGAAGGGTTTCGATCATTCCGGGGCCGAGGAACGGCTCAGCAAACCTGATCGAGACATTGCAACCGGGCCTTGCGGCGTGAACTGGCCATGACCAGCCGGACGGGCCGCCGGATATGCTGTTGATCATGCCCGAAAGGTCGCGGGAGGTGCCTTGTCGCAACCACCCCGGGGCAACCTATCGCACCCCCGTTCCGGCGAAGGCGGCGGGTGTCACGCCGTCAGGGAATGCGCGGCCGGTCGATGAATTTGCGCAGCGCGAAATGCGTGCGCACGCTGCGCACCCCGGCGATCTTCAGCAGCTTGCCCTGAAGGAAATCCTGGTAATCCTCAAGGCTGCCGACGACGACTTCCAGCAGGAAGTCCTGCGAGCCGGTCATCAGCATGCCGGCCACGACCTCGTCGAATTGCGCGACCTGCTGCTGCACCAGTTCGATCTCGTCGCCGTCTTGTCGCTCCAGCTCGACCGAGACGAAGGCGGTGATCCCGAAACCGGCGGATTTGTGGTCGATCCGGGCGGCATAGCCGGCGATCACGCCGCCCTCTTCCAGCCGTTGCAGCCGCCGCTTGCAGGGCGTGGCCGAGAGGCCGACCCGCTCGGCCAGCTCGACGACGGGAATCCGGCCCTCTTGCCCAAGGACGCGCAATATCCGGCGGTCGATCGAATCAATGGTGATATTCACGCAAATACCCCGGAATAAGAGCGATAGTCACCCAAGTTTGCGTTATTAACCCTCCATATAGGAGAGTTTCACCGGAGAAAAGCGTTATAATCGTCCAGAGATCAAGCCGAGGAGGAAATCATGGCACTTGTGATCACGGATGAAACGCCGCCGGCGGGCTATGAACGGCTTGTCCATGCCGAAGATGCCGAAAGCGGGCTCGACGCCTTCATCTGCATTCATTCCACCGCTTGCGGTCCCGCGGCGGGCGGATGCCGGATGTGGAACTATGCCTCGCGTGACGATGCACGCCGCGATGTGCTGCGGCTGGCGGAAGGGATGACCTGCAAGAACGCCATCGCCGACCTGGGCCTTGGCGGCGGCAAGTCGGTGATCATCGGCAATTCGCGCACCGACAAGTCGGAGGCGCTGTTGCGTGCCTTCGGCCGTGCCGTCGACAGCCTGGGCGGGCTTTACTACACCGCCGAGGATGTCGGGATCACGCCCGAGGACATGGCCATCGTGGCCAGCGAAACCCCCTATGCCGTCGGGCTGAACACCGGCGCCCATGCCAGCGGCGATCCGTCGCCCTTCACCGCCGAAGGCGTGTTTCAATGTCTCCGGGTCGGGGCCGAGCAGGTCTTCGGCAGCACCGATCTGACCGGAAAGCGGGTCTTGGTGCAGGGGCTGGGCCATGTCGGCATGGCGCTGGCCGAAAAGCTGCATGCGGCCGGGGCCGCGCTCATCGTGTCCGATCTGAACCAGGATGCGGTAAAGCGTGCGCAGACCGATCTGGGCGCAGAGATCCGCAGCCCGGATGACGTGTTTTCCCAGCAGATGGATATTTTCGCGCCCTGCGCGGCATCCTGACCGCCGAGACGGTCGCGCGACTGACCGCGAAGGTCGTCTGCGGGGCGGCGAACAACCAGCTTGCCACCCCGGACATCGCCGGGCATCTGCGGGCCCGCGGCATCAGCTATCTGCCCGACTACGTCGTCAACGGCGGCGGCATCATCAGCGTCGCGGGCGAGATACACCGCCGCGGCGAAAACTATCGCCGCGAACGGCTTGCAGGCATCGCCGAGCGCATCCGCCGCATCCTGGCGCTGAGCCGAAGCAGCGGCAAGACCACCACCGAGGTCGCAAGCGCCATGGTTGCGGATATTCTGGCACAGGCGTCCTCCCGCCGGGTCCTGGCCTGATCCTCGGGACAGCAGGCCCCGCACCATCCCCGGAAAGCTGGGGGGTGGTGCCGCCGCTTCTCTCGACGCCAGAGGTTTTCGCGGCTGCGGGACGAATTGCCGAGTTCTCGCCTGATCGCGATCCCGTTGTCGCCGGGCCGGCGTTTGCGCATCTGCCAAGGCTGGCGCGCAACCAGCGCCTCGACCTTGGCAGTGTCCTGGGCATCCGTGGCAGCACGGATCCGGTTGCGCAGGGATCGTCCGGGCCGAGCTGACGGAACGCGCCGGATTTTCCGCTGGCCGAGACGGCGCTGGACGGTCCTGTCACCTTGCACTCGCCTGCTGTCGGTCTGGATTCTTGCCAAGGTGTTCTCGCAGCCACGCCTGCGCATCGGGGGAGCGGAAGGGGCCGGAGCGGTCATGGGCATGAGGGGTGCGGTCGGAAGGGGCGCGCCGGATTTCGGATATGCTCAGTTCACGCATGCATCGGACAATATCGCCATGCCAAGCGGCCGGCTCTCCTTCTTGCCGAGTTTCCAGCTGTAAACGGCCTTTCCGGCCTGCCGGCGCGTCTGACCCGTCACATGAATGTCGACCCGGGCGGCGAATCTGCTTCCGTCAGAACCCATACCTTGCCGGGAGAAACGGTTCCGGCGCTGCCGGAGGTGGTTCGTTCGACATCAGCGCCGCCAGGTGGCGGCCGCTGGCAGGGCCGAGCGTCAGGCCCTGGTGGCCGTGGCCGAAATTGACCCATAGCCGCGGAAGCCTTGCGGATTCCCCGATCAACGGAAGCATGTCGGGCAGGCAGGGCCGCGTCCCCGTCCACGGCTGGATCTCATCGGCCCGCCCGATGTCCAGGATACCGCGCGCCGCCGCCTCGGCGCGGGCCAGTTGCGCGTAGTCCGGCGGAAGGTGCAGCCGGGCAAGATGCGCGCCGGTGGTGATCCGCAGCCCCTGCTCGACCGGAGTGGCGACATAGCCGTGGTCGGTATCCAGCATCGGCACGTGCAGCGGAACCGGCGCCGCATAGTGGCGGTGATAGCCGCGCTTGTAGACCATCGGGACGTGGATGCCCAGCCCGGCCAGCAATCGCGGCGTCCACGGACCGGCGGCAAGCACCAGATGCGGCGCCGACCAGCCGCGTCCCCATGCCTTGGCGCTCCAGCCGGTGGCGGTTGCCCGGATCGCGGTCACTTCGGCCCGGACGATCCGTCCGCCTCGGGCGACGAAAACTGCCGCATAGGCCGTGGTCAGGCGACCGGGATCGCTGACGCTCCACGGGTCCAGCCAGTGGACGGCGCCAGCACCGGGGTCCGCGATGGCCGGCTCCGCCGCTTGCAGCGCCGCCGCATCCATGATCGCCAGGTTCAGGCCGTGACGCGCGGCCATCTCCTCGCTGCGACGGGCGGCAGCCTCGAACAGGCGCGGATCGCGGAAATATTCGCGGTATCCGCTGCGGCGGATCAAGCTCTCCGCGCCGGAGGCGTCGATGAAATCCCGATGGGCCGCCAGCGAGGTCCGGATCAGGCTCTCATAGGACGCAGACAGGACGGCATGGCGCGCCGGGGTCGAGTGCAATCCGTAGCGGAGCAGTGCGCCGGCCTGCAATGCCAGCTCGCGCCATCGCGCGCGGACATCGTTCCTGCGGCCCAGAAGCACCCCCAGCAGGAAGCCCGGCCCCAGCGGCATGGCATAGGGCGCCACGGCCTCGCGCTGCAGGATGCCGGCATTGCCGAAGCTGGTTTCGCTGCCCGGCTCCTTGCGGTCGATGACGGTGACGGTCCAGCCGCGCTCCTGCAGCGCCAGGGCGGTCGAGACGCCGACGATGCCGGCGCCGATGACAAGGGCTTCCTTCATTGCGGATAACGGCCCCTCATCCCCGGCCTGCAAGGTGACGCAGGAAATAATCGACGGTCCGCCGAAGGGCGTAGGGGTGAAAGGCAACGCCATGGTCGGCGCCCGGCACGATCAGCATGTCGAAATCGGCATCGGCCTTCACCAGCGCATCGACAAGGCGCAGCATCTGGCTGGGCTGGACATTGTCGTCCATCTCTCCCTGAATCAGGAACAGCTTGCCGGCGATCCGGTCGGCCACATCGGCGCTGGCCAGGCCGCGGCGCGCGCTGGCATCCATGCCCTGGAACATCTCTGCCCAGTTGGCGATATACAGGGAAACATCGTGATTGCCGCAGATCGACACGCCGACGGTGAAGACATCGGGATGGACCGCCATGCCGCGAACCGTCGCGTAGCCGCCGCCCGAGAACCCGGTCAACCCGACGCCCTTCGCGATGTCCATCCAGGGGCGGTCCGCCGCCAGCGACCTGATGGCCGCCGCGTGGTCGGCAAGGCCGCCGCAGCATTCCATCCTGCCGTGGGAATGCAGCCAGAAATCCCTGGACCGTCCCGGCGTTCCGGGCCCGTCAAGCAGAAGCGTGACGAAACCCGCGGCGGCGAGGCCCTCGGCATAGCGGGCATAGGTCGTCTGGCCGAAGGATTTCGGCGCCATGAAGACCTGCGGACCGCCATAAATGACGTCGATGACCGGGTAGGATTTTTCCGGGTCGAACCCCGGCGGCTTGTAGAGCACCCCCCAAAGCGCCGTTTCGCCGTCCAGCGCCGGCACGTGGAACGGCTCGGGCAGCGGCATGTCGGCGGGCCAGGCTTCACCGGCATCCGCATGTTCCAGCGTCATGACCACCCTGCCGCTCCGGTCATACAGGGCCGAGACGGGCGGGCGGTCCGGCGCCTCATGGGCGGCGACGAAAAACGCGCCGTCGGGGCTGGTGCCGTTCGGATATCGCCCGCTGCCGGCCGGAACCTGCGTCAGCGCGCGCGGCGGCAGGGACAGGTCATGGTTGAGATCCTGACGGGTCAGGCGGCGCAGATCCGTCCCGTCGAAACGGATCGAATAGACCTGGAGGTAATAGGGATCCAGCCCCGGCTCGCGGCCCGCGGCAGCAAAGAGGATGGTTCCGGCATCCTCGTCGACATGAAGGATTGACACGACGTTCCATTCGCCCGCGGTGATGCGGCGGCGGCTGCGCGGATCGCCGGGATCGACGAAATAGAGATGCCGCCAGCCGTCGGCCATCGACGCCCAGAGGATGCGGCCGTCGCGCAGCACCTGTGGTTGCGGGCTTGGGCTGAAACAGGGCCGCCCTGACCCGGAGCCTTCCTCGATGACCAGTCGCCTGGCGTCGCCGGTGGCGGTGTCCACCTGCCAGAAATCCAGGCGGTGTCCGTCGCGCGATCCCTCATGCAGGTAGAAGTGACCTCCGTCGTCGGACCACCAGGCGGGATAGCTGATCAGCGGATTGGCGCCAAAGCTGACCAGTCTGTCCATCCCGGCCTGCACCCGCTGTCCGTTCCTGCCGATGAACCACAGCTCGCTCAGGGCGCCGTGCTCGTCGCCGGGGACGGGATAGGGAAAGCTGTGAAGCCTGGGACGCGATCCGTCCGCCGGAACCGCCTCGATCAGATGGGCAAGGGGAACCCGGCGCAGATCGGTGCGTAAGGTGGCGATCCGGCTGGAATCCGGCGACCAGAGCGCAATCGGCGGACAGCGCCCTTGCGTGAGGTTGTAATCGAAACCGAGAAAACCGCCGTAGCCGTTCCCGGCCTCGCCGTCGCTGGTCAGCGGACGCTTGCCCGAATGATCGACCAGCCAGAGATCGTGATCCCGAAGGACCAGACGCGCCGAATGATCCGGCGCCACGTTTTCGGTCGGTGCCGCCACAGGGCCCAGATCGGTCAGGACCAGCCCATCGCGTTCGGCCCGCCAGAGACGCCCTTCCAGGCGGAACTCGATGGCCCTGGCATCGGGGGCAAGCCGCACATCCTCGGGCTCGGCCGCCTGCGGCGCGACCGGCAAGGCGGCGATCCGCGCGGCAAGCGCCTTTCGGTTGAAAAGGGGCTCGACCCTTCCAGTCCGGGCCTCGACCAGCAGGTAATCCGTTCCCTCCGGCGTGCGGCGGCAATAGGAGAAGAGCTTTCCGTCATCGGACCAGAACGGGCGCACCGTGTCGTTGAAGACCCGCGCATTGCGCTGCCCCGAGGCCAGATAACGCGCCCGCCCATGCGGGTCGGTTCCGGTCGAATTCCCGTTCGCGACCATGTGCTCCTCCCTCTCCCGACTGCATCACGTCATGGGGCAGGAATGGAGCTACACAATTGTGTAGTCAATGGCCAAATGCAAGCACGATACTGGTCAGGTGCCGCGTTTTCCGCCTTCTTCCGATGCCAGGCCCGCCAAAATCAATTGCATGATCCGTTCTTCCTGCAAGTTGCGGCGCTTCAGTTCCTCGACCGAGAAGAGGTTGCGATTCAGCAGGGTTTCGAATTGCGGCGCCAGCAGAAGATAGCCGATTCGCTGGGCGACCATCCGGATCGAATCCCACAGGGCGGGTTCATCCGGAAACCGGGCGCGCAGATCCGCGTTCAGCATCTCGGTCGTGCCCAGAAGTTCGCGCAGGAAGTCAAGCGCGATGGGCCTTTCTTCCATGATCGCGCGGCGCAGATAGCGGACGATCCCCGACAGGCTGCCCGTCTGGCTCTCTATCATCGAGGAAAGCTCTTCCGGCGATGTGGCACGGTTGGCGACCTGCACCAGCTGCAGATAGTCGGTCATCACGCGCTTTTCCACCGCGTCGCGCAGACCCTCCTTCGACTGGAAATAGAAGCGGACGAGCCCCCAGGACACGCCGGCCTCGTCGGCAATCGCCCTGACGGATGTGGCATCGAAACCGTCGCGCCCGAACAGCGTGATGGCGGCCTCCAGCAGGCGTTCGCGTCCGTTGGTCTGTTCGGCTGGCGGGTCTTTCTGTGTCATGGCGGCAATCTAGGCGAAGGCCGGTGCGAAGGCAATTTCCGCCGCCTCCGCCGGACCTGAATGCATTCCGCCGTCCGCTTATGCTCCATTTCTCAACGGCTTGAAGGTCCGGGATTCAATCTTCTGGACTCGAACTACACAAATGTGTAGTAATCCTGAATTCAGGGGAGCCCGGGAGGAGACGCGCAAGATGGATACCGAAAAGAAGCAGCATGCACGGGCCTGGTTGGCGGCCCTCGTCCTTGCCATGGCCGCGATGATCGCCATGGCCGACAAGACGCTGCCGATGCTGCTGATGGAGCCGATCAAGCACGCCATGGCGCTGACCGACGTGCAGATCGGCATCCTGACCGGCTTCACCTTTGCCATCGCCATGGCGGTCGCCGCGCTGCCGCTGGCATGGCTGGCGGACCGCTATGACCGGACGCTTCTGCTGGGGGTCGCCATCACCGCCTGGTGCCTGCTGACCATTGCCAGCGGCTTTGCCACGAACTTCACCGCGTTGTTCCTGTGCCGGCTTGGGGTCGGCCTGGGCGAGGCGGCGCTGATGCCAGCCGCGCTGTCGCTGATTGCCGACCTGTTTCCGCTTCGGCGCGTTGCCAGGGCGTCGGGGCTGCTCTTCTTCGGCGTGACCTTCGGCGGGGTCCTTGCCATGGTCGGCGGCGGCGCGCTTTACGGATATCTTCATGCCGCCGCGCTGGAAGGCACGCTGCCCTTGGCCAGCGACGATGCCTGGCGCTGGACCACCATCGCATTCGGCGCCGCCGGTCTTGTCGTCGCCGCCCTTGTCGTCACCATCCTTCCCGAGCCGCGGCGGCGCAATCCCGCCATGGCCGCCGCCGCGATCGGCACGCCCGAAGCGGCAGGGTTTCGCGAATACCTGACGGCGACGCTGCCCTTCATCCTGCTTCTGGTCATCTGCCTGGGCATGAGCGCGATCTTCACCGTCGGCTTCAACGGCTGGCTGGCGCCGTTCTTCACCAGAACCTATGGCTGGTCCATCGAGAGGACCGGCAGCACGCTGGGCACGATCCTGCTGGTCGCCGGTCTGCTTTCTCCCTTCATCGGGGTGTTCTTCAATCAGATCGTGCGCCGCTGGATGGGCCGCGAGGCGCCGCTGGCCGCGATTTCCCTCATGCTTCTTGTGATCCTGCCCTTCGTGATCGGCGGCCCGCTGATGTCGAACGGGCTTTGGGCGGCGGCAGCGGTCGGCATTGTCATCGCGATTTCCGGCGGGTGCTCGATCGTCATCTCGGTCATTTATGTCAGCATCGCGCCGTCCCACCTGCGCGCCCGGATCACCGCCGTCCTGTTGCTCGTGCTGGGGTTGATCTCGGGTACCGGAACGGTGGTCTATGCAGGGTTTACCGATATCGTGCTGGGGGATCCTTCCAGAATCCACCTGACGATGTCGCTGCTGTCGGGCCTGCTGATCCTGTTTACCGCGATCACGAGCCTTTTCGTCGACCGCCGCTATCCGGCCGTCGTCGCCATGGCGAAAGAGGCAGAGCTGCGGCATCTCGGAAGCGGCGCAGCCGATCCGCGGGGGCACGAACTTTCCGCGACCAACTGAACGCCCGGCGTTCGCGCCACACATCCATCGGCAATACAGGTGAAGCAATGACCTCTCACGGCGCTGTCGAGCGTTTGCAACTCATGCTCGACGACTATGTCGAGAATTTCGGCGCAATCGGCGTGATCGTCGGGATCGACCTGCCCGATGCCGGGCGCCTCTGCCTCACCGCCGGATCGCGCGCGCAGGGCGAGGCGGCACTCGGGTCATCGGACCTGTTCCAGATCGGCAGCCAGGCCAAGACCTTTGTCGCCCTGTCGATCCTGCTTCTGTGCCGCGACGGCCTGCTGGACCTCGACGACCCGGTCGCCCGCCATATCGACCTGCCGGTCGACGGGCGGATCACGCTTCGCCATCTGATCATGAACACATCGGGGCTGCCCGAATATCTCTCGCTCATCGATCCGACCTCGGCGGGCCGGATGGCTCCGCGGGACATGGTGATCCCGGCGCTTGAGCAAGGCGTGCTGTTCGCACCGGGGCAGCAATTCGACTATTCGAACACGGGATGGGTGATCGCCGCCATGGTGATGGATGCGAGGGCGCCGGGCGGCTATGCCGGCTACGTGAAGAAGCGGATCTTCGGCCCGCTCGGCATGCAGGACTCCTGGGTCGGCAGCGGCTATCCGGAGGAACGGCTGGCGCAAGGCTATCTGAAGCGCGCCGGGCAGCCGGCCATCAGCGCCGCCAGGGGCTTTTCCCTGGCCTGGGCCTATGGCGCCGGCGACATCATCTCGAACTGCGGCGACATGCTGGACTTCTACCGGGCCTTGTCGCGGCCCGGCAATCCGCTGGGCGTGACGCTGCAGGACATGGCTGCGCATTGGGCGCTGCCCGCCGAGAAGCCTTTCCACCCGATGAGCCTTGGCGCGGCCTACGGCCTCGGGCTGGAAAGGCGGCGCTGGGGCGGGCTGGAGGTCTGGGGCCATCCCGGCCGGACGGTGGGATACGGCGCATCGTCCTGGTTCGTGCCCTCGACCGGGGCGATCGCGACCACGGCCTTCATGTTTGTGGAGGACGAATCCGAGCCGCCCCATATCGCCGCGCAGCGATACAACCCCTCGATGCTGTTCACGCAGGTGTTGTGCACCGCCCATGCCCTGACCGATCTTCTGCCCGCGGCGGTCCCGGCACCCGTCCCGGTCGCCGGCAACCGGTAAGGCTTATGCGCGTCTTCATCGCCGGCCTCGCGACCGAAACCAACAGCTTCTCGCCGATCCCGTCCGGCGCGCTGGCCTTTTCGCTCGACCATGTCCGCCGCGTCCGGGCGGGCGAGATCGCGCCGCCGAAGGACGAGATGTTGGCGGTCTTTCACAGGCTATGCAGCGTCGACGGCCACGAGATCGTCCAGAGCATCGCCGCCGGGGCGGAGCCCGGGGCCCCGGTCGTGCGCGCCGTCTATGAGGAACTGCGCGACATGATCCTGGAGGATCTGCGCGCCGCGGGCGCTGTCGATGTCGTCCTGCTTGCCCTTCACGGTGCGATGATCGCGCAGGGATACGACGATTGCGAAGGCGACCTGCTGGCCCGTATCCGCGAGATCGCGCCCCGGGCAATCATCGGCGCCCAACTGGACCCGCATTGCAGCCTGACCGAAGCCATGGTCGCCCATGCCGACCTGATCACCATCATGCGCGAATATCCCCATACCGATTTCGCCGAACGGGCGGCGGATCTGTATCGGCATTGCCTTCGGGCCGCGCGCGGGGACATCCGCCCGGCCGCGGCGCTGATCGACTGCCGGATGATCGGTTTCTTTCCGACCACGGAGGGGGCGATGAAGCAGGTCGTCGCCGCCTTTCGCCACAGCAGCGCCGACCCGCGCATCGTGACCGCGGAATTCGCGCATGGCTTTCCCTGGGGCGACGTGCCGGAGATGGGCGCGCGCGTGCTGGTTTACGCGGATGGCGATCTGGAAACCGCCAAGGCAGAGGCCCTGCGGCTGGCGCGGCTGGTCCATGACAGGCGGCGGGAATTGCAGGCCGCATTCCCCGGCCTCGCATCCTCGCTCGACCGGGCGGAAGGGCTGGACGGCCTGGTCGTGCTGGGCGACTTTGCCGACAATCCCGGCGGCGGGGCGCCCGGCGACAGCACCTTCGTTCTGCGCGCATTGCTGGACCGCGGCATTGCCGATGCGGCGATCGGCGCCTTCTACGACCCCGAGGCCGCGCGGCTTTGCGCCGATGCCGGGCCGGGAGCCACGATCCGGCTGCGTCTGGGCGGCAAGCTGGGGCCGGAATCCGGCGACCCGGTCGATCTGGTGGCCGAGATCGTCGCGGTGGCCAAGGATCACGCCTGCACGGCCTTCGGCATGCGCGTGCCTCTGGGCCGTTCTGCCGCGATCCGCTGCCGGGGCATCGAGATTCTGATCGTCTCGTCACGCAGCCAGCTCTATGGCGCCGACGGCTTCACCGGGCTTGGCATCTCGCTGCAGGACAAGCGGCTGGTCGTCGTCAAGTCCAGCAACCATTACGTCGCCAGCTTCGGCCCTCTGGCCGATCACATCTGGCATATGGCGACGCCCGGCGCGATGACCCTGGATTTCGCCTCGATTCCCTATCGGCGGCTGGATCGTCCGGTCTTTCCGCTGGTCGAGAACCCCTGGGCCGACGAAGACATGCAGGCCGCGATCCGCGTCGCGAAAAGACCTGCATCCGGGGGCATATAGGAATTGCCAACTACACAATTGTGTAGTAAATATTGCATCACCCTCCGGCGCTTGGATTCGCATGGCAGAACAGCAGCTTCGCCCTTTCGGGAGTTGGCATGACAGCCTGGACACAAATCGACATCCTGCAATCCGACGAACCCGCGGCGGAATTCGTTCTCGCCTTCGCCGGCAAGGAGGGCGCGATACCGGAGAGGGATCAGCCCCGGCTTTCGCTGGCGATCCGCCATACGGGCTTCGCCGCCCAGCCCGGCCAATGGCTCGACGTTCCGCCGGCGAAGGACACCGATGCCCGCATCATCCTGATCGGCGCGCCCGAGATCGGCACGGCGACGCCGCATGACTGGGCAAGCCTGGGCGGCAACATCGTCGAGGCGATGGCGGCGCTTCGGCTGGAAACCGCCCGGCTGTCGGGCGGGGCGGCGCTGGCCGGCGATGCCCGCCTGTCCGCGATCCTGCTGGGGGTGCTGCTGCACGGCTTCCGCCCCGATACCGGGCGCAGGCACCCCGATCCGACGCCCTGGCCGCAGCGCCTGCTCATCCCGGCGGGACGGGACGGCGTGCGCGACCAGGCGCTGCGCACGGCGCGGGCCGTCAACCGCGCCCGCGCCTGGGTCGAGGCGCCGGCCAACCGGCTGACCCCGCAGGCATGGGCGGCGGAACTGCCGGCGATCTTCGAGCCGCTGGGCGCGACCTTGCGGATATTCGACAGCGCCGCCCTGCAGGAGATGGGCGCCTCGGCCCTGCTGGCCGTGGGCCGCGCCTCGGAATTTCCGCCGCTGCTGGCGGTGGTGGAATGGCGCGGCGCGCCGGCGCGCGAAGGCTGGGACGCGGTGCTGGTCGGCAAGGGCATGACCTTCGACAGCGGCGGGCTGAACCTCAAGACCGCGGCGCCGGTGATCGCGCGCATGGGCTTCGACATGGGCGGCGGGGCCGCCGTGCTGGGCGCGGTCGAGCTGGCGGCCGCGCGCAAGGCGGGCTGCAACGTCGCGGCCATCGTGCCGATGGCCGAGAACGCCGTCGACGGGAAAAGCTTCCGGCCCGGCGACGTGATCCAATCCCTGGGCGGCCTGACCATCGAGATCCGCAATACCGATGGCGAGGGGCGGCTGGTCCTGGCCGACGGCATCGCCTATGGCCTGAAGACCTACCAGCCTGCCCATGTCGTCGACATCGCCACCCTGACCGGCATGATCGCCGTGGCATTGCTGGAGGAATTCGCAGGGCTCTATGCCAATAACGATGCGCTGGCCGCCGAACTCGACGAAGCGGGGCGGGCGACGGGAGAGCTTGTGTGGCGCATGCCCTGCCAGCCCAACCAGGACCATGTGGTCGAGACCCCGGTCGCGGATGTGGCCAACATGAGCACCTTTGCGGGGCTTTTGGGCACCGGCCTGTCCGCCCCGGTTTCCGGCGCGAAACTCTTGCAGAAATTCGTGGGCGATACTCCCTGGGCGCATATCGACATCGCCGGCACCGTCTGGGCCACGCGCCGCTCGGCCTATGGCGGCAAGAACGCCACCGGCTACGGGGTCCGCCTGCTGGACCAGTGGCTGCGCCGTTTCGAGAGGGGGTGACCGCCATGGATCGCGACAGCGCATTGTTCGACCTGATCGGCAAGCTGGTGATGTGCCATTCGCCCAGCGGGGTCGAGGCGCGGATCGACGCTTTCCTTATGCAGCGGTTCTCGGCACTGGGCATCAAGGCCGCGCTGGACGCCGCCGGGAATTTCGTCGCGCGCATTCCCGGCAGCGGGTCGGGCAGGCTGGCGATCACCGCCCACAAGGATGAAATCGGCGCATCGGTCAGCGGCGTCGGGGACGATGGCCGGCTGAAGCTGCGCGCCCTGGGATCGTCCTTCCCCTGGGTCTATGGCGAGGGACTCGTGGATATCCTGGGCGATAACGAGACGATCCAGGGCGTCCTCAGCTTCGGGTCGCGCCACATCACCCGCGCCTCGCCGCAATATCCGCAGCAAGAGACCGCGCCGGTCAAATGGTCGGATGTCTGGGTCGAGACCAAGCGCAGCCGCGACGACATCGCCAAGGCGGGGGTGCGGCCTGGCTCTCGCGTGCTGGTCGGAAGGCATCGCAAGGCGCCCTATCGGCTGGGCGACCACATCGCCGGCTATACGCTGGACAACAAGGCCTCGGTCGCGATCCTGATCGAGCTGGCCAGGCGGATCCGCAACCCGGCCTCGGAGATCTGCCTGGTCTTTTCCTCCATGGAAGAGGTCGGTGCCTGCGGCGCGCTCTATTTCACCAGAAACGAGCCCGTGGATGCGATCATCGCGCTGGAGATCGCCCCCCTGTCCGATGAATACGACATCGTGGACGGACCGGACCCGGTGATCTACGCGCAGGACGGCTATGGCCTTTACCATGAGGGGCTGAACGGCCGGATCGCCGCCGCGGCCTCGCGGGCGGGGGTCGGGCTGCAACGCTCGGTCGTGCATGATTTCGGCAGCGACGCCTCGATCGTGATGCGCAACGGCCATGCGCCGCGCGGGGCCTGCCTGGCCTTCCCCACGCAGAACACCCACGGATACGAGATCGCGCGCCTTGCCGCGATCCGGAACTGCGTCGCCGTCCTCGCGGAACTCTGCAAGGAGGATCTGTCGAAATGGTCATGCCGGACCACCTGAAGCGGGCCCTTGCAGGCGGACGGCATCGCGAACGCCCGACGCGATAGGCCAAGGCCCGGCCGCCAACCACCCCTGACCGGCGGACCGCAAGAAGGTTGCGGCGCCGGACGGAAGCCTGCGCCCGCATCGCAGGCCGGGCGCAGATACGACCAGCCAAGGGTCCGAAGAAGACCCGGCGACAAGACCCCAACGCACCAACAGGAGATGACATCGTGACCGACACGCAAAGTCCCGACCCGCAGAAACCGCGCCGCTTCGGCGGGCGTGCCCTGGCCCTCATGCTCGGGGGCCTGTTCGCCACGGCCCTTCCCGGCGGCACGGCGCCGGCCGTCGCGCAGGAGCTGCCGAACTGCGCCAAATACGACCAGCTCAATCACCGGGGGTCCGAGGTTCCCTATCCATCGAACTGCGAGGCAATCGACCCCGAACTGGGCGGCCTGCGCGAGAAGCTTTTCCGCCGCGGCTGGAACCTGCAGGTCGTCACCACCCAGGGCCTGACCTATGACGTCCGCGGCAACGACGGCGGACCACAGATCTATACCGGCCAGAAGCCGACCGCGAATGCCTCGGTCTCGCTGGTCTTCACGCATGACCTGAGCCGATACGGGCTGCCGGAGGGATCGCTTCTGACCTTTGCCCCGGTGGCCGGCTACACGTCCTTTTCCGGGGCCGGGCTTTCCCACGCCTATGTCAACCAGCTTTCCGCCATGGTGCCGCTGAACGACGGGCGGGTGGTCCTGCAGGCCGGGCAATACAACATGGCGTCGCAATTCTACGGGCAGGCCATCGGCAACAACCTTGCCGCCTCGGCGCTTGGTCCGCAAAGCTTCATCCTCTACGGGCTGGGCGTCGGCGGGTTGAAACCGGCGCCGGGCTTCGACATTCGCCTGTCTTCCGCGGACAAGCGTTTCTACAACCATTTCGGTGTCGCCCGCAGCATCAGCCCGGACGGACTTTTCGCCGATGGCGAGGAAAACCATTCGGGCCTGAAATTCTCGACCCGCGGGGCGAAGGCGGTCTTCATCAACGAGATCGGCTACAGGGTCCAGCCGGACGTGAACCAGCGCAACATCTGGCTGCGGGCGGGCGCCGTCTACAACACGTCCGACTTCGCTCATCTCGACGATCCGGCGACGACCGGCAAGAATTACGGCGGCTATGTCGTCGCGACCTACCAATTGTCGCAGCCCGACATGGCCGCGCCTTATCAGGGCTGGTATGTCACCGGCAGCGTGAACTTTGCCAAGAAGGATGTGAACGCCTTCTCGCATGACGCAGGGCTGGTCTTCTATCGCATCGGGACGTTCAAGAGCCGGCCCTACGACGTGTTCTCGATCGGGGCCGCCAAGACCTATTTCAGCGACGTGGTGGTGCAGAACGCGACCGATCTGGGGCTGGAGGCGGCTTCCAGCTCGACCAGCTTCCTCGCCTCCTATACCTACCGGCTGCAACAGGGCGCCTATCTGCAATCGGCGATCACCTATATCGACAACCCGACGCTGGCCCCGGTCCGGCCTTCGGCGCTCAACGCAAGCGTCAACCTGACGCTGGTGTTCTAGGGAACGCGGCATCTTCGTCCCGTTCCGCCGCCCGATGCCCTAGAATGAAACCTCCCGATGACCTTGCGACGGGCCATCGGGACAGGTTTGAAGATCGCTCGTCATCGATCAGATCCGAAACCCACCCAGGATGATGTTCGCCATGCTCTTGCCGGATCGTGCCCGTGTCCCCTTCGTCAGCGTCGAAAACATGGCGAGGCTGGTGCATTCCATCGGACTGCCGCTGGCACTCGAGGAACTGGCGGCCTGCATCGAGGCCGACTTCCTGCGCTGGGACGAGTTCGACAAGACGCCGCGCCTTGCCTCCCATTCCGCGGAGGGGGTGATTGAGCTGATGCCGATCTCGGACCGGCGGCACTATGCGTTCAAATATGTGAACGGACATCCCGTCAACCAGCGGCGGGGACTGCAGACGGTGGTGGCCTTCGGCGCCCTGTCCGAGGTGGCATCCGGCTATCCGTTGCTGATGGCCGAGATGACGCTGCTGACCGCGCTTCGGACGGCGGCGATGTCCGCGGTCGCCACGCGCGCGCTGGCGCGCAAGGACGCGCGGGTTCTGGCGCTGATCGGCAACGGCGCCCAGGCCGAATTCCAGGCCATCGCCCTGCAGACGATCTGCGGCATCGACCGGGTCCGGCTCTACGACATCGACCCGGCGGCAACCCGCAAGGCGGCGGCGAACCTGCGGGCCGCGGGGCTTTCGGTGACCGAATGCCGCACCGCCCATGACGCCGTCGAGGGTGCCGACATCGTCACCACCTGCACCGCGGACAAGAAATGCGCGACGATCCTGACGGACAACATGGTCGGCGCGGGGATGCATGTGAACGCCATCGGCGGCGATTGCCCCGGCAAGACCGAGCTGCACCGCGACATCCTGCTGCGCTCGGACGTCTTCGTGGAATTTTCCGAACAGACCCGGATCGAGGGCGAAATCCAGCAGATGCCGGAGGATTTCCCGGTGACCGAGCTATGGCAGGTCCTGTCCGGCCGGTGTCCCGGTCGCCTGTCCGATCAGCAGATCACGCTGTTCGATGGCGTCGGTTTTGCCATCGAGGATTTCAGCGCCTTGCGCTATGTCCATGCTCGCGTGCAGGGCACCGATTTCTTCGACCGGCTCGATCTGCTGGCCGATCCCGACGATCCCCGCGATCTCTATGGCATGTGGCGACGGCTCCGCCCCGGATGAAATCGGGCGGTGGCGGATGTCCCAGACCGGCGTGATGTCCAGGAAGGTTTCGGGCTTCCAGCCCATCTGCTCGGTCTGGTGCGGCTCGAACAGGTGGAGCTGCGGCGCGCCCAGCCCTTTTTCGCCCGGGCAAAGGCCCGCCGGCTCCGCCTGGCCAGGATTTCGCCCCGCCGGGTCGGAAAGAAGCCCTGCCGCGCGCTGGACCCGCCGCTGGTCGAGCTGTCGCCCCGGTTGCGGCTGACGCCAGTCACGCGCAGCTCATCGCCCTGATCCGCGTCTGCGAGTTCGAGAACTTCACCCTCGCTGCACGGTCGCTGGAGCTGTCGCAGCCGACGGTTCACCGCGCCATCTCGCAGCTTGAGCAAGAGGCAGGGCGGCCCCTGTTCCAGCGCACCCCCTTCGGCCTCGTCGCCAGCCGGGCCGCGCGCGACCTGCCGCAGGCCGCAAGGCTGGCCTTTCACGAGCTGGAGCAGGCGGTCGGCAAGATCGTCATCGGCGCGCTGCCGATGTCGCGTTCGGTCCTGCTGCCCGGTGCGCTGGCCGCCTTTCGGCGACGGCGCGCGATCCAGCCCGTGCATGTGGTCGATGCCTTTTTCATGGATGCCGGGGTGGCGCCGGCCAACAGCATCATCGAGGCAGGCTCGATCCTGCTGATGCGCGAGATGCTGACCAAGGGCGATTTCCTCGGCTGCATTTCGGCGTTGCAGGCGGCGGCGGAAATCCGGCACGGGCTGATCCGGCGCCTTGATATGCCGGCGCGCTGGACGCCGCGGCCGATCGGCTGTGCATCGCCGACAGCTGGCCGGGTCAGATGCGTACGGTCTGGGCCGACCACCAGCGTTTCATGGAGACCTGTTTCCAGCAATATCCGGGCTATTACTTCACCGGCGACGGCTGCCGGCTCCCACCCGTCAGCAGGCTGACCGCGCGGCCTCCTGCGCGGCCACGGGTGAACCGGGTATCCGCCAGCCGGCATCCCGCCGGTCGGTGCCGTCGGAACGGACAGGCCAGGGCCCGCCCGCTCCGCTACGGCGCGGCTGGGTCAGGCAAGCTCTCGCCGTTCCCCGATCAGGCCCTTGACGATGGCCCAGCAGGCGCCCAGCAGCACCAGCGTGAAAGGCAGCCCGGTCGAGACCGCCATCGCCTGCAGGGCCGTCAGCCCGCCGCCCAGCAGAAGCGCGATGGCGACCAGCCCCTCGAAGCTGCACCAGAAGATGCGCTGCGGCATCGGCGCGTGGATCTTGCCGCCCGCCGCGATGGTGTCGATCACCAGCGACCCCGAGTCCGAAGAGGTCACGAAGAAGACGATGACCAGGATGATGCCCACGAAGCTGGTGATCGCGGTCAGCGGCAGCTGCGACAGCATCTGGAACAGCTGCAATTCCAGCGCCGCCTCGGTCACGCCGGAAAAGCCCGCCAGCGTGACCGAGATCGCCGTGCCGCCGAATGCGGTCATCCACAGCACCGAGATGATCGAGGGCACGATCAGCACCGCGACCAGGAACTGCCGCACGGTGCGGCCGCGGCTGACGCGGGCGATGAACATGCCGACAAAGGGCGACCAGCTGATCCACCAGGCCCAGTAAAAGGCCGTCCAGCCCTGCCGGAAATTGTCGTCGTCGCGCCCGAACGGGTTCGACAGCGGCAGGATGTTCGCGGCATAGGCGCCCAGGTTGCCGAAGAAGCCGCTGACGATCTGGGCCGTCGGCCCGGCGAAGATCACGAAGCACAGCAGGATAAGGGCCAGCACCATGTTGATCTCGGACAGGCGCTTGACGCCCTTTTCCACGCCCAGCACCACCGAGGTCGTCGCCACGGCGGTGATCGCGATGATCAGCACGATCTTTGAGGTGTCGGTGGCGCTCCAACCGAACAGGAAGCCGAAGCCGGCCGAAGCCTGCTCGGCCCCGATTCCCAGCGATGTGGCCAGCCCGAACAGCGTCGCCATCACCGCCATCACGTCGATGACATGGCCCGGCCAGCCCCAGATCCTGTCGCCGAAGATCGGATGAAAGACCGAGCGCAGCGTGAGCGGCAGCCCCTTGTTATAGGCAAACAGCGCCAGAGCCAGCGCGACCACGGCATAGATCGCCCAGGGGTGCAGGCCCCAGTGGAAGATCGTCGCGGCCATCGCCAGCCGGCGGGCGGCAAGCTCATCCCCCGCCGCGCCGTCCAGCGGCGCCCAGTCGGTGCGCAGCCCGCCCTCGACCACCGGTCCGCCCAGGGCGGCGGTGAAATGACCCAGCGGCTCGCTGACGCCGTAGAACATCAGCCCGATCCCCATTCCCGCGGCGAACAGCATCGAGAACCAGCCGGTCAGGCTGAAATCGGGCCTGGCTTCGGGCCCGCCCAGCCGGACCGAGCCCAGAGGCGACAGGATCAGCCCCAGGCTGAGCAGCACGAAGACATTGCCGGCGATCAGGAAGAACCAGTCGAACCGGCCGGTCACCATGTCCCGCAAGCCGCCGAAGAACGGCCCGAGCACGGCGGGAAACATCAGCGTGACGGCGGTGAACACCACCACCGTCGCGGCCGAGATCACGAAGACCGGGTTGTGGATGTCGAAGGCGACCGGCTTGACGCCCTCGATATTGTCCTGGCCGATCTCGTAATCGGTGGTGATGATCTCGGTCGGTCCTTCGGGCTGCGGCAGGGCCTCGATGCTGGTATCGGGGTCGTGATGGCCGGCCAATGCCTCCTGTTCTCGCAGGAGGTCGCCGGGATCGTCCTCGTGGCCTTGGCCGATGGGTTTGTCCTGTGCGGGTGTCTGTGACATGCGTCCCTTTCTCTTTTGCGGATCGATCGGGCGCCGAAGACTTCGACTCGGCGCGAAAAGCGCCTGAAGGGCCGAAGTTTCCACAATTTTCCCGCGAATGCCATCCCGCTGCCGTGATCCGCGCTGGCGATTGCGCGGCCCCGGGATGCCCCGGCGCCATCGCGTCGCGGCGGGTGGCGCGCCAAGGCCGCCCGCCGGCCGTGGCGGATCACCCTTGCAGGCGGGCGGCCCCGGCGGACAAGCCCGAGGCATAGGCGGCCAGCGCCGCTTCGCCGGGGGCGCAGGCGCGCTCCAGCTCATGGCGCTCGTCGGCGGACAGGGCGGCAAGGCGCGACGGGCGCTGCTGCGGCATGCCTGCCGTCCGGTCCAGCCATGCGGCGGGCGCGCCGGCGTCCAGATGCAGCCCCAGCCTTTCGATCCAGATGCCCGGTTCCCGGCACAGATCCTCGTAGCGCAGGATCAGCGGGCGGGCGCCCTGCAGGCCCCGCAGGCCGCGGACCATCACCGCCGACCAGAAGGCCCCGGTCTCGGCAAGGCCGGGCCGCTGCGAGACGATGCGGCGGACGCCGGAACGCCCGCCGACCGCGGCGACCAGCGGCCATAGCGCGCCGCGCCCGAAATGCCGGCGCGGGTGCAGCAGGTCGAGGCCCAGGGGCCCGAGCCGCCGCCAGCACCAGATCGCCAGCCGCGCCGCCGGATAGTCGCGCATCGACAGCGCCGTCTCGGGCCCGCTGCGGGTCAGCAGCACCAGCGCCGCATCGGGAAACATGCCGCGCAGCGTCGCCGCGGCGACGAGAGAGCCGCCCGACCGCTCGGCCCAGATCCTGCGGCCGCCGATCTGCTGCGCCATCGCCTGGAAGAGCGCCCGATAATGCGCGGCCAGCGGGGCCTGGGGCCGCCGGCGCATCTGCGCGGCCAGCGCGGCGAACAGGGCGTCGGGGTCGCGGCTCAGATGCGGCAGCGCGACGGCAAGGATCGGCGGGCAATGCCAGGGGTCATGCGCGGGCTGCGGAACCCGGCCGTAAAGGAATTCCGACGGCGCGGCATCCGGATTGGCCACCTGCGACATGGCGCGCGACGGCGTGGCCATCTGCGCCCAGAACCGTGCCCCATCCAGATGCGCCGGGCGAAAGGCGTTATGCCCCGCGGCGGCGAAAAGCTCCGAGACCGACAGGACGGCCGGATGCGCGTTCAGGATCTGCGACACCAGGGTCGAGCCGCAGCGGGCCGAGCCCAGGATCAGCGCGCCGCGCATGGCCGGTGCCGCAGCGCAGGCATCACTCGGCCCCGGCGCGGATAGCGGCGATCATGCGCTCGACCGCCGCATGCGCCAGGTCCATGGGCTTTTGCTTGGTGATGAGGTCCAGCCGGTCGATGGCCGCCAGCGCCACGATGCCATGCACCGAAAGCAGCAGCTGCTCGGCCAGCAGGCGCGGGTCGCCCTTGGGCTGCAAGGCCGCGACCGGCTGGGTGATGCGGCCGATCAGCCCGTCGATCTGCGCCAGATACCAGTCGGGAAAATTGTTCGAGATGCGCGGTCCCTCGAACAGCGCGCGCCAGACCGCGCGGCGATCCAGCATGAAGGTCACATAGACCTCGGCCAGCGCCAGCAGCCGCGCGCGCGGATCGGTCTCGCGCACCGCATCCACGGCGATGGCCAGATCGACCAGCGCCTGCCGGTTCACCTCCTGCAGCACCGCGCTCATGCTGTCGAAGAGGTTGTAGATGGTGCCGGGCGTGGTCTTGACCGCACTCGCCAGGGCGCGGGCGGTCAGCGCCGCCGGTCCGCCCTCTTCCAGAAGCAGCTTGGCCGCCTCGATCGTGCGGGTCCGCAGGGCGTCGTGATCGTATTGTCTGGGTCTGGCCATGGCGTTCCTGAACTGTGTTCAAAAATATGCTTGACAGGAATCGCCGCGCTTGTCAACGTTAATGAACATTGTTCAGTAATGGTGCCTCAAGATGCCTCCGATCAACCTCACGATCATCGGGACCGGCAGCTACCTGCCCCGCACGGTCCTGCTTTCGACCGATATCGACGACCGCATGGGCTGGGCGCCGGGCGAATGCGAAGCGCGCTTCGGCATCGCCTCGCGCCATGTCGCCATGCCGGACGAGACGACCTCGTTCATGGGCGCCGAGGCGGCGCGCCGGGCGATGGAGATGGCCGGCTGCGCGCCGCGGGACCTGGACATGATCCTGGGCGCCTGCGGGGTGATGGAGCAGCCGATCCCCTCGACCGCGACGCTGGTGCAGGATCGCCTGGGGCTGGGCCGGTCCGGCATTCCGGCCTTCGACGTGAATGCCACCTGCCTCAGCTTCCTGCAGGCGCTGGACCTTGCGGCGATGCATGTCCAATGCGGCCGGGCGCGGCGGGTGCTGGTGTTTTCCTCGGACATCGCCTCGGTCGGGCTGGACTGGAAGCGGCCCGAGGCCGCGGCGATCTTCGGCGACGGCGCCGCGGCCGTGGTGGTCGAGGCGGGCGGCAAGGGCGCGGTTCTGGCGCATGATTTCCAGACCTATGCCCATGGCCACGACGCCTGCGTGCTGGCGGCCGGCGGCACGCGGGTCAATCCGGCCCGCGGCATCGCGCCGGGCGAGGACCGCTTTCACATGGACGGGGGCAAGGCCTTCAAGCTTGCCTTGCGCTATCTGCCGCGCTTTCTGCAAAGGCTGCTGAAAAAGGCCGATGTCGGGCTGAACGGCATCGGCTGCGTCATCCCGCATCAGGCCAGCGCCCAGGCGCTGCAGCACGCGACCCGCAACCTGTGGCTGCCGCCCGAGCGGGTGATCGACATCTTTTCCCGCGCCGGCAACCAGATCGCCGCCTCGATCCCGACGGCGCTGGATCATGCGGTGCGCTCGGGGCGGCTGGTGCGTGGGGATACCGCGCTGCTGATGGGGACCTCGGCCGGGATTTCGCTCGGCGGTACGCTGGTGCGGTTCTGATGCGCGCGCTGGTGACAGGGGCCAGCGGCTGCCTGGGCCGCGCGCTGGTCGAGCAATTGTCGCTCCATGGCTGGGATGTCGGCACCACCGCGCGCCAGCCCGTGGCGCTGCCCGGCTTTCGCGCCGCCGATCTGGTCCGCGCCGATCTGGGCCCGCTGCTGGACGGCATCGATGTGGTATTCCACTGCGCCGCGCTGAGCTCCGCCTGGGGCACGCGGGAGGAGTTCCATGCCGCGAACGTGCTGGCGACCCGGCGGCTGCTGGAGGCCGCCGAAAGGGCAGGGGTCATGCGCTTCGTCCTTGCTTCCTCGCCCAGCATCTATGCCGACGGCACCGACAGGCTGGACCTGGCCGAGGATGCGCCGCTGCCGGCCCGGCCGTTGTCGCTTTACGCCGAAAGCAAGCGCGAGGCCGAGCGGATGGTGCTGGCCCATGCCGGTGCCATGGCCTGCACGGCGATCCGTCCGCGCGCCATCTACGGCCGCCACGACCGGGCGCTGCTGCCGCGCCTGATCGAGGCCATGCGCCGCGGCCGGGTGCCGATGATCCGCGGCGGCCGGGCGCTGATCGACCTGACGCATCGCCACGATGCGGCGCGGGGGATGATCCTGGCCGCCTCGGGCCCGCGCGGCGGGGTGTGGAACATCACCTCGGGCGAGGCTTTTCGGTTCCGCGACCTGGCCGAGATCATCGCGCATCGCGGCGGGCTGCGCCTGCGCGGCATGCCGTTGCCGCACGGGCTGGCGCGCTGGCTGGCCGGGGCCTCCGAGCGGCTGGCGCGGATGCGCGGCGGGGCCGAGCCCCGGCTGACCCTGCAGGCCGTGGCCTCGCTGGGCAGCAGCCTGACGCTGGACATCTCGGCCGCGCGCCGGGATCTGGGCTATCGGCCGCGGGTGGGGTTCGAGGAAGGGGTGGCGGAATGCTTCGCCTGACCACGCTGAAGATCGGCGAATGCCGCGCCCCGGCCTGGGCTGCCGGGCTGCCCGGCCCAGGCTTTGCGCGGTTTCCGGCGCTGGCGACGCTGATCCAGACCGAAAGCGCCTGCGTGCTGGTCGATACCGGCTACGGCCCCGCCTTTTTCGCCGCGACGCGCGGCTTTCCGGCGCGGTTCTATCGCTGGCTGACCCCTGTCCGGCTGCCGGGGCAGGAGCAGTTGCTGCGCCAATTGCCGCGCCTGCCGGATCTGGTGTTCCTGACCCATATGCATGCCGACCACAGCGCCGGGCTGATCGACCTGCCGGCCGGCATTCCGGTCATGGCTTCGGCCGCGGCGATTGCCGAGCTGCGGACGCTCGGCGATCTGGCCAGCCTGCGCGCTGCCTGTCCGCCGCTTCTGCGCGACGCGATCCTGGCGCGCGATCCGCAGAGGGTCGAGGCGCGGCCGGCGGTCCCCACCGGCCTGCCCGAATTCCCGCAAGGCCACGACCTGCTGGGCGACGGTCGGCTGATCGCCGTGCCGCTGCCCGGCCACGGCGCCGGCCAGACGGGGCTGTGGCTGCCCGGGGCCGCGCGCTTCCTGGTCGCCGATGCCGCCTATGGCCGGGCGCCGTTGCGCCGAAACCGGCCGCCGCCCGGCCCGGTGCTGGCGCGCCTGGGCGATGCCGCCGCCTATCGCCGGACCTTCGCGCGGCTGCGCGCCCTGATGCAGCGCCGTCCCGACATCGCCATCGACCCGTCGCATTGCCCCGAGACCGCACCATGAGCCTGACCGCCTTCCTGCACAGCCGCCATGGCCGCGGCTTCGCGTCTCGCGCCCGGATCGAGGCGCATCACGCTGCCGCCTTCCGCCGGTTCAGCGCGCAGGTCATGCCGCGCTCGCCCTTCTATCGCGGCATGGCCGACCGGCCGCTGGAGGCGCTGCCGCGCATGGACAAGGCGCGGCTGATGGCGCATTTCTCGGCCATCAACACCTGCGGCATCGACCGCGACAGGGCGATGCAGATCGCCATCCGCGCCGAGGCCAGCCGCGATTTCCGTCCGCTGATCGGCGATGTCTCGGTCGGGCTGTCCACCGGCACCTCGGGCCAGCGCGGGCTGTTTCTGGCGACGCCGCGGGAAAGGCGGCTCTGGGCCGCGATCATGCTGGGGCGCTACTGGCCGGAACTGTGGCGGCGCCAGCGCGTGGCCTTTTTCATGCGCGCCGACAATGCGCTGTATCGCAGCCTGTCGAATGCGCTGGTCCGCTTTGCCTTCTTCGACCTGCTGTCGCCTTTCGAGGCGCATCTGCCCCGGCTGGCCGAACTGAACCCCAGCGTGCTGATCGCGCCCGCGCGCATCCTGGCATTGCTGGCCGAACGGCAGGCGGCGGGCGGGCTGGCCCTGGCGCCGCGCCGGGTGATCTCGGTCGCCGAGACGCTGTCGCCCGAGGATGCGGCGCTGATCGAACGCGCCTTCGGCATTCGCGTCGATCAGGTCTATCAGGCGACCGAGGGCGTTCTGGCGATGACCTGCCGGCTGGGCCACCTGCACCTGAATGAACGCTGGCTGCGCATCGACCGCGACGTGATCGACAGGGCCACGGGCGCGTTCTGTCCGATCGTCCACGATTTCACCCGCGAAAGCCTGCCGATCCTGAACTATCGGCTGGACGACGTGCTGATCCCCGATCCCGAGCCTTGCCCCTGCGGCTGCGCCAGCCAGCGCATCGCCCGGATCGAGGGCCGCGAGGACGACATGCTGTGGTGGACCTCGGCCACGGGTCCGCGTCTGGTCACTTCCGAGGCGATCCGCACCGCCATCGCCTGCCTGCCGCAGGCGCTGCGGGACTATCGGGTCATCCAGCGCGGCGCGGTGCTGCATCTCTGGCTGGACGGCGCGGCTTGGGGAACCGAGGCGGCGCTGCGCACCGGCCTTGCCGCCATGGCGCGGCGCCTGGGCTGTGCGTTGCCCGAGCTGGCCTTTCACCACGGCCTGCCGCCCGAAACCGGCGCCAAGCGCCGCCGGATCAGGGTCGAGCCGGAGACGCCGGTCTCCCGGTGACGGGATCGGACTGGCCGGTGCCCTGCCTCCGGCTTTGCGCGCAGATGCGGCCCCGGGGATCGAGAATCGCGAGATCAACCTGGTTTCGGGTCCGGTCATGGCGGGCAGGGTGTTGCAGGGCGCCTTGGACCGCCGCGCGGACCTGCAGAGGATCCGGGCGGCGGCGCTACGCCGATGTTCAGCATCTATTTCTCGCGGCCCGTAACCGCGTCGTTGCGGTGGACGGCGGGGGCCCGGGCTGGTTCAGCCTGTTCGCGGCGATCACCACCGTTCCTTTCTGCGCGCGGTCGGAACTGCCGGCTCGCCGGCCGGGCTTCGGCTTGCAAGCAGCCGGCTGGTCTGGGGTGTGCTTTGAGCTTCATGCATTTCCTGCTGCTGGCGCGCTGGGGCGGCGATCCTGCGCGTGACCGCCTAGGTGGCGTTGCTGGCCGCAGGACCTTGCCAGCCGCCCGCGCATACCGCCCGGACCGGCATCGCAAGGCGCCAATGACCGGCGCCCGCGCCCCCTCCGGCTGCCGGTTCTCCCTTGGCCAGCCGCGGGGTTGGGCCTGAAAGGCGCCTGCGACGCTCTCCCCGCCGGGTATGGTTCCGGTCGCCCGGCCCTCAGGACAGGTGGCGGCCGCGCCGGTGGTTCATTCCGCCGGCTCTGCAGGCGGCGGCGCGGTTTCGGGCGGCGCGGTTCCGGTTTCGGTGCCGGTTCCGGCGGGGGCGGGCTCGGTGATCTCGTCCACGGGGCCCGGCACCTGGCCGGGAATCTCGGGATTGCTGGTCTCGTCGTCGAACCACCACAGGAAGGCGGCGATCACCACCAGCACGACGGCGATGATCCCGATGATCGGGACAAGGTGGCGGCGTTTCTGCTTTTCCAGATTCGTGCGTGGTGCGGACATTGCGGGTCTCCTCGTGATGTATCGGACGTCCCTCGGCTTGCATCGGGAAAGGAACCTGCCGGAGGGCCAGGTTGTTCCCTCTGCGGATTGGCGCGGAGGGCGCGGCCCGATCCGGCCAAGCGGCGGCAGGGCGCATGTTGTGCCGGGTTCGCCAGAGGCTTTGCCGCCGGACGGAACCGTCCCCACGTCCGCACCGGCCGCGTCCGACATTCCTGTCACCCGCCCTCCGGAGGCGGTCCGGCCCCTGCCTGCGCAACCCGGGCGGGGGTTGTTGCGTTGCGCCGGGACGAACCCGGCGGCGGGACGGGTGCGGGTGGCACGGAAAGGTGGGGGAATGGGCGGTTCGGTGCATTTTCTGGACGGTGGCGGAGAGATGGCCCGGGCGATTCGCGCCCATGACTGGAGCAGAAACGAGCTTGGCCCGCCCGACGGCTGGCCCTCGGCGCTGAAGATCGCGGTCGGCATGGCGCTGAACTCGAAATTCCCCAAATGCATCGTCTGGGGGCCCGGGCTGGTCTCGTTGTATAATGACGCCTTCCGGCCGATCCTGGGCGACAAGGGGCATGTGCTCGCCCGCTCCTTCGCCGATATCTGGCGCGAGGCCTGGCCCGAGATCGGCCCCATCGCCGAGCGCGCCTATGCCGGCGAGGCCACCTTCATCGAGGATTTCCCGCTGGTCATCGACCGCTACGGCTATCCCGAGCAATGCCATTTCACCTTCTGCTACAGCCCGATCCGCGACGAGACCGGCGTGGTGCGCGGCATGATCGACACGGTGATCGAGACCACCGGCAAGGTCGAGGCCAGCCGCCAGATGCGGCTGCTGAACGGCGAGCTGGGCCACCGGATGAAGAACACGCTGACGGTGGTGTCGGCCATCGTCAACCAGACGCTGCAGACCCATTCGGGGCAGGAGGCGCGCGCGGTGCTGCGCCAGCGCATCGGCGCGCTGGCGCAGGCGCAATCGCTGCTGACCCAGTCCCATGCGCTGGATGCCGAGATCGGCGCCGTGGTGGAACAGGCGCTGCTGCCGTTCCGCAGCGGACAGCGGCGTTTCCGCATCGCGGGCCCTCCGGTGCGGTTGTCGGCNATGGCCCATTTCCCCTCGCAGCCCAGCACCGCGGCGCGATAGGCGGCGGCCTTGTAGCCCTCGGGGTCCGAGAAATCGCCGAAGGGCCCGTCGATCGGCCGTAAGCCGTTGGCGCGCGCCGCGACGACCATGCGCGACAGCGCATAATGCCACATGTCGCCCCAATGGACGTGGCGGCCGCCTTCGGGATCGGCATCGGTCAGGACGGAATAATGCTCGTTCACGCCGCCGATCACGGTGGTGCGGGCGCGGGTCGAGGCGGCATAGTCGGCGACGCCGAAATGCAGGCTTTCGTTGCGCTTGGACGCGGCGGCGATCTCGTTGATGTTCTGCATTCCCAGCGCCGTCTCGATGATATGTTCGAAACCGATGCGCTTCTTCAGACCCTTCGCGTCCTCGATCTGCGTCACCAGCATGTCCACCGCATAGACATCGGCGGCGGTGCCGACCTTGGGGATCATGATCAGGTCCAGCCGCTCGCCGGCCTGTTCGACCACGTCCACGACGTCGCGATACATGTAATGCGTGTCGAGCCCGTTGATTCGGATCGACATGGTCTTCTTGCCCCAGTCGATCTCGTTCAGGGCCTTGATGATGTTCTTGCGGGCCTGCGGCTTCTCGTCCGGCGCGACCGCGTCCTCAAGGTCGAGGAAGATCACGTCGACGTCGGAATCCGCCGCCTTTTGAAACATTTGCGGCTGGCTGCCGGGCACGGCAAGCTCGCTGCGGTTCAGGCGGGCGGGGGCTTGTTCGATGGGGTGGAAGCTCATGGCGGAACGCTCCTGCGACATGTGGGGGAATGCGACAAGAGAAGGCAGATTGGTATTTCCAGTCAAGAAATAAAATTTCCCATCGGTTCCGATCTGCCACAGATTCAGTCGCTCCCCCTGCCGGGCGGGGGGCCGTGGCGGCTGGAATAATAGAAGGCGATGGCCTGGGCGCGGCTGCGCACCGAGAGCTTTTCGTAGAGGTTCGAGAGGTGGAACTTGACCGTATTGCCCGAGATGCCCAGCTCGCGCGACAGCTCGCGGTTGGTCAGGCCCTTGGACAGCGCCTCAAGCATGTCCATCTCGCGCGGGGACAGCGATTGCAGCGGACTCCGTTGCAGCGCGCGCACGTCCAGATAGGGAAAGACCATCTTGCCCGCGGCCACGGCCAGGCAGGTCTCCAGCAGCGTCTCGGCCGGGTCGCTGCGGGCGACGAAACCGGCGGCGCCCGCCCCCAGCGCGCCCAGATGCGCCTCGCTGGCCTGGTCGCCATAGACCACGATGCGCGGCGCCCCCTCCTGCTCGCGCAACTGTTCCAGCAGCTTGGCGCCGCCCATGGCGGGCAGGCTCCAGTCGATGATTCCGACCTGGGCGGGGATCCGCATCACGGTGGCCAGGAATCCCTCGGCCGTGGCCGAGGTGGCCAGCAGCGAAAAGCGCGTGTCGCGCTGAAAAACCTCGGACATGGCGGACAGGACCAGCGGATTGCTGTCGCCCAGCATGATCGTAACCGCCTTTTCCACGCTGCTGACGGTGCGCATCAGCCCGCCCCACGCGTGTAAAAGGCGGAAAAGCCTGGGAAATTTTTCGGCATCTTGTCCTCCCACTCCTTTGGGTAGGGATATGACCACCCAAAGGGATACCGAGAAGCAGCATAATCTTACGTTGCGGCATCTGTCGAGAGAGGTTTTCTTGAAGTTAAAGAAACTTAATCGTAAGGAAATATCATGGCTGAAGTGGCGATCTTCCCGCAGCTTGAAATTCCCAACACTCTCGCGGCCGGCCCGGGACCGGGCAATACCGACCTGCGGGTGCTGCAACGCTTTGCCAGCGCCGGGGTCGCGGATCACATGCAGGCCGATGTGCTGCGCGGCATGATCGAATGCAAGCAGATGCTGCGCGAGGTGATGGGCACCGCGAACATCCATACCTTCGGCGTCGCCGGCACCGGCTGGAGCGGGCTCGACTGCCTGTTCAGTGCCGTGCTGCCGGGCGACAAGGTGGTGGTCTTCGTCAATGGCACCTTCTCGGGCATCGACGGGCTGACCCTGCGCATGAAGGCGGCCACCGCCGAGGAGCTGGCCGCCAATCCGATGGACCCGCAGCCGGCCTCGGTCAAGGTCGTGACCGTGCCGCACGGCCAGTCCGTGACCGCCGAGATCGTCGAGGCGGCGCTGGCCGAGCACAAGCCGAAATGGGCCGCCATGGCGCATTGGGAAACCGGTTCGGGCCGGACCAACGACATGCGCGGCTTTTCCGATGCCTGCGAACGGCACGGTGCGATGGGGCTGGTCGATGCGGTCTCGTCGCTGGGCGTCGAGGATTTCCGCATCGACGACTATCCGGGCGTGCATGGCTGGGCCTCCTGCCCGCAGAAGGGCATCTGCTGCCTGCCGCTGACCTATGCGCCGGTCAGCTTCAGCGACCGCTACATCGCGGAACTGCGCCGGACCGGCTGCCGGACCTTCGTGCATCACCCGATCCTCGAGGCGCGGCACTGGGGCATCATCGACGGCAAGGATGTGGAAAAGGGCAGCTATCACCGCACCCACAGCGCCTATGCCGTCGCCGCCTTCCACGAGGCGCTGCGTATCCTGCTGCAGCAGACCGTGGCCGGCCGCGCCAAGGCCTATGCCTTCCACGAGGCGGCGCTGCGCGACGCGGTGACGGCGATGGGTTGCAAGGTGACCTCGAACATGACCTCGCTGGTGGTGCTGAACCTGCCCGAGGCGCTGAAGGGCCGCGAGATGGAGCTGGTGCAGAACTGCCGCGCCCAGGGCTTCGGCATCTGGCCCACGCTGTCCGAGCCGGTGCAGATCCGCATCGGCATCCTGAACCTGCTGAACCGGAAGGCGATCACCGACATCGTCACCCGCTTCGCCGCGGCGATGACCGGGATGGGCGCGAATATCGACATGGGCCGGATCACCGAGCGGCTTGAGGATCATTACCAGACGACGGTCGCGGCCGAATAACGGCGCCCGAGGGAGGAGGCGAACATGGACATCCACGAATACCAGGCCAAGGAAATACTCAACCGCTTCGGGGTCGGCATTCCGCAGGGCGCGTTGGCCTACAGCCCCGAACAGGCGGCCTATCGCGCCCGCGAGATGGGCGGCGACCGCTGGGTCGTCAAGGCGCAGGTCCATGCCGGCGGCCGCGGCAAGGCCGGGGGCGTCAAGCTCTGCGACAGCGATCTGGAGATCCAGGCGGCGACCGAGGCGATGTTCGGCCAGAAGCTGGTGACGCACCAGACCGGCCCCGAGGGCAAGGGCATCTATCGCGTCTATGTCGAGGCGGCCGTGCCCATCGCCCGCGAGATTTATCTGGGCTTCGTGCTGGACCGCGCCAGCCAGCGGGTGATGATCGTCGCCAGCGGCGAGGGCGGCATGGAGATCGAGGAGATCTCGGCCGAGAAGCCCGACAGCATCGTGCGCGCCACCGTCGAGCCGGCCGTGGGCCTGCAGGAATTCCAGTGCCGCGAGATCGCCTTCGCGCTCGGCATCAAGCCCGCCATGGTCCAGCAGATGGTGCGCACCCTGCGCGGCTGCTATCGCGCCTTCCGAGAGCTTGACGCGACGATGGTCGAGGTCAACCCGCTGGTCGTGACCAGCGACGACCGCATCCTGGCGCTGGACGCCAAGATGACCTTCGACAACAACGCGCTGTTCCGTCACTCGCAGATCCTCGAACTGCGCGACAAGTCGCAGGAGGACCCGCGGGAATCCCGTGCCGCCGACCACGGCCTGTCCTATGTCGGCCTGGACGGCAATATCGGCTGCATCGTCAATGGCGCGGGCCTCGCCATGGCCACCATGGACACGATCAAGCTGGCCGGGGGCGAGCCCGCGAATTTCCTCGACATCGGCGGCGGCGCCACGCCGGAACGGGTGGCGCGGGCCTTCAACCTGGTCATGTCGGACAAGAACGTGCAGGCGATCCTGGTCAACATCTTCGCCGGCATCAACCGCTGCGACTGGGTGGCCGAGGGCGTGGTCCGCGCGCTGCGCGAGAACCCGGTGCCGGTGCCCGTGGTGGTCCGGCTGGCCGGCACCAATGTCGAGGAAGGCCAGAAGATCCTGGCGCAAAGCGGCCTGCCGCTGATCCGCGCCACCACCCTGATGGAAGCCGCCGAGCGCGCCGTCGCCGCATGGCGCGCCGATACCCAGCGCAATCCCAACCTGAGGGCCGTCTGATGAGCATTTTTCTGGATCGCGAAACCCGCGTCATCGTTCAGGGCATCACCGGCAAGATGGCCCGCTTCCATGCCCGCGAGATGATCGACTACGGCACCAATGTCGTCGGCGGCGTCGTGCCCGGCAAGGGCGGCGAGACCTGCGAGGGCGTGCCGGTCTTCGACACCGTCAAGCAGGCGGTGGCCGAGACCGGGGCCGAGGCCACGCTGGTCTTCGTGCCGCCGCCCGCCGCGGCCGACAGCATCATGGAGGCCGCCGATGCCGGCATCCGTTACTGCGTCTGCATCACCGACGGCATCCCCGCCCAGGACATGATCCGCGTCAAGCGTTACATGTACCGCTATCCCAAGGAACGGCGGATGATCCTGACCGGCCCGAACTGCGCCGGCACCATCAGCCCCGGCAAGGCCATGCTGGGCATCATGCCGGGCCATATCTACCTGCCGGGCAATGTCGGCATCATCGGCCGCTCGGGCACGCTGGGCTATGAGGCGGCGGCGCAGCTGAAAGAGCGCGGGCTGGGCGTCTCGACCAGCGTGGGCATCGGCGGCGATCCGATCAACGGCTCGTCCTTCCGCGACGTGCTGGAGCATTTCGAGCAGGACGACGAAACCCATGTGATCTGCATGATCGGCGAGATCGGCGGCCCGCAGGAGGCCGAGGCGGCGGAATATATCCGCAACCATGTCAGCAAGCCGGTGGTGGCCTATGTCGCCGGCCTGACCGCGCCCAAGGGCCGCACCATGGGCCATGCCGGGGCGATCATCTCGGCCTTCGGGGAAAGTGCCAGCGAGAAGGTCGAGATCCTGGCGGCGGCGGGCGTCACCATGGCCGAGAATCCGGCCGTGATCGGCGAAACCATCGCTCGCGTCATGCAATAGGGGGCGGCGATGGCAAAACCCCGAGTTCTTGTCACCCGCCGCTGGCCCGCAGCGGTCGAGGCGCGGCTGTCCGAAATCTTCGACGTGCAGCTGAACCTTGCGGACAAACCCCTGGCGCCCGAGGATTTTCGGGCGGCCATGCGGGAATATGACGCGATCCTGCCGACGGTGACCGACAGGATCGGCACCCCGGCGCTGGAACTGGACCGGCCCCAGACCCGGATCCTGGCCAATTACGGCGTCGGCTACAGCCATATCGACCTGAACCGCGTCAGCCGGCATGGCATCGTGGTGACCAACACCCCCGACGTGCTGAGCGAATGCACGGCCGATCTGGCGATGACCCTGCTTCTGATGGTCGCCCGCCGGGCCGGCGAGGGCGAGCGCGAGCTGCGCGCCGGGCTCTGGACCGGCTGGCGGCCGACGCATCTGGTCGGCACCAAGGTCTCGGGCAAGACGCTGGGCATCGTCGGCTATGGCCGCATCGGCCAGGAAATGGCCCGGCGCGCCCATCACGGCTTCGGCATGACCATCCTGGTCTACAACCGCAGCCCGGTCGCGCCCGAGGTGCTGGCGCAATGCAACGCCGTGCAGGTGGACAGCCTGGACGCGCTGATGCCCATGTGCGACTTCATCTCGCTGCATTGCCCGGGGGGCGCATCGAACCGTCACCTGATCGATGCGCGCCGGCTGGACCTGATGCGGCCGGATGCCTTCCTGATCAACACCGCCCGCGGCGAGGTGATCGACGAGACGGCGCTGTCCCATGCGCTGTGGTTCGACTCCATCGGCGGCGCGGCGCTGGATGTCTTCGACGGAGAGCCGAACATCAACCCGCAACTCAAGGATTGCGACCGGCTGGTGATGCTGCCGCATCTGGGCAGTGCCACCCGCGAGGCGCGCGAGGCCATGGGCTTCCGCGTCATCCAGAACCTCGAAGACTTCTTTGCGGGCCGCGAGCCCCGCGACCGGGTGAACTGAGATGCGGGCGGGGGTGGCGGATATCGGTGCCGAGCCGTCGGCGGGTCAGGCCGACCGGCTGCGCGGCGAGCTGCGCGGCCTCTGGCACCGGGTCATCCAGCGCCACGCGCCGCAGGTCCTGCCGCTGCTGACCGGCGAGGCGGCGGAACCGCAGGAAGCAGAGATGAGCGCCTATCTGCAGGGGCTCGACATCTGGTTCCAGCTCCTGCGGATCATCGACGAACATGCCGCCATGCGGCTGCGCCGCACGGTCGAGTCCCGCTCGGGCCGCGCGGCGATCGAGGGCAGCCTGGCCCGGACCCTGCAATCCGCCCCCGACATGCCGCGCGAAAGCGTCGCGCGCAGCCTGCGCCAGCTTCGCGTCGGCCCCACCATCACCGCCCATCCGACCGAGGCCAAGCGCGTCACGGTGCTGGAAATCCACCGCCGCATCTATCGCGCGCTGGTCCGGCTGGAAAGCCAGCGCTGGACGCGGCAGGAACGGGCGGCGCTGATGGCCGAGATCGAAAGCGAGATCGACCTGCTCTGGCTGACCGGAGAGCTGCGCCGGCAAAGGCCCTCGCCCCTGAACGAGATCGAATGGGGGCTGCAATTCTTCCGCGACAGCCTGTTCGACGCGGTGCCGAACCTGGTGCGGCAGTTCCACGACGCCGTCGCCGGCCGCTACGGCCCCGGCGAGGAAACCGGCGCGCCGCTGCGCTTCCATTCCTGGATCGGCGGCGACCGGGACGGCAACCCGCATGTCACGGTCGAGACCACCCGCGCCGCGCTGGAGCTGGGGCGCGACGCGATCCTCGACCGCTATCTTCAGGGCCTGACGCTGGCCGCCCGGCATCTGAGCATCAGCAGCGAGATCGCCGGCCTGCGGCCCGAGACCCGCGCGCGGCTGGCGGCGGTGATCGACGCCGCGGACCTGCCCGCCGCCGACCGACAGCGCAATCCGGGCGAGCTGTTCCGCCAGGCGGCAAGCGCCATGCAGCGCCGCATCGCTGCGCTGGCCGGCGGGCCGGGACCGGCCTATCCGCATCTGCGCGATTTCCTCGCCGACCTGCGCCGGGTCGAGACGGCGCTGGCCGAGATCGGCGCCGAGACGCTGGCGCATCGGCTGGTGCGGCCGCTGCGCTGGCAGGCCGAGGTCTTTGGCTTCCGCACCGTGACGCTGGACGTGCGGCAGAATTCCTCGGTCACCACGCGGGTGCTGGCCGGGATCTGGGCGCAGTCCGGCCCGGCGCCGGAATATGGCAGCGCGGAATGGTCGCGGCGGCTGCGCAGCGAACTGGGGCAAGAGGAACTGCCCCGGCTGGACCGCGACGCCCTTGGCGACGAGGCGCGGGAATTGCTGGAGTTGCTGGCGCTGCTGCATCGCGCCCGGTTCGGCGCCGATCCGCAGGCCATCGGCACCTTCATCCTGTCCATGACGCGCTCCTGCGACGATCTGCTGGCGGTGTTCCTGCTGGCCCGCCATGCCGGCTTCGGGGCCGAGCGGCTGGACCTGCGCGTCGTGCCGCTGTTCGAGACCATCGACGACCTGCGCGCCGCGCCGCGGATCCTGGACGAGCTGCTGCGCGTGCCGCTGGCCCGCCGCAGCCTGGTGACCGAGGACAACCGGGTCGAGGTCATGCTGGGCTATTCCGACAGCAACAAGGACGGCGGCTTCCTGTGTTCCACCTGGGAACTGGAAAAGGCGCAGCGCAGCATCATGGCGGTGCTGGCGCGGCACGGGCTGGTGCCGGTCTTCTTCCACGGCCGCGGCGGCTCGGTCAGCCGCGGCGGCGCGCCGACCGAACGCGCCATCGCCGCCCTGCCGCGCGGCACCATCAACGGCCAGCTGCGCACCACCGAACAGGGCGAGGTCGTGTCGTTGAAATTCGCCAATCGCAGCACCGCGGAATACGAGCTGGAGCTGCTGGTCTCCTCGGTCCTGGCGCAGTCGCTGCAGGCGACGCCCGAGCCGGTGCGGCCGGAATTCAACGACACGCTGGAAGCCCTGGCGGACATGTCCTGCACCGCCTATCGCGCGCTGCTGCACCGGCCCGGCTTCATCGACTATTTCCGCCAGGCCAGCCCGGTCGAGGAGCTGGCGCTGCTGAAGATGGGTTCGCGCCCCACCCGACGCTTCGGCGCCGGCGGGCTCGAGGACCTGCGGGCGATACCCTGGGTCTTTGCCTGGTCGCAGAACCGCCACCTGATCACCGGCTGGTATGGCTTCGGCACCGCCGTCGAGACCTTCCGGCGCTTCCACCGCGAGGACGGCGACGCGCTTCTGCGGCGGATGCTCCGCGATTCGCGCATCTTCCGGCTGATCGTGGACGAGGTCGAGAAATCGCTGTTCCACGCGGATATGCGGATCGCCGAGACCTATGCGGCGCTGGTCCGGGACCCGGCGGTGCGCGGCGACATCTTCGGCCGCATCGGCCAGGAATATGAATGCAGCCGCGCTGCCGTGGTTTTCCTGACCGGCCAGGCCGGCATTGGCGAACGCTTTCCCAACATGGCCGGTCGCTTCGGCCGCGTCCGTGCCGATCTGGAACGGGTGCACGGGGTGCAGGTCAGGCTGCTTGGCGACAATCGCCACCGGCCGGGGCCGGAGATTTCCATACCGCTGATGCAGACCATGAACAGCATCTCGACCGCGCTGGGTTGGACCGGATAGCGGCAACAAGGAGAAAGAGGACATGAACGAACACCCATCCCGGGCGGGCTTCTTCGCCGATGAGCTTGCCACCCGCGACCCTGCCATTTTCGGGGCGATCCGCCAGGAGCTTGGCCGCCAGCGCGACGAGATCGAGCTGATCGCGTCCGAGAACATCGTTTCGAAGGCGGTGCTTGAGGCGCAGGGCTCGGTCCTGACCAACAAATATGCCGAAGGCTATCCCGGCAAGCGCTATTACGGCGGCTGCCAATATGTCGACGTGGTCGAGGAGCTGGCCATCGAACGCGCCAAGCAGCTCTTCGATTGCGGCTTCGCCAATGTCCAGCCGAACAGCGGCAGCCAGATGAACCAGGCGGTGTTCCTGGCGCTGCTGCAGCCGGGCGACACCTTCATGGGGCTCGACCTGAATTCGGGCGGCCACCTGACGCATGGCTCGCCGGTCAACATGTCGGGCAAGTGGTTCAACGTCGTCAGCTACGGCGTGCGCCAGCAGGACCAGCTGCTGGACATGGAGGAGATCCGCAAAAAGGCCCATGAGACGAAGCCCAGGCTGATCCTGGCCGGCGGCACCGCCTATTCGCGGATCTGGGACTGGGCCGAATTCCGCAAGATCGCCGACGAGGTGGGCGCCTGGCTGATGGTCGACATGGCCCATATCGCCGGGCTGGTGGCGGGCGGCCAGCATCCCTCGCCGCTGCCGCATGCCCATGTGGTGACCACGACCACGCATAAATCGCTGCGCGGCCCGCGCGGCGGCATGGTGCTGACCAACGATGCCGAGATCGCCAAGAAGATCAACTCGGCCGTGTTCCCCGGCCTGCAGGGCGGCCCGCTGATGCATGTGATCGCCGCCAAGGCGGTGGCCTTCGGCGAGGCGCTGCGCCCCGAGTTCAGGGACTATGCCGCGCAGGTCGTCGCCAATGCCCGCGCCATGGCGGACGAGCTGATGCGCGGCGGCATCGACATCGTCTCGGGCGGCACCGACAACCACCTGTGCCTGGCGGACCTGCGCCCCAAGGGCGTGACCGGCAAGGCGACCGAGGCGGCCCTGGGCCGCGCCCATATCACCTGCAACAAGAACGGCGTGCCCTTCGATCCCGAGAAGCCCTTCGTGACCTCGGGCATCCGTCTGGGCGCCCCGGCCGGCACCACGCGGGGCTTCAAGGAGGAGGAGTTCCGCCAGATCGCCCGCTGGATCGTCGAGGTGGTGGACGGGCTGGCCGCGCATGGCGAGGCGGGCAATGCCGAGGTCGAGGCCCGCGTCAAGGCCGAGGTCGAGGCGCTTTGCGCGCGCTTCCCGCTTTACAGCGGCATGTGAGCCCGCCGCGGCGCAGGCTCAGACCAGCCCGCGCCGCACCATGATCCACAGCGCAACGCAGGCCAAAAGCAGCAGCCCGAAAAGAACGCTGGACGCCAGGGAGAGCGCGCCGCCCTG
>NZ_JAEN01000027.1:0-55575 GCF_000518925.1 Paracoccus sp. J39 | reverse complement strand
GAACAAGATCTATCCCAGCGCGGATTTGGCGCTTGGGGGTTTGCTTCGTGACGGGATGGTGATTGCGGCGGGGGGCTTCGGGCTTTGCGGCATCCCGGAGCTTTTGATCGAGGCGATCCTGCGCGCCGGGACCAGGGAGCTGACCATCGCCTCCAACAATTGCGGCGTGGACGGGTTCGGGCTGGGCAAGCTCTTGGACTCGCGGCAGATCCGCAAGATGATCTCCTCCTATGTCGGCGAGAATGCCGAGTTCATGCGCCAGTATCTCTCGGGCGAGCTGGAGCTGGAGTTCAACCCGCAGGGCACGCTGGCCGAGCGCATGCGGGCGGGCGGCGCCGGCATCCCGGGCTTTTATACGAAAACCGGCGTCGGCACGGTGATCGCCGAGGGCAAGGAGCATCACGATTTCGACGGCGAGACCTATATCCTGGAACGCGGCATCGTCGCCGACCTGGCCATCGTCAAGGGCTGGAAGGCGGACGAGTCGGGCAACGTGGTGTTCCGCAAGACCGCGCGCAACTTCAACGTGCCGGCGGCGAAATGCGGCCGCATCTGCGTCTGCGAGGTCGAGGAGATCGTGCCGACGGGCAGCCTCGATCCCGACGCCATCCACCTGCCGGGGATCTATGTCCATCGGCTGATCCAGGGCCAGCACGAGAAGCGCATCGAGCAGCGCACGACACGTTCGCGCGTCTCCGACACGACCGGCAAGAAGGAGACCGTCTGATGGCCGCCGAAATCAAGGGCTGGGACCGCAACCGGATGGCGGCGCGGGCCGCGCAGGAACTGCAGGACGGCTGGTATGTGAACCTCGGGATCGGCATCCCGACGCTGGTGGCGAACTACATCCCCGAGGGGGTGCATGTGACGCTGCAATCGGAAAACGGCATGCTGGGCATCGGGCCGTTTCCTTACGAGGGCGAGGAGGACCCGGACCTGATCAATGCCGGCAAGCAGACGGTGACCGAGCTGCCGCAGACCGCCTATTTCGACAGCGCCGAGAGCTTCGCGATGATCCGCGGCGGCAAGATCGCCATGGCGATCCTGGGGGCGATGGAGGTGGCCGAGAACGGCGACCTGGCGAACTGGATGATCCCCGGCAAGCTGGTCAAGGGCATGGGCGGGGCGATGGACCTGGTGGCGGGCGTGGGCCGGGTGGTGGTGGTGATGGACCACACCAACAAGGCGGGCGAGTCGAAGGTGCTGAAATCCTGCACCCTGCCCTTGACGGGCCAGGGCGTGGTGAACCGGATCATCACCAATCTGGGGGTGCTGGACGTGGTTCCGGGCGGGCTGAAGATCGTCGAGCTGGCCGATGGCGTCAGCGAGGACGCGCTGCGCGCCGCGACCGAGGCGGCGATCGTCGGGTGAGCTGACAGGGGGAGGGGGCTTCCGCCCCCTCTTGCGGCTGAAGCCGCAATTCACCCCCGAGGATATTTGGACAAGAAAGAAGGATCCGATGGCGTTCGATCGGGCGAAAATCGAGGCGCTGTTCACCCGTGACGGCCGCTATCTTTGCGCGCGCTGGGGACGGCCGGTGGCGCCGGTCATCTTCGGTCTGGCCGAGGAGAGCCTGCCGATCTTTCGCGAAGCCATGCGGGCGGTGCTTGCCCATGCCGGCCAGCCCATGGCCGAGACCGATCCCGAGATGGGGGCGAACATGATGATCTTCTTCGTCCGGGATTGGGACGAGCTGCGCGGCTTGCCCGACCTCGACCGGCTGACCGGCCTGCCGGGATTGCCCGGGCGGCTGAAGGCGGAGGCGGCGGATCAATACCGGCTGTTCCGCTTTGACGCCGGGGGCGCGATCCGGGCCTGCCTGACCTTCGTCAACATGGGCGGGCCGTTGGCGGATGCCCACCCGGGCCAACTGGCCGAGACGCTGGCCGTGCGCGGGATGCTGACATTCGCGCGCGACGTGGCGCCCTCTCCCGCGCTGGCCCGGCTGATCCGCGCCGCCTATGATCCGGTCATGCCCGCGGTCGCCACGGATGGCTCGCATGCGCTTCGTCTGGCGGCAAGGCTGTCGTCTTGATTCTTCCGGCTTCTTTCTTGCCTAAATATCCTCGGGGGAGTCGCCGTCAGGCGACGGGGGCGGAAAGCCCCGACCACCGGTAACGCCAGGACCGCCATGCACAAGTTTCCGATCCGCATCTATTACGAAGACACCGATCTGGCGGGGATCGTCTATTACGCCAATTATCTGAAATTCATCGAACGCGCCCGTTCGGAATGGCTGCGCGAGCTGGGCGTGGACCAGGGCGGCCTGCAGCGCCGGGGGCTGGTCTTTGCCGTGCGCCGGGTCGAGGCGGACTATCTCTCGCCGGCGCGGTTCGAGGACCTGCTGGCCGTCGAATCGCGGCTCGAGGCGCTGAGCCCGGCGCGGATCGTGCTGGACCAGGCCGTGACGCGCGACGGGCGATTGCTGTTCCGGGCCCGCGTCACCCTGGCCTGCCTGGCCGATTCCGGCAGGCCGGCACGCATCCCCGCAGCAGTGGCGGAACGCCTGCGGGCGGCCGATCTCGCGGGCAATTGACGCAGAATTGACGGAGAAAGCGGTGCGAGCGGGCTTGTCCCGCTGCCCGGTTCTGCTAACTGGCCTGTTAGCAGAAGCCGCATCCCAGCGGCCCAAAGGACAGGCCGAATTCCATGGAACAACTCGCCGGAGCCGGGCAGCCGGTCGATTTCTCGCTGATCGCGCTGTTCGCGCGCGCCTCGCTGACCGTCCAGATCGTCATGGTGATCCTGATCCTGGCCTCGTTCTGGGCCTGGGCGATCATCATCCAGAAGTTCATCACCTTCAACGCCGCCCGGCGCGAGGCGGACCGATTCGACCGCGCCTTCTGGTCGGGCCAGCCGCTGGACGATCTCTACGATCGCATCGGAGAGGCGCCCTCGGGCCCGGCCGAACGGGTCTTTTCCTCGGGCATGGCCGAATGGCGGCGCAGCCATCGCGACGACGGCAACCTGATCGCCGGCGTGACCGCGCGCATCGACCGGGCCATGAACGTCGCCATCAACCGCGAGAACGACCGCCTGACCCGCGGCCTGCCCTTCCTGGCCACGGTAGGCTCGACCGCGCCCTTCATCGGCCTGTTCGGCACCGTCTGGGGCATCAAGACCGCCTTCGAGGAGATCGCGATCTCGCAGAACACCTCGCTGGCCGTGGTGGCGCCGGGCATCGCCGAGGCGCTGGTGGCGACCGCGCTTGGCCTTCTGGCGGCGATTCCGGCGGTGATCTTCTACAACAAGCTCAGCGCCGATGCCGACCGCATCACCGGGGGATACGAGAGCTTCGCCGACGAGTTCTCGACGATCCTGTCGCGCCAGCTGGACGACGAATAAGATGGGGGCCGGGGTCGTCAAACGCGGTCGCAACGGCAAGGGCCGCACGCGCAGCCAGCCGATGGCCGAGATCAACGTCACGCCCTTCGTGGACGTGATGCTGGTGCTGCTGATCATCTTCATGGTGGCGGCGCCGCTTCTCACTGTGGGCGTGCCGCTGGAACTGCCCAAGACCGCCGCCCAGGCCGTCCCGGCCGAGCCCGAGGAGCCGCTGAGCGTCTCGGTCACGCCCGAGGGGCCGATCCTGGTCATGACCACCGAGGTTCCCGAGGAGGAGCTTATCACCCGGCTGCGCGCCGTCTCGGCCGAGCGGCAGAGCGACAAGATCTATCTGCGCGCCGACGGTTCGATTCCCTATGCCCGGATCATGCAGGTCATGGGGGCGCTGAACGCGGCCGGTTTCAACAACATCGTCCTGGTGACCGAGGCCGGCGGGCCGCGGATGGACGCGGGCGCGGATGGCTGAAGCCATGGACCCAGCGGAACGCATCGGCTTCTGGATCTCGGGCGTCGCCCATGCCGGGCTGCTGGGCGCGGCGCTGGTCGGCGGCGCGCTGTTCCGGCCGCAGCCGCTGGAAGCCGTGCGCATGGCCGAGGTCGCGACCATGTCCGAGGCCGAGTTCCAGTCGCTGGCCGCCGCTGCCGCCGGGCGCGGCCCGGTCTCGGATTCCGCCGCGACCACCCCTGCGCAACCGCGCCCGCCTGCCGATGAAAACCGGCCGGGCGAGGTCGAGGCGGTCAGTCCGCCCGCCCCCGATGCACAGGCGGCAGAGCTGTCCGCGCCCTCGGATCGGCCCGAGGCGCGGCCCGACCTGTCGGACTTCCAGACCCCCAACCGGCCGGTGGCCGTGGTGACCGATGCGCCGCGCCCCGCCGAGCCCGAGGACTCCGTCGAACTGGCGGCGCTGCCGCGGACCAGCGACCGGCCCGATCCGGCGCGCAATCCGGCGCAGCCGCAATCGCCGGCGCCCATCCCGCAGCGTTCGGCGCTGGCGCCGGTCGAATCGGCGCGGCCCCGTGGTCGCCCCGAAGGGCTGGCCGAGGCCGTGCAGGCCCGCCGCGCCGCCGCCGAGGCGGCGCGCCAGCGCGAGCAGTTGCTGGCCCGTCAGCAGGCCGAGGCCGCTGCCGAGCAGGCCGCCGCCGCCAAGGCCGCCGAGGCCGCCGCCCGCCGCGCCGCCGAGGAGCGCGCGCAGGAAGAACGCCGCGAGGCCGAGCGCCGCAGCGCCGACGCGGAAGCGGCCCGCAAGGCCGAGGAGGCCGAGGCGCGCGCCCGCCGTCTTGCCGCGGCCGAAGCGGCTGAAAAGGCCGCTGCGGAACAGGCTGCCGCCGAGAAGCGTGCCGCCGAGCGCAAGGCCGAGGCCGAACGCCGCGCCGCTGCCGAGAAAGCGGCTGCCGAAAAGGCCGCCGCTGAGAAGGCCGCCGCTGAGAAGGCTGCTGCCGAAAAGGCGGCCGCCGAGAAGGCCGAAGCCGAACGGAAGGCCGCCGAGGCCAAGGCCCGCAAGGAAGCCGAGGAAAAGGCGGCCGCCGAACGCGCCGCGGCCGAGAAGAAGGCTGCCGAAAAGGCTGCCGCCGAAGCCAAGGCCCGCGAACAGGCCGAGGCCGAGCGCAAGGCCGCCGAAGCGGCCAAGCAGGCCGCCCTGAAAGAGGCGATGCAGGATCAGGGCTCGGCCGGTTCGGGCGGCGGCGGGGCGGCGGCCAGCGGGCCTCCGCTGAGCCAGGGCGAGAAGGACGGCTTCCGCGTCGCCGTCGAGCAATGCTGGAACCGCGGCTCGCTCTCGACCGAGGCCAGCCGGACCACGGTTTCGGTGCAGTTCTCGATGGCCCCGGATGGCACGGTGGAAAAGGGCTCGCTGCGCATGATCGGCCATGACGGCGCCTCGGACGCGGCGGCGAAACAGGCCTATGAGGCGGCGCGCCGGGCGATCCTGATGTGCGAGCGCGGCGGCTACAAGCTGCCGCCGGAGAAATACAACCGCTGGAAGGATGTCATCATCGACTTCAACGCCAGCGGCAGCGCGCGGGTCCAGTGACATGGCATCCCGGCGCGCGACACTCTATCCTGCAACCAAGACCTTACGAGGGCGATTCATGTTGCGACATTTCCTGATGACTTCCGTGATGGCCCTTGCGGGTCTGGGGCTGGCCGCGCCGGTCCTGGCGCAGGACGGGCCGCTGCGGATCGAGATCACCGACGGGGTGATCGAGCCGATGCCCTTCGCCATCGCCCGCTTCCACGACGAGGGCGGCGCCGGCGAATACCTGGCGCAGGTGCAGAACCTGATCGCCGCCGACCTGACCGGCACCGGCCTGTTCCGCGAGATCCCGGCCAGCGCCCATATCGCACGGCCGGAAAGCTTCGAGGCGCCTGTCAGCTACGAGGACTGGAAGGCGGTCAATGCCCAGGCGCTGATCACCGGCGCGGTCAAGGTCGAGGGCGGCAAGGTCGTCGTCAAGTTCCGGCTGTTCGACGTCTTCGCCGGCCAGCCGCTGGGCGACGGCATGCAGTTCGACGCCGCGACCGGCAACTGGCGCCGGGCCGCCCACAAGGCGGCCGACCAGGTCTATTCGCGGCTGACCGGCGAGGGCCCCTATTTCGACAGCCGCGTCGCCTTCGTGCAGGAAACCGGGCCCAAGGACGCGCGCCGCAAGCGCATCGGCATCATGGATTACGACGGCGCCAACGTGAAATGGCTGACCGACGATGCGACGCTGGTGCTGAAGCCGCGCTTCTCGCCCGACGGCTCGCGGCTGCTTTACACCAGCTATGCCACCGGTTTCCCGCAGGCGATGATGATGGATGTCAATTCGCTCGGCGTGCGTCAGCTGGGCGCGGGCCAGCAGGGCACGATGAGCTTCTCGCCCCGCTTCTCGCCCGACGGGCGCTGGATCGTCTATTCGCTGGAAAAGAACGGCAATACCGACATCTACCAGATGGATGCCGCCACCGGCGCGCAGCGGGCGCTGACCAACGCCCCCTCGATCGAGACCTCGCCCAGCTACAGCCCGGACGGCAAGCAGATCGTGTTCGAGAGCGACCGCTCGGGCACGCCGCAGCTCTACATCATGGGGGCGAACGGCGGCGAGCCGAAGCGGATCAGCTTCGGCGAGGGGCGCTATGGCACCCCGGTCTGGTCGCCGCGCGGCGACATGATCGCCTTTACCCGGCAGGTCGGCGGGAAATTCCATATCGGCGTCATGCGCACCGATGGTTCGGAAGAGAAAATGCTGACGGAATCGTTCCTTGACGAGGGCCCGACTTGGGCCCCCAATGGGCGCGTCGTGATGTTCACGCGGGTGACGCCGGGCGGCGACGGCGAGCCGCGCCTGCATTCGGTGGATATCACGGGGCGCAACATGCGCCCGGTCAAGATCAATGGCGCGGCCTCGGATCCCGACTGGGGCCCCTTGCTGCCCTGAAGCGCGTGAGATGGACAGGATTATGAAAACTTTCATGAAAATTGCCGCGGTCGGCGCCATTCTCGCGCTGGCGGCCTGCGCCCGGCCGGCGCAGGACATGCAGGTCCAGGACCCCTATGCCGGGGCCGGCGGCGGCCTTGGCGGGGTCGGGGCCACTGCTCTGCCGGGCACTGCCGAATATTTCAAGACCGCCGTCGGCGATACGGTGCTGTTCGCCGTGGACCAGTCCACCCTGTCGCCCGAGGCGCGGGTGATCCTGGCCAATCAGGCCGGCTGGCTGAACCAGAACCAGGGCTTCTCGGCGGTGATCGAGGGCCATGCCGATGAGCAGGGCACCCGCGAATACAACCTGGCGCTGGGTGCGCGCCGGGCGAACTCGGTGCAGGAATACCTGGTCTCGCAAGGCGTGGCGCCGGGCCGGCTGCGCACCGTCAGCTATGGCAAGGAGCGGCCGCTGGCGATCTGCTCGACCGAGGAATGCTATTCCAAGAACCGCCGGGCCGTGACGGCGGTCAGCCCAGGGGCGGGGATGTGATGCGACGGTTTCTGCTGGCGGCCGGATTCGCGCTGGCCGCGTGGCCGGTGGCGGCGCAGGATGCGCAGACCCTGGCCGACATCCGGGCCGAGCTGAACCAGCTTTCGGCCGATCTGCAATCGCTGCGGGCGCAGCTGGTCGCCTCGGGTCCGGCGGGCTTCGCGGCGGCGGGCGGCGACAGCGCCATCGACCGCATGAACGCGATGGAGGCGCGGCTGGCGCAGCTGACCGGCCAGACCGAGCAGCTGCAGAACCGCATTGACCGCATCGTCCGGGACGGCACCACCCGCATCGGCGATATCGAGTTCCGCCTCTGCGAGATGGAGGAGGGCTGCGATCTGGGCAGCCTGACCACGCCGCCCCTGGGCGAACAGGGCGGCAGCAGCCCGCTGCCCCCCTCGGACCAGCAGGGCGCGCTGACGCAATCCAGGACCCCCTCGGCCGGGGCCGCCGCGACCGCGGCGGAAAAGGCCGATTTCGACCGGGCCCGGGAGGTGCTCGGTCAAGGTGACTTTCGTCGTGCTGCCGAGCTCTTCGCGGCCATTGCCGAAACCCATGCTGGCGGTCCGCTGACCGCCGAGGCGCTGTTCCTGCGCGGGGCGGCGCTGGATTCCGCCGGCGATCTCGACGGCGCGGGCCTGGCCTGGCTGGAAAGCTTCGCGGCCAATCCGAACGGCCCGCAGGCAGCGGATGCGCTGCTGGGCCTGTCGCGCGCCATGTCCGCCAAGGGCGGCCCGCAAGAGGGCTGCTATTATCTTCAGGAAATCCTGGCTCGTTTCCCCGGCGCGCCGCAGGCCGCCGAGGCCGAGCGGCGGCTGCAGGGCCTGGGCTGCGATACGCTGGACGAGAGCTCGGCCGAGGATCTGGACCCCGAGGCCGCGGCGGATCTGGCGGATGAGGGCTGACCCGGTCGAGGCGCGGGTGCATGCCGCGCTGGACCGTCTGGCCGGCGACCGGCCCGCACTTGGCATCGCCCTCTCGGGGGGCGGCGATTCCACCGCCCTGATGCATCTGGCCCATCGCTGGGGCCGTGTCCGGTTGCTGGCGGCGACGGTCGATCACGGGCTGCGCCCCGGCTCGGAGGCCGAGGCGCAGGCGGCCGGCCTTGCGGCCTCCGCCCTGGACATTCCGCACGAGATCTTGCGCTGGACGCGGCAGGGCGGCGGCAACCTGATGGCCGCCGCGCGCGAGGCGCGCCTGCGCCTGCTGGCCGATTGGGCCGTCCGGCATGGGCTTGCCGCCGTTCTGCTGGGCCATACGCTGGACGATCAGGCCGAGACGCTGCTGATGCGCCTGAACCGCGGCGCCGGCGTGGACGGGCTTTCGGCCATGGCCGAATCGCGCGAGGCGCTGGGGATCGCCTGGCTGCGCCCCCTGCTGGCGGTCGGCCGTGCCGAGTTGCGGCATTGGCTGGCGGCGCGGGGGCTGGGCTGGGTCGAGGACCCCTCGAACGAGAACGAGGATTTCGAGCGGGTGCGGGTGCGCAAGGCCATCGCGGCGCTGGACCTGCCGCTGCGGCAGCTGGCGCAATCGGCTGAGAATCTGGCCATGGCGCGGGATGCGCTGTGCGATTTCGCCGCACGGGTGGCCGAGGGTGCGCAAAGCCGCGCCGGATCGCTGGCGCTGCCGCTGGACGCCTTTCGCGCCGCGCCGCCCGAGATCCGCCGGCGGCTTCTTGTCGCAGGGCTGCGCTTCGTCGGCGGCGGCGACTATCCGCCCCGGCGCGAGCCGGTGCTGCATGCCCTTGCCGGGCTGGAAACCGGCGCCAGGCTGACGCTGGAGGGGGTGATCGCCGCGCCGCGCGACGGTTTCCTGTGGCTGATCCGCGAACCCGCCGCCGCGGCGCGCGCCCCCGCGGCCGAGGGCGCTGCAGCCATCTGGGACCGGCGCTGGCGGGTCGAGGGCCTGCAGCCCGGCCAGCAGGTGCGCGCGCTCGGTCACGGGGTGCTGCCGGGGCTCGACTGGCGCGGCGCGGGGCTGATGCGGGACGAGGCCGCGGCCAGCCCCGGGATCTGGCAGGGCAGCCGCCTGATCGCCGCGCCGCTGCTGCGGCCGGCCCCGTCCCATGCCGTCCGGCCGCTGGGCGGCCTGCCTGAATTCCGCGCATTGCTCTATACGCATTGAACCTGACGGCGGAATCCCTATTTTCAGGCGAAAGCCTGTTTACCCGCGGAGGACGTGCCTTTGGGCAATGCGCGCAATATCGCTTTCTGGGTAGTGCTGTTCCTGATGATCCTGGCGCTGTTCAACCTGTTCAGCGACGGATCGACCCAGATGAACAGCCGCCAGATCAGCTATTCCGATTTCATCCAGCGGGTGGAAAAGGATGAGATCACCGCCGTCACCATCGACGGCGAGAATGTCGGCATCACCGACAAGGACGGCAAGCAGTTCGCCACCGTCCGGCCGCAGGGCGAAGAGATCGCCGACCGGCTGATCGACAGGGGCGTCGAGGTCAAGGTCGAGCGTCAGCAGCAATCGGGCTTCATGTCGCTTCTGGGCGTCTGGCTGCCCTTCATCCTGCTGATCGGCGTGTGGATCTTCTTCATGAATCGGATGCAGGGCGGCGGCAAGGGCGGAGCCATGGGCTTCGGCAAGTCGCGCGCCAAGCTCTTGACCGAAAAGCATGGCCGGGTGACTTTCGACGACGTGGCCGGCATCGACGAGGCCAAGGAAGAGCTGGAAGAGATCGTCGAATTCCTGCGCAACCCGCAGAAATTCAGTCGCCTGGGCGGCAAGATCCCCAAGGGCGCGTTGCTGGTCGGCCCGCCCGGCACCGGCAAGACGCTGCTCGCCCGCGCCATCGCCGGCGAGGCGGGGGTGCCGTTCTTCACCATTTCCGGCTCGGATTTCGTCGAGATGTTCGTCGGCGTCGGCGCCAGCCGCGTCCGCGACATGTTCGAGCAGGCGAAGAAATCCGCCCCCTGCATCGTCTTCATCGACGAGATCGACGCGGTCGGCCGCGCCCGCGGCGTCGGCATCGGCGGCGGCAATGACGAGCGCGAGCAGACCCTGAACCAGCTGCTGGTCGAGATGGACGGCTTCGACGCCAACGAAGGCGTCATCATCATCGCCGCCACCAACCGCAAGGACGTGCTGGACCCGGCCTTGCTGCGCCCCGGCCGTTTCGACCGCCAGATCTATGTCCCGAATCCCGACATCAAGGGCCGCGAGAAGATCCTGGCCGTGCATTCGCGCAAGGTGCCGGTGGGTCCCGACGTGGACCTGCGCATCATCGCCCGCGGCACGCCGGGCTTCTCCGGCGCCGATCTGATGAACCTGGTGAACGAGGCCGCGCTGATGGCCGCGCGCATTGGCCGCCGCTTCGTCACCATGGAGGATTTCGAGAACGCCAAGGACAAGGTGATGCTGGGGGTCGAGCGCCGCAGCATGGTCCTGACCCCCGAGCAGAAGGAAAAGACCGCCTATCACGAAGCCGGCCACGCCATCGTCGGCCTGTCGTTGCCGAAATGCGATCCGGTCTACAAGGCGACGATCATCCCGCGCGGCGGCGCGCTCGGCATGGTGGTCAGCCTGCCGGAAATGGACCGCCTGAACTATCACAAGGACGAGGCCAAGCAGAAGCTCGCCATGACCATGGCCGGCAAGGCAGCCGAGATCATCAAATACGGCGAGGAAGGGGTATCGAACGGCCCGGCCGGCGACATCCAGCAGGCCAGCCAGTTGGCGCGCGCCATGGTGATGCGCTGGGGCATGTCGGACAAGGTCGGCAATATCGACTATGCCGAGGCGCATGAAGGCTATTCAGGCAATACCGGCGGTTTCTCGGTCTCGGCCGCCACCAAGGAGCTGATCGAGAAGGAGGTCCACGACCTCATCGAGGAAGGCTATCGCGAAGCCCACCGCATCCTGACCGAAAAGCAGGAGGAGTTCGAGCGGCTGGCCAAGGGGCTTCTGGAATACGAGACCCTGACCGGCGAGGATATCGGCCGGGTGATCCGGGGCGAGCCGCTGGGCGGCGACGAGGATGCGCCCGGCTCGACCATCCCCTCGGTCAGCGCGATTCCGCGGGCCGGCGCCGCCAAGCCGGCGCCGGATGCGGCGCCGCAACCGCAGGGCTGAGCTTCGGTCCGCGACAGGAAAACCCCCGGGGCAGACCCGGGGGTTTGTCATTGGCACAAAGGTTTCTGAGCTGAACGGATTTCGGCAGGTCAGAGCAGCAGAAGCGCCACGGCACCCAGCGCCAATCCCAGGCCGAAACCCACATTGATCACGAAGCTGGCAGCCTTCATCTGGTGACCTTTCCAGAATGCGGGGGACGATCCCCCGGTTCGCAGTTGAACGGAAAACGTCGATTCTCGCCATTGGGTTCCATCTTCGGCAAGAATCCGCCGATTGGCTGCGGCAATTCGGCCACAGCGGGGACTTGCGTCCAGGGGCCGGGCAGGGCATGGGACAGGCATGAGCCGATCCGAACCCGAACTGCCGCCGAATTCCGCCATGCCTGAATTGCGTGCGCGCATCGACGCGCTGGATGCGCGGCTGGTGGCGCTTCTGGCGGAGCGCTCGGCGCTGATCGACGAGGCGGCACGGATCAAGGCGCGCGAGAGCCTGCCCGCCCGGATCGACAGCCGCGTCGAAGAGGTCGCTGCCAATGCCCGCCGCCTCGCTGCCACCCAAGGGCTGGATCCTGATCTGGCCGAGCGGCTCTGGCGAGTGATGATGGAGCATTTCATCGCGCAGGAGGACCGGGTCCTTTCCTCGCCGAGAAGGGGCTAGCGGCACGCATGCAGGGGGCTTCGCCCCCGCGCGTTCCGCGCTCCCCCAGGATATTTATCCAAGAAAGAAAGCGGCGGCGGCCCTTCTCTTCTTTCTTGGATAAATATCCTGCGGGGGTCTGGGGGCGCAAAGCCCCCAGCGGCGGCGACGGTCATGGCGCTGCAGGCAGCCTGGTCAGACCGGGATCATCGTGCCTTGAAGCATGGCGACATGCTTGCGCGAGCCGGCGCTTTCCGCCCAGACATCGGCGGCGACCACCATGATGCGGCGGCCGGGGCGGATCACCCGGCCCTCGGCCAAAAGCTGGTCGCCGGTGGCAGGCGACATCAGGTTGATCTTCATCTCGACCGTCATCACCTCGGCGTCTTCAGGCATCAAGGTCAGCGCAGCATAGCCCGCGGCTGAATCGCCGATGCTGAAGGCCAGCCCGGCATGGCCGGCGCCATGCTGCTGCAGCGATGTCGGCAGAATCGGCGCGGTGATGGCGATGCGTCCGGGTTCGATCAGGGCAAGCCGGGCGCCCAGGGTAAGCATCATGCTCTGCCGGTCGAAGCTGGTGCGGATGCGACTTTCCAGGTCATTCATCGAACAGGCTCTCCTGCGTGCGGGGGGCGTCTAGGCCCAGATGCCGCCAGCCCAGCCGGGCCAGCATGCGGCCGCGCGGCGTGCGGCTGACCAGGCCCTGCTGCATCAGATAGGGCTCGATCACCTCCTCGATCGAATCGCGGCTTTCCGACAGCGCGGCCGAAAGGGTTTCCACCCCGACCGGGCCGCCGCCGTAATGCTCGGCCATCAGCGTCAGGTAGCGGCGGTCGGCGCTGTCGAGCCCAAGGTGATCGACGCCGAGCCGGGTCAACGCCGAATCGGCGATCTTGCGGGTCAGCCGGCCGTCGCCCTCGACCAGCGCGAAGTCGATCACCCGGCGCAGCAGGCGGCCGGCGATGCGCGGCGTGCCGCGGGCGCGGCGGGCGATCTCGCGCGTGCCCTCGGGTTCCGAGGGGATGCCCATCAGCCGGGCGCCGCGGGTCACGATCAGATCGAGCTCCTCGACGGTGTAGAATTGCAGCCGGGTCGGAATGCCGAAACGGTCGCGCAGGGGCGTGGTCAGCAGGCCGAGCCGGGTGGTGGCGCCGACCAGGGTAAAGGGTTGCAGCTCGATCCGCACCGTGCGCGCCGCCGGACCTTCGCCGATCACCAGGTCCAGCTCGAAATCCTCCATCGCCGGGTAGAGTATCTCCTCGACCGCCGGATTCATGCGGTGGATCTCGTCGATGAAGAGCACGTCGCGCGCTTCCAGATTGGTCAGGATCGCGGCAAGGTCGCCCGCCCGCGCCAGCACCGGGCCCGAGGTCATCTTGAAGTTCACCCCCAGCTCGCGCGCCATGATCTGCGCCAGCGTGGTCTTGCCGAGGCCGGGGGGGCCGTGGAACAGCGTGTGATCCATGGCCTTGCCGCGCATCCGCGCGCTTTCGATGAAGACGCGCAGATTCGCCCGCGCCTCGGCCTGGCCGACGAAATCCTCGAGCCGCTGCGGGCGCAGCGCGCGGTCCTCGCCGTCGCTTTCCAGCGGTTCGGGGCGCAGCATGGGGTCGGGCTGGCTCATCGCGCGCCCCAGGGGCCGGCGCCCGTGCCCGAGGCCATGGCCTGCAGCCGGGCGATGCGCTCCTCGGTCGGCGGATGGGTGGCGAAAAGCCGGTCCATGCGCAACGCGTGCAGCGGGTTCACGATGAACAGGTTGGCCGAGGCGGGGTTCCTTTCGGCCGGGATATTCACCACCTGGCCCGCCGCGCGCGAGATCTTGGCCAGCGCGCCTGCCAGCGCCATCGGCCTGCCGCAGATCTCGGCCCCCATCCGGTCGGCCTCATATTCGCGGGTGCGCGAGATCGCCATCTGCACCAGCCCCGCCGCGATCGGCGCAAAGATCATGGCGAGGATCGCCGCCAGCCCGCCGCCGCGATTGCCGTCGCGCCCGCCGAACATGCTGGAAAACATCAGCATGTTGCCCAGCATGGCGATGGCGCCGGCCATGGTCGCGGTGACGGTCATGGTCAGCGTGTCGCGATGCTTGATATGCGCCAGCTCATGCGCGATCACCCCGGCCAGTTCGTCGCGGTTCAGCACCCGCAGGATGCCCTGCGTCACCGCCACGGCGGCGTTTTCCGGGTTGCGGCCGGTGGCGAAGGCGTTGGGCTGTTCGGTTTCCAGGACATAGACCTTGGGCATCGGCAGGTTCGCCCGCTGCGCCAGCGCCGCGACCATGTCGACCAGTTCCGGGGCTTGCTGGCGGGTGACCGGATGCGCGCCCTGCTGGCGCAGCACCATCTTGTCGCTGTTCCACCAGGCGAACAGGTTGCCGGCCCCGGCCAGCACCAGCGCGATCACCGCGCCGCCCTGGCCGCCCAGCAGATAGCCCATGCCCATGACCAGCGCGGTCAGGGCGGCCATCAGGATGAAGGTGCGCAGGTTTCCGGTCATCGTCCTTACTCCTTGGGCGCCAGCAGCCGCAGGGCCGCGCGGATCAACGCGGCAGTCGGCGCGGCGGGTTCCCGGGCCGCGGCCTCGGCCACGGCCGAGGCGGCCTCGGACGGAGCATAACCCAGATTCCCCAAGGCCGAGAGCGCATCCGCCGTCGCCTGGGCCGAGGATGGCGCTGCCGTGGCTGTCCGGGCGACAGGCGCTTCGATCACTTCGGCCGATGGCTCGGGCAGGGGACCGGGATCGACGGTCAGGTTGCCGCCCATTGCCATGACGGCGGGGGCCTTGTCCTTCAGCTCCATCACCACGCGCTGCGCCAGTTTCGGGCCGACGCCCTGGGCCTTGCGCAACGCCGACCAGTCGCCAAGCGCCAGCGCGCGCGACAGCCCGTCCGGTCCCAGCGTGCCCAGGATCGCCAGCGCCACCTTGGCCCCCACCCCCTGCACCGAGGTCAGCAGCCGGTGCCATTCCTTTTCCAGCAGCGTGGGGAAGCCGAACAGCTGCAGCAGGTCCTCGCGCACCAGTAATTCGGTATAAAGCGCCACTGCCTGCCCGGCGGGGGGCAGGTTCGCGGCGGTGCGTTCGCTGACATGGACGATATAGCCCACGCCGCGCACGTCGATCAGCACATGGTCCTGCGCCCGATGCAGGATCACCCCGGCGATGCGTCCGATCATGGCCCGTCCCTCACGCGCTTGCCTTGATGCGCAGGGCGCGGCCCTGCAGGTGATGGGCGTGACAAATTGCCACGGCCAGCGCGTCCGCCGCGTCCGGTCCGGCGAACTTGACGCCGGGCAGCATGAAGCGGACCATGTGCTGGATCTGCTCCTTGGCGGCATGGCCGACGCCGACCACGGTCTTCTTGACCGCGTTCGGGGCGTATTCGCCGATCTCCAGCCCCGCCTCGGCCGGGGCCAGCAGGGCGATGCCGCGCGCCTGACCCAGCTTCAGCGTGCCGAGCGCGTCCTTGTTCACGAAGGTCTGCTCGACCGCGGCCGCATCCGGGGCATGCCGGACGATCACCGCGCAAAGCCCGCGATAGAGCGCGGCGAGGCGCGGACCCAGCTCGCCCGCCTCGGAATGGACGATGCCGTTGCCCAGATGCCGCAGGCGCGGCCCCTCGACCGCGATCACGCCCCAGCCCATGTTCCGCAGGCCGGGGTCTATGCCGATGATCTTCATGCCTGTTCCCTTTTTGCCAAGCGTTAGCACGAAAGGCGAACATCGCCTAGTTGCTTTGTCATCCGCTTGACATCGCAGGTCCCCATCGGGGACAGAGGGGCACGAAAAGGGACGAGGGACAATGTCGCCAGCACTGATCGCCGTGCTTCCGTTCATCGGGGCGCTGCTGCCCGGATTGCTGATCCGCTCGGGGCGGGATGTCGCTGCGGTCTCTTGCGCGACGGCGACCTTCATCGCGCTGCTGGGACTTTGCCTGCATATCCCGGCGATCATGGCGGGCGAGGTGATCACGGCGCGTTTCGCTTGGCTGCCCTCGCTGGGGCTGAACGCGCATTTCCGCATCGACGGGCTGGGCCTGCTTTTCGGCATCCTGATCCTGGGCATCGGCCTGCTGATCATCGCCTATGCCCGCTATTACCTGTCGCGCAAGGATCCGGCGGGGGTGTTCTACACCTATCTGATGCTGTTCCAGGGCGCGATGCTGGGCATCGTGCTGTCCGACAACATCCTGCTGCTGCTGGTGTTCTGGGAGCTGACCTCGCTGTCCTCCTTCCTGCTGATCGGCTATTGGAAGCACCTGCCCGAGGGGCGGCAGGGCGCGCGCATGGCGCTGACCGTGACCGGCATGGGCGGGCTTGCGATGATCGCGGGCATGCTGATCTTGGGCAATATCGCCGGCAGCTTCGACATTTCGGATATCCTGCAGGCGCGCGAGGCGATCCAGGCCAGCCCCTATTACCTGCCGGCGCTGCTGCTGATCCTGCTGGGCGCCTTCACCAAATCGGCGCAGTTCCCGTTCCATTTCTGGCTGCCGCATGCGATGGCGGCGCCGACGCCGGTTTCGGCCTATCTGCATTCGGCGACCATGGTGAAGGCCGGGCTGTTCCTGATGGCGCGGCTGTGGCCGGTGCTGTCGGGCACGCCGGAATGGTTCTATATCGTCGCCACCACCGGGCTTGTGACCATGGTGCTGGCGGCCTGGATCGCCATCTTCCGCGACGACCTGAAATCGCTCTTGGCCTTTTCCACCGTCTCGCATCTGGGCCTCATCACCATGCTTCTGGGCTTCGGCACCGAGGCGGCGGCGGGGGCGGCGGTATTCCACATCATCAACCACGCCACCTTCAAGGCGGCGCTGTTCATGACCGCCGGCATCATCGACCACGAGGCCGGCACGCGTTCCATCACCCGTCTGGGCGGGTTGCGGCGGCTGATGCCGGTGACCTTCGTCATCGGCACCGTGGCGGCGCTGTCCATGGCCGGCATCCCGCCGCTGAACGGCTTCCTGTCGAAAGAGCTGATGCTGGAAGAGGCGACCCATGCCGCCTGGCAGGGCAATCCCTGGCTGATCGCGGCGATGGCGACGCTAGGGGCGCTGTTCTCGGTCTGCTATTCGCTGCGCTTCGTCTGGCAGGTGTTCTTCGGCCCCGAGCGTCAGGATTACCCGCGCAGGCCGCATGATCCGGGCTTCGGCCTGTGGTCCGCCCCGGCGCTGCTGGTGGTGCTGGTGGTGCTGATCGGGTTGTTCCCCGCCGGCATGGCCGGCTGGCTGGTCGAGGCCTCGGCCAGCGCCGTCACCGGCACCGCCCAGCATCCGCATCTGGCGCTGTGGCATGGCGTGACCCCGGCGCTGATGCTGTCGATCACCGCGCTGATCGGCGGGGCGCTGCTGCTGGCGCTGAACCGCCACCTGCTGGCCATGCGGGCGGCGATGGCCTGGCCGGACGCCAAGGCGATCTTCGACGCCATTACCCGCTGGACGACCGGCGCGGCGGGCGCCTTCACCGACCGGCTGACCAACGGCTCGATGTCGCGCGCCCTTGCCGCCTTTTCGCTGACCGTGGTGCTTTGCGGCTTCTGGGCCTTCTCGACCGGCGGCTGGCAGGGCGCGACCCGGCCGATGCTGCCGGTCCAGCCGGTGCCGCTGGTCGGCTGGGCGGCGCTGATGGTGGCGATCTGCTGCATGGTGGCCTTTCACCGCCAGCGCATCCTGGCGCTGGTGCTGGTCGGCATCATCGGGCTGATGGTCTCGGTCAGCTTCATCTATTTTTCGGCCCCCGACCTGGCGCTGACGCAGATCTCGGTCGAGGTGGTCACGGTCGTCCTGCTGCTGCTGGCGCTGAACTTCCTGCCCAAGTTCACCGTGATCGACAGCCGCGATCGCAAGCGCGGCATCGACGCCTTCATCGCCACGCTGACCGGGCTGGGCTTCGGCGCGCTGGCCTATGTGATCATGCGCAGCGATTTCGCCTTTTCCCCGATCTCGGAATACATGCTGGCCAACAGCTACAGGCTGGGCGGCGGCGACAACGTGGTCAACGTGATCCTGGTGGACTTCCGCGGCTACGATACCTTCGGCGAGATCACGGTGCTGGGCATTGCCGCGCTGACCATCTTCGCCCTGACCGAGACGCTGCTGGCCGGCGCCAGCGGCCGGCGGCTGCGCAACTGGGTCCATGACAGCCGCCGGGCCGGCGACCGGCATCCGCTGACGCTGGTGGTGGTGACGCGGCTGATCCTGCCGGTTTCGCTGGTGGTCGGGCTGTACATCTTCCTGCGCGGCCACAACATGCCGGGCGGCGGCTTCATCGCCGGGCTGGTGGTCGCGGTGGCGCTGGTGTCGCAATACATGGCCTCGGGCTTTGCCTGGGCGCAGGAGCGGCAAAAGATCAACTATCACGCGCTGATCGGCGCCGGCGTCATCGCCGCCGGGCTGACCGGGATCGGCGCCTGGTTCGCGGGCCTGCCCTTCCTGACCTCGGCCTATGGCTATGTGAAGCTGCCGGGGCTCGAAGAATTCGAGCTGGCCTCGGCCATGGGCTTCGATCTGGGCGTGTTCCTGTGCGTGGTCGGGGCGGTGATGCTGGCCCTGAACTCGCTGTCGCGGATCGCGCGGCAGGCGGGCGAGACGGTGAACCTGGACCCGATGGACATCGACCCCAGCAGGGAGGCGCGGCGCTGATGGAACTTCTGCTGTCGAGCGCGATCGGGATGCTGACCGCCGCCGGGGTCTATCTGATCCTGCGGCTGCGGACATTCGCCGTGGTGCTGGGCATGACCATGCTCAGCTATGCCATCAACCTGTTCCTGTTCTCGACCGGGCGGCTGGTGGTGAACGCGCCGCCGATCCTGCAAAAGGGGGTGGAGGTCTATACCGACCCGCTGCCGCAGGCGCTGGTGCTGACCGCCATCGTCATCAGCTTCGGCATGACCGCGGTGGTGGTGATGATGGCGCTGGGGGCCTTCCTGGAAGGCGGCGACGACCGGGTGGACATGCCGCGCGCCGACCGCATGCCCGCAGATGCCAATTCGGGGGACGGCGACGCATGAGCCACCTGATCATCGCCCCCGTCGTCCTGCCCGCCGTCATCGGGCCGCTCATCATCCTGTGGATGCGCAACGACCTGCTGTTGCAGCGGGTGTTCTCGGTCGCCGGGACCGCGCTTCTGGCCGCGGTGGCGCTTTACCTGAACCTGCTCGCCGCGGGCGGAGAGGTGCAGGTCTATCGCCTCGGCAACTGGGCCGCGCCCTTCGGCATCGTGCTGATGCTGGACCGGCTGGCGGCGCTGATGCTGCTTCTGACCGCGATGCTGGCGCTGGCGGTGCAGCTTTACGCCATGGGCTCGGGCTGGGACCGCAAGGGCCGGCATTTCCATGCGCTCTGGCAGTTCCAGCTGATGGGCGTCTGCGGCGCCTTCCTGACCGGCGACGCCTTCAACCTGTTCGTCTTCTTCGAGATCCTGCTGATCGCCAGCTACGGCCTGATGATCCACGGCGGGGGCGAGATGCGGCTGCGCGCCGGGGTGCAGTATATCGCCTACAACCTGGCCGGCTCGACCCTGTTCCTGGCGGCGCTGGGGGTGCTCTATTCCGTCACCGGCACGCTGAACATGGCCGACATGGCCCTGCGCGTGGCGGCGATGCCGGCCGAGGATACGGCGCTGCTGCGCGCCGGCGCGGTGCTCTTGATGCTGGTCTTTGCCGTCAAGGCGGCGCTGGTGCCGCTGCATTTCTGGCTGCCCTCGACCTATGCCAATGCGCCGGGGCCGGTGGCGGCGCTGTTCGCGATCATGACCAAGGTCGGGGTCTATGGCATCATCCGCTTCTTCACCCTGGTCTTTCCGCAGGACGCCGTGACCCAAAGCGTGGTGGCCGACCTGCTGCTGCCGGCGGCGCTGTTCACGCTGGCCATCGGCCAGATCGGCATCCTGGGCACCCGCCATCTGGGCCGGCTGGCCGCTTTCGCCGCCATCGGCTCGATCGGGACGCTGATGATCGCGGTGGCGCAGTTCACCCCGCAGGGCACCGCGGCGGCGGTCTATTACCTGATCCACTCGACGCTGGCGGCGGGGGCGCTGTTCCTGATCGTGGACATGATCGGCGCGCGCCGGGGCGATCTGTGGCTGCGGCTGGACCGGGTGATGCCGGGCAACGGGCTGGTCGCGGCGCTGTATTTCACCGCGGCCATCGCCGTGGTCGGCATGCCGCCGTTTTCCGGCTTCATCGGCAAGCTCTTGGTGATGCAGGCCACCGGCGCGGCCCCGGCGATGGTCTGGATCTGGGCGACGATCCTGATCACCTCGCTGATCGCGATCTATGCCATGTCGCGCGCCGGCTCGATCGTCTTCTGGAAGAGCTTCGAGCTCGGCCCGGCCCCGGTGCCGGCGCCGACGGTCGCGGCCGGCCCCAAGCTGGAGCCGGACGAGCCGGTCCAGGACCTCGGCGATGCGCCGGCGAACTGGCTGGCGGTGGCCTCGGTGGCGCTGCTTCTGTCAGGCATCGTGGCCCTGACCGCCTTTGCCGGCCCGGCCATGCGCTTTGCCGAGGCAACCGCCGCGCAGCTGCATGATCCCGACGCCTATGTCTCGGCGGTGCTGGAAGGGCAGGAGGGCACGAAATGATCCGCCGCCTGTTCCCGCATCCCTGGCTGTCGGTCACGCTGGTCCTGGTCTGGATGGCCCTGGTCAACCGCTGGGCGGTCGGCTCGCTGGTCTTTGCCGCGATGATCGGCGTGGTGGTGCCGCTGATCACCGCGCCCTATTGGCCGGGCGCCAACGGCTACAGCAAGCCGCAGCGCATCCCGGCCTATCTGGCCATGGTGATCTGGGACATCGCCAAGGCGAATTTCACCGTGGCGCGCATCGTGCTGTTCATGCCGCGCCGGGCGCTTCAGCCCGCCTGGATCGCGGTGCCGCTGGACCTGCGCCGCCCCGAGGCGATCACCGCCCTGGCCGCGACCATCACCCTGACCCCCGGCACCGTCAGCTGCGACCTGTCCGAGGACGGGCGCGCCCTGCTGGTCCACGCCATGCACGCCCCCGACCCCGAGGCGGTGCTGGACGAGATCAAGACCCGCTACGAGGCCCGGCTGAAGGAGATTTTCGAATGATCGCTTACGCGCTTCTCTTCGCCTATGGCTGCTTCGGGCTGGCGCTCTTGTTCTGCCTTTATCGCGTGGTCTTCGCACCGGGCCTGTCGGACCGGGTGCTGGCGCTGGACACCATGGCGATCAACATGATCGCGCTTCTGACGCTGTTCGGCATCGACAAGGGCACGGGGATGTATTTCGAGGCCTCGCTGCTTTTCGCCATGGTCGGCTTCATCTCGACCGTGGCCTATGCGAAATTCGTCCTGCGCGGCGACATCATCGAATAGGGGGCGGGCATGATCGCGGAAATCGTCGTCTCGGTTCTGCTGGTGGTGGGCGGGTTCTTCGGGCTCGTCGGCTCCTACGGGCTGGTCAAGCTGCCAGACCCGATGACGCGCCTGCACGCGCCGACGAAATCGGCGACGCTGGGGGTGGGGGCGGTGCTGATCGCCTCGCTGATCTGGTTCCCGGCACGGCACGGGGCGCTGACCTGGCACGAGCTGCTGATCACGCTGTTCCTGTTCCTGACCGCCCCGGTCACCGGCTATTTCATCGCCAAGGCCCATATGCATCTGGGCTGGAGCCGCGACGAATTGCCCCGTCCGGCGCCCGGCAAGGACTGGGCCACCTTCGCCGATCCGGACAAGGCCAGCCTTGTCGATCGCCGTCCCGGGGATTAGCAAGGCGACAAGCCCGTTTGGGGGCTTCGCCCCCGCGCGTTCCGCGCTCCCCCAGGATATTTGGACAAGAAAGAACCAGGCAGAGAGGTGGCTGGCCAGCCGCTTCTTTCTTGTCCAAATATCCTGCGGGGGTCCGGGGGCGCAAAGCCCCCGGCCGCGGCGGTCCGGCCAGGCCAGGGCAGGAAAAAGGGGACGGAAACCGCCCCCTTGTCCGTCCTGATGCGCCGCTCAGATCAGCCCGGCATGGGCCAAGGCCGCGTCGATCCGCGCCTTGGTGGCCTCGGTCAGCCCGACCAGTGGCAGGCGCACGGCGTCGCTGCAAAGACCCAGCCGCGACATGGCATATTTCGCCCCGGCGACGCCCGGTTCAAGGAAGATCGCCTCGTGCAGCGGCATCAGCCTGTCCTGGTAGTCCAGCGCCTTGGCGTAGTCGCCGGCCAGCGTCGCCTCCTGGAACTGGGCGCAGAGCTTCGGCGCCACATTCGCCGTGACCGAGATGCAGCCCACCCCGCCATGGGCGTTGAAGCCGAGCGCGGTGGCGTCCTCGCCCGAAAGCTGCACGAAATCCTTGCCGCAGGCGGCGCGCTGCTGGCTGACCCGCTCAAGCTTGCCGGTGGCGTCCTTGACGCCGATGATGCGCGGCAGCTTCGCCAGCTCGCCCATGGTCTCGGGCAGCATGTCGATGACCGAGCGGCCGGGGATGTTGTAGATGATGATCGGCAGGTCGCTGGCGTCGTGCAGCGCGGTGTAATGCGCGATCAGCCCGGCCTGGGTCGGCTTGTTGTAATAGGGCGTCACCACCAGCGCCGCATCGGCGCCGGCGGCCTGCGCGTGCTGCACCAGCCCGATCCCCTCGCGCGTCGAGTTCGAGCCGGCGCCGGCGACGACCGGGATGCGGCCGGCGGCCATGCGCACCACCTCTTCGATGACCTTGCGGTGTTCCTCATGGCTCAGCGTCGGGCTTTCGCCGGTGGTGCCGACGGGCACCAGCCCGTGGCTGCCCTGTGCGACATGCCAGTCGACGAGCTTTTCCAGCGCGGGGAGATCCAGCTCCCCGTCCGGGGTGAAGGGCGTGACCAGCGCGGGCAGCGAGCCTTTGAACATGTGGGTATCCTGAATTTGCCTCTGCTGGCGGCTTACATCCGGGCGCGCGGATTGCCAAGGATGTGAGTTGCGCCGCCCGGCGGAACCTCGCAGAAAGGGGGGCATGATGTATCCTTTCCGTGACAGGCTCCTGGCGCCGGTGCTGGCCCTTGCCGTAAGCCTTGCCCAGCCGGCCGGGGCCGAGGATGCCGGGCACCTGTCGCGCGCGCTTGCGGCGGCGGCGATGCGCGACTGGGCGACCGCCACGGCCGAGGCCGATGCCTCGGGCCCCATCGCCCGCGACCTGATCCAGTGGCAGCGGCTGCGGGCCGGGCAGGGCAGCTGGCCGGAATATCGCGATTTCGCCGCCCGCAACCGCGACTGGCCCGGCATGGCGCTGTTCTGGAAGCGCGGCGATGCGGTGCTGCGCCCGGACCTGCCGCCGGCCGAGGTGATCGCGTGGTTCGGCACCCGCCGCCCGGACACGCTGAACGGCGCGATGGCGCTGATCGCCGCCCTGCAGGCCACCGACCCGCCGGCCGCCAAGGCCGAGATCGCCCGCTTCTGGTCCGAGCAGGCGCTGACCAAGCCCGAGGCCGACGCCTTCCTGGCCGCGCATGGCGCCGAGGTTGCCGGCCTGCACGATGCGCGGCTGATGCGGCTTCTGGATCTGGGCGAATGGCAGGCGGCGCAGGTGGTGCTGCCCCTGGCCTCGGATCCCGCTGAGGCCCTGGGCCGCGCGCGGCTGGCGCTGCAATCGGGGCAGGCGGGGGTGGATGCGCTGATCCTGGCCCTGCCGGATGCGCAGCGGGGCGATGCGGGGCTGGCGCTGGACCGCTTCCGCTGGCGGGTCTGGGCCAAGATGCCGGACCTGGCGCGCGCGCTGATGCTGGAACGCTCGACCAGCGCCGAGGCGCTGCGCGATCCCGCCGCCTGGGCCGGCAAGCGCGCCGATTACGCCCGGCTGGCATTGCGGCAGGGCGACTGGGCACTGGCCGAGAGATTGGCGGCCGGGCATTTCCTGCCGCCGGGAAGCGATGCCTATTCGGACCTGGAATGGCTTGCCGGCTACGCCGCGCTGCGCGGCGGCGCGGCGGACCGGGCGCTTCGGCATTTCCGCACGCTGGAGCAGGCGGTGGCCAGCCCGATCTCGCTGTCCCGCGCGCATTACTGGCAGGGCCGGGCGCTGGAGGCCGGGGGCGACGAGGCCGGCGCCGATGCGGCCTATGCCCGCGCCGCCGGCTATCAGTCGGCCTGGTACGGGCAGCTGGCCGCGGAACGGCTGGGCCTGCCGATGCTGCCCGATCTGGCCCTTGCCGGGCGCAGCGAGGCCAGCCTGCCCGACTGGCGCGGCAGCCGCCTGCGCGAGAACCCGGTCTGGCAGGCCGGCACCTGGCTGGTCGCGGCGGGCGAGGCCGATCAGGGCGCGCGCTTCTTCCTGCACCTGGCCGAGACTGCCGCGCCCGAGGATATCGGCCGCATGGCGCGGATGATGCTGGAGATGCGGCTGCCCTGGCACGCGCTGCGGCTGGCCAAGGCCGCCGCCGCCAAGGGCGCCGTCTATCCGGCCGCCTATTTCCCGCTGACCGGGCTTGAGCAGGCCGAACTGGGCCTGCCGCCCGAGCTGGTCATGGCCATCGCCCGGCGGGAAAGCGAGTTCAACCATACCGTTTCCTCGCATGCCGGGGCACTGGGGCTGATGCAGGTCATGCCCGACACCGCGCGCTCGATGGCGCGCAGGATCGGCGAGCCCTTCGACCAGGCCCGGCTGACCCGCGACGCCGCCTATAACGCCCGGCTGGGCGCGGCCTATCTGGCGGGGCTGCGCGAACGCTTCGGCCCCTCGATCGCGCTGGTCGCGGCGGGCTACAATGCCGGGCCGGGCCGCTCGGCCCGCTGGCTGGGCGAGTTCGGCGACCTGCGCGGCGAGGTCGATCCGGTCGATTGGGTCGAGATGATCCCCTTCGACGAGACGCGCAACTACGTCATGCGCGTGGCCGAGGCGCTGCCCGTCTATCGCGCCCGTATCAAGGGCGCGCCGGTGCCGCTGGTGCCGAGCTGGGACCTGACCGGGGGCGGCATGAAGCCCGCGCCTGCGCCGCCGCCCATCCGGCTGACGGTCTCTGCCCGCCCGGTGATGCCGGCGCGCACGCTGGCCGGCTATGCCTCGGGCGGGGCGCTGGCCGAGGTGCTGGGTCCGGCGCCGGTCGAGGCGGCCAGCGCCGGCGCCGTCACGTCAGCCCGGCCCGCTCGCGCTGGCGCGAGCGCCACCAGGTGAAGAGCCCCGCGCCGACCACGATGAGCCCGCCGAGCGCGACGTTCGGCGCCAGCGTCTCGCCGAAGATCACCACGCCGAAGATGCTGACCCAGACCAGCTGGGTGTAGGAAAACGGCTGCAGGGCCGAGGCCTCGGCCAGCTCATAGGCCTTGATCAGCATGAAATGCGCCACCACCGCCGTCAGGCACAGCAGCAAAAGCCAGGGGATGTCGCGCCCGGCGATCGGTTCCCAATGCCAGATGCCGACCAGGGTGATGGCGACCGCCCCGGCGATGCCGGTCCAGAAAAAGCTGACCATGGCCGGGTCGTCGCGCCCGACCATCCGGGTCAGCAGCCCATAGACCGCGAACATGGCCGCGCCGACGAAGGGCAGCACCGCATCGGCGCTGAAGACGCCGCTGCCCGGCTTGAGCACGATGAGGATGCCCGCGAAGCCCACGGCGACCGCCGCCCAGCGGCGCCAGCCGACCTTTTCGCCCAGGATCGGGCCGGACAGCGCCGAGATCAGCAGCGGATAGCAGGCAAAGATCGCGTGGGTGTTGATCAGGCCCAGCCGCACGAAGGCCTCGACCGTGACCACCACCTCGGCCACCAGCAGCACGCCGCGGAAGATCTGCGTCCAGGGCCGTTTCGAGTGCAGGGCGCGTGACAGCCCGCCCGGTGCGCGGGCGCAAAGCAGGATCACGAAGGCCGCGAAGAACCAGTAGCGCAGCATGATCACGAAGATCGGCGAATAGGCTGCGCCCAGATGGCGCGAGATGCCGTCCTGCGCCGCGAAGATCAGTGCCGAGCCGCAGATCAGCAGGATCGCCGTGCCCTGCCGTTCGGCGCGGGGCGCGGCAAACGGCGGGGGAACGGCAGGCGGACGGGCTGCCGGGGCCATCAGCGGCCCCGTCTGGCGGTTATTTGGCATGGCGGGAATCCCGGGCTTGAGACTCGCCCATGCCTTCGCGCGCCGGAAAGGTCAAGCCGGGCTCAGTCGCGTTGACGCACTATTCCTGCGAACTCGTCGAAAAGCTGCGGGTTGGCGGCGACGATCGAGCCCGATTCGACCGGGCTTTCCTCGGAACGGATCGATTCCACGAAACCGCCGGCCTCTTTCACCAGCAGGATGCCGGCGGCCACGTCCCAGGACTTGATGCCGCGTTCCCAATAGCCCTCGTAGCGGCCGGCCGCCACATAGGCCAGATCCAGCGAGGCCGCGCCCCAGCGCCGCACGCCGGCGGTCAGCGGCATCAGCCGCGACAGGTCGCGCAGCGTGGCGGGCAGGGTGCCGCGCCCGGCGAAGGGCACGCCGGTGGCGAAGATCGATTCGATCATCCGGCGGCGGCCCGAGACGCGGATGCGGCGGTCGTTCAGGAAGGCGCCGTCGCCCTTTTCGGCGGTGAACAGCTCGTCCTTGGCGGCGTCGAAGACCACGGCGGCGACGATCTCGCCCTTGTGCTCCAGCGCGATGCTGATCGCCCAATGCGGCAACCCGTGCAGGAAATTGGTGGTGCCGTCCAGCGGATCGACGATCCAGCGCCGGGTCGGGTCCTCGCCGGCCTCTTCGCCGGTTTCCTCGCCGATCCAGCCATAGTTCGGGCGGGCGGTGCGCAGTTCTTCCTTGATGATGCGCTCGGCCTCGTGGTCGGCGCGGCTGACGAAATCGCCGGCGCCCTTGACCGAGACCTGCAGGTTCTCGACCTCGCGGAAGTCCTTGACGAGGCTGCGGCCCGCCTTGCGCGCGGCCTTGATCATGATGTTGAGATTGGCGCTGGCCATGGCTTTTCCTTTTTGGGATTGCCAGCCTCTTAGGCGAAGGGCCGCGCAAAGTGAAGCCGGCGCGGCGTCTAGTGCGTTGCGATCATGGCATAGCCGGGATGAAAGGCCACCCGGACGGTGGTGATCGCGCCCAGATCGTTGAAGGTGGTGCGCTGCAGGATCAGCAGCGCGCTGCCCTGCCGGGTCTCCAGCAGCCGGGCGTCGCGGGCATTGGCGTTCTCGGCCGAAAAGGCCATGTCGGCGCGCAGCCAAGGCGCGTTGCGCACCAGCCATTCATTGGCGTTGACGCGGTGGAAGTCGATGCCGGCGACGCCGGGCGCGGCGCCGGGATTGATCCAGCGGTCCTCGACCTGGAAGGGCTTGCCGTCGCCGTAATGCACGGTGCGCAGATGGATCAGCATCCGCCCCTCGGGCAGTTCCATGCGCTGCGCGATCTCGGCCGGGATCGGGCTTTCCTTCTGCGCGATGACCCGGTGGCTGTATTCCATCCCCGCCTGCTCGATCTGCTCGCGCACGATGGGGATGGTCAGCGTGGCCTTGCGCGCCGGGTTCACCGTCACATGGGTGCCGGCCCGGCGCTTGCGGTCCAGCAGCCCCTCCTCGGCCAGCATTTGCAGGGCCTTGTTCACCGTGGCGCGGGCGACGCCGAACTCGACGGCCAGCTCGGCCTCGTCCGGGATGCGGTCGCCCTGCCGCCATTCGCGGTCCACGATGCGGCGGCGCACCTCGCTGACGATGGCTTGCGCCTTGGAGATCTGGGCGGTTTTCTCGGTCACATGCGATCCTGAACGCGGGCGATGGTCGCCAGATATTCCGACATGATGCGGTCGCGGTCCATATGCCGGCCGTCCCGCATGACATGGCGGCCCGCCGACCAGACGTCGCGGACCAGCCCGTCATGGCCGGCGAAGACCAGGCTGTCGATGAGCTGGTCGCCCTTGCGGCCGAACATCACCGGATTGTCCAGCCCGACCGCGACCAGATCGGCCCAGAGCCCCGGCCGGATCGCCCCCGTCTCGCGCCCCGCCGCCGTGGCGCCGCCGTCGAGCCCGGCTTCGTAGATCACCCGGCCGGTCGAGCGCCCCGGCTTGGCCAGGATCGCCCGGCCGCGGTCGCGCAGGCGCTGGCTGTATTCCAGCGTCCGCAGCTCCTCGACCAGCGAGATGCGGATGTTGCTGTCCGAGCCGAAGCCGTAGCGCCCGCCGGCCTCGGCCCAGATGGTGCCGTTGAAGATGCCGTCGCCCAGCGACGATTCGGTGATCGGGCACAGGCCCGCCACGGCGCCGGTGGCGGCCAGGCGGCGGGTCTCGTCCTCGGTCATATGGGTCAGGTGGATCAGGGTCCAGCGCCGGTCGGGGCTGTGGTTCTCCAGCAGCCATTCGACCGGGCGGCGGCCATAGGCGGCGCTGATCTCCTCGATCTCGGGCACCTGCTCGGCCAGGTGCATGTGCAGCGGGCGGCCGGGGCGCAGCGCGACGCAGGCCGCCAGCCCCTCGGGCGAGACGGCGCGCAGCGAATGCGGGGCGACGCCGATGCCGGAATCGGCGGGCAGGGCGCGCAGCGCCGCCTCGCAGCCTTCCAGCAGGCGCTGGAATTCCTCGGGCGTGGTGCCGAAGCGGTTCTGGCCGGGGGCGAGCGGCCGACGGTCCACGCCGCCGAACTGGTAATGCACGGGCAGCAGGGTCAGGCCGATGCCGGTGCGGCCGGCCGCGGCGGCGATGCGTTCGCCCATCTCGGCGATATTGTCGTAATGCCCAGCCCCGGGACGGTGGTGCAGATAGTGGAACTCGACATTGGTGGCATAGCCGGCCTCCAGCATCTCCATCTGCACCAGCGCGGCGATGGCTTCGACATCCTCGGGCGTCAGGTGGTCGAGGAAGCGATACATGATCTGCCGCCAGGTCCAGAAGGTGTCGCGCGGCTCGGGGCCCTTCGCCTCGGAAAGCCCGGCCATGGCGCGCTGGAAGGCGTGGCTGTGCAGGTTCGCGAGCGCCGGCAGCAGCAGGCCGGCGCGATGGCCCTGCGGCGCCGCATCCTTTTCCACGGCGGCGATTCGGCCTTGCTCGACCGTCACCCGGACATTTTCTGCCCATCCATCGGGCAACAAGGCCCGTTCCGCCCAGATAACCGTCATCCCGTCGCCCTTCTTTGCGCCAAAATAAGTTTAGACATAGAGATTAATTAAGTTTAGACATAGAACAACCGAGAAATCAATCCGGGATGCGATCCGATGCAGCTTCTCCACAACGCCCAGCTTGTTACGATGGACGAAGAATCAGGTGGTTACGGCCTGATCGAGCAGGGGGTGCTGGTGATCGAGGCCGGGCGAATCGCTTGGGTCGGCGCCGAATCGGACCTGCCTGCGCGCTATGGCGATGCGACGCGCCGCGACATGGGCGGCCGGCTGGTGACGCCGGGGCTGATCGACTGCCACACCCATATCGTCTTCGGCGGCGACCGCGCGCGCGAGTTCGAGATGCGGCTGGAAGGCGCCTCCTACGAGGAGATCGCGCGGGCCGGCGGCGGCATCCTGTCCAGCGTCCGCGCCACGCGCGAGGCGGATGAGGATGCGCTGCTGGCCGCCGCTCTGCCGCGTGTCGATACGCTGCTGGCCGAGGGCGTGACGACGCTGGAGATCAAGTCGGGCTACGGGCTGGACATCGACAGCGAGCTGAAGATGCTGCGCGTCGCCCGCCGCATCGGGCAGGTCCGCAAGGTGACGGTGCGCACCACCTGGCTGGCCGCCCATGCCCTGCCGCCGGAATACAGGGACGACCGCGAGGGATATATCCGCGAGGTGGTGGTCGCCGGCATGCAGCGCGGCCTTGCCGAGGGGCTGATCGACGCGGTGGACGGGTTCTGCGAGGGCATCGCCTTCACGCGCGAGGAAATGGCCGGCATCTTCGACCATGCGGCAAGGCTGGGCCTGCCGGTCAAGCTGCATGCCGAGCAGCTTTCCGACCTGGGCGGCGCGGCCATGGCGGCGCAGCACGGCGCGCTGTCGGCGGATCATCTGGAATATCTGGGACCGGACGGTATCGAGGCCATGGCGGCCCATGGCACCGTGGCGGTGCTGCTGCCCGGCGCCTTCTATACCCTGCGCGAGACGCAATACCCGCCGATGGGCGGCTTGCGCGATGCCGGCGTGCCGATCGCGCTGGCCACCGATTGCAATCCCGGCACCTCGCCGCTGACCTCGCTGCTGCTGACCATGAACATGGGCGCGACGCTGTTCCGCATGACGCCCTCGGAATGCCTGGCGGGTGTCACGCGCCACGCCGCCCGGGCGCTGGGCCTTGCGGATCGCGGCCGGCTGGCGCCCGGCATGCGCGCCGACCTGGCGGTCTGGGACATCCGGCACCCGGCCGAACTGACCTATCGCATCGGCTTCAACCCCCTTCATGCCCGCATTGTCGGAGGCGAACTTGTCTGAACTGATCCTTATCCCCGGTGAAACCACGCTCGCGCAGCTTGAACAGGTCTGGCGTCAGGGCCTAGCCGTGCGGCTGGCCGACTCGGCTCGTCCCGGCATCGCCGAATCCGCCGCGCGCATCGCCGCCGCCGCCAATGGTGACGCGCCGGTCTATGGCGTGAATACCGGCTTCGGCAAGCTCGCCTCGATCAAGATCAGGGCCGAGGACACCGCCACCCTGCAACGCAACCTGATCCTGTCGCATTGCTGCGGCGTGGGCGAGCCGGTCGAGCCGGAAACCGTGCGCCTGATCATGGTGCTGAAACTCTTGTCGCTGGGCCGCGGCGCCTCGGGCGTGCGCCCCGAGGTGATCCAGCTGATCGAGGACATGCTGGCGCGCGGCGTGCTGCCGGTGATCCCGTCGCAGGGTTCGGTCGGTGCCTCGGGCGATCTGGCGCCGCTGGCGCATATGGCCGCCGCCATGCTGGGCGAGGGCCGCGCAACCTATGACGGCCGCGAGATGCCCGCCGCCGAGGCGCTGGCCGCCGCCGGCCTCGCGCCCGTGGTGCTGGCCGCGAAAGAGGGGCTGGCGCTGATCAACGGCACCCAGGTCTCGACCGCCTTCGCGCTGGCGGGGCTGTTCGAGGCTTTCGCCTCGGCCCGCGCGGCGCTGGTCACCTCGTCGCTGTCGACCGATGCGATCATGGGCTCGACCGCGCCCTTCCTGGACGAGATCCACACGCTGCGCGGCCATCGCGGCCAGATCGTCGCGGCGCGGACGATCCGCGCACTGATGGATGGGTCCGAGATCCGCGAGAGCCACCGCGAGGGCGATACCCGCGTCCAGGATCCCTATTGCATCCGCTGCCAGCCGCAGGTGACGGGCGCCTGCATCGACCTGCTCTGGCAGGCCGCCCGCACGCTGGAGATCGAATCGAACGCCGCCACCGACAACCCGCTGGTGCTGGTCGGGGCCGACCGCATCGTCTCGGGCGGCAACTTCCATGCCGAGCCGGTGGCCTTCGCCGCCGACCAGATCGCGCTGGCCATTGCCGAGATCGGCGCCATTTCCCAGCGCCGCATTGCGCTGATGGTCGATCCGGCGCTGAGCCACGACCTGCCGCCCTTCCTGACCCCCGATCCGGGGCTGAACTCGGGCCTGATGATCGCGGAAGTGACCTCGGCGGCGCTGATGAGCGAGAACAAGCACCTGGCGACGCCGTGCAGCACCGACTCGACGCCGACCTCGGCGAATCAGGAGGATCACGTCAGCATGGCCGCGCATGGCGCCCGGCGGCTGAAGCGCATGAATGCGAACCTCGCGCAGATCCTGGGCATCGAGGCGCTTTGCGCCAGCGCCGGCGTCGAGTTCCGCGCGCCGCTGGCGACCTCGGCGCCCTTGCAGGCGGTGATCGCCGCGCTGCGCCAGACGGTGCCGGCGCTGGAGCAGGACCGCTATCTTGCCCCCGACCTGGCCGAATCCGCCCGGCTGGTGCGCGAGGGCGTGCTGGTCGGCGCCGTTCCCGGCCACCTGCTGGACGAGGTGCGGCCGTGACCCCCGTCGAAGTCACGCAGGGCGACAGCCCGGTCATCCTCGGCCTGCCGCATACCGGGACCTGGCTGCCCGATGGGATGCGCGCCCGGCTGAACCCGCGCGGGCAGGTGCTGGCCGATACCGACTGGCATATCCATCGGCTCTATGACGGGCTTCTGCCCGGCGCGACAACGGTGCGGGCGACCTTTCACCGCTATGTCATCGACGCCAATCGCGGGCCGGACGATGCGAGCCTCTATCCCGGGCAGAACACCACCGGCCTTGTGCCGCTGACCGATTTCGACGGCGAACCGATCTGGGAGGTGGAGCCGACCGCCGAGGAGATCGCCACCCGCAAAGCGCAGTTCCACGCCCCCTATCACGCGGCGCTGGCCGCCGAGATCGAGCGGGTGCGGGCGCGTCACGGCGTGGCGATCCTTTATGACTGCCACTCGATCCGCTCGGTGATCCCCTTCCTGTTTCAGGGCGTGCTGCCGGATTTCAACATCGGCACCAACAGCGGCGCCGCTTGCGACAAGCGCATCGAGGCCGCGACGTTCGAGCTTTGCGCCGCAAGCGGCCGCAGCCATGTGCTGAACGGCCGCTTCAAGGGCGGCTGGACGACGCGGCATTACGGCCAGCCGGGGCAGGGTGTGCATGCCATCCAGATGGAACTGGCGCAGGCGACGCATCTGGCGACCGAGGCCCCGCCCTTCGCCTATGACGAGCAGAAGGCCGAGGCGCTGCGGGTGACGCTGAAGGCGATCCTTGAACGCCTCGCCGCGCTGGCGCCGGAGTTGCGCGCATGAAGCCGCTGCAAGGCATCAAGGTGCTGGACCTGTCCCGCGTGCTGGCGGGGCCCTATTGCACCGCGCTTCTGGCCGATCTGGGTGCCGAAATCATCAAGCTGGAGCCTCCCGCCGGCGACGACTATCGCCATATCGGCCCGTTCAAGGACGGCGAAAGCGCGCTCTTCACGCTGAACAACCGCGGCAAGCAGAGCCTTGTCCTAGACCTGAAGGACCCCGCCGACCTGGCGCTGGCGCGCGAAATCGCGGCGCAGGTCGACGTGGTGGTGGAGAACTTCCGCCCCGGCGTCGCGGCCCGGCTGGGCCTTGGGGCCGAGGCGCTGCGGGCGGCGAATCCGCGGCTGGTCTATTGCTCGATCTCGGGCTTCGGCCAGGACGGGCCGTTCCGCGACCTGCCGGCCTATGACCTGGTGGTGCAGGCCATGTCCGGGCTGATGGCCGGCACCGGCGAGGAAGGCGGCGCGCCGCTGAAGACCGGCGAAAGCGTCGCCGACCTGATCGCCGGCCTGTTCGGAAGCTGGGCGATCATGGCGGCGCTGGTCAATCGCAACGCCACGGGGCAGGGCGCCACGCTGGATGTCGCCATGTATGACGCGCTGTTTTCGATGCTGACCACCAGCCACGCGCTGCATTTCTATGCCGGGGCGCTGCCGCAGCGGGTGGGCAACCGCCATCCCCTGTCCACCCCCTTCGGCTGTTTTGCGACGCAAGACGGGCAGGTGGTGATCGCGGTGCTGAACGGCAAGCAATTCGCCGCGCTGGCCGCGCTGATCGGCGCGCCGGATGCCGCGGACGATCCGCGCTTTGCCAGCGACGAAAGCCGCACCGCGCATGAGCCCGAGCTCAAGCGCCTGATCGAAAGCTGGTCGCGCGAGCGCACGACCGAGGAAGCCGTCGCGGCTCTGGCCGGCGTCGGCCTGCCCGCCGCGCCGATCTGGGACATCGCCCAGGCTGCGGGCAACGAGCATGCGCAGACGCGCGGGCTGGTCAGCCGCCTGCCGCATCCGGTGCTGGGACTGGCGCCGACCGTCGGCCAGCCGGTGCGCTTCGATGCAGAGAAACCCGTGGCCGAGACCTCGGCCCCGCGCCTTGGCGGCGACCGCGCCGCCATCCTGCGCACATTCGGATTGGAGGAGACCGCATGAGCGACGACTGGCCCATGCTGGCCGAGGAGGAGCGGCTGTTCTGCGACGTGCTGGAGCGCATCTGCGCCGAGCGGATCGCGCCGAAAGCCGCCGAGACCGACGAGACCTCGGCCTTTGTCCACGAGCAACTTGCCGTTCTGGGCGAGGCCGGGATGATGGGCGCGAACCTGCCCGAGGAATATGGCGGCAGCGGCATCTCGGCCCCGGCGCTGCTGCGCGCCGTCGCCATCGTGGCGGGGGCCTGCGGGTCCACGGCCTCGGCGCTGACGGCGCATTACCTGGCGACCGACTCGATCCTGATCGGCGGAACCGAGGCGCAAAAGCAGGAATGGCTGCCGAAAGCCGCCGCCGGCGAGGCGTTGGGGGCATTCGCCCTGACCGAGCCGACCGCCGGCTCGGACCCCGCCGACATGAAGACCCGCGCCCGCCGCACGGAAACCGGCTGGCACCTGAAGGGCACGAAATGCTTCATCTCGAACGGCGGCGTGGCGGATTTCATCGTCGTCTATGCGGTGACCGATCCCGAGAAGGGCCATCGCGGCATCTCGGCCTTCATCCTGCCGAAAGGCACGCCGGGGCTGGATCCGGGCGCACCGGAAAAGACCATGGGGCTGAAGGGCGGGCATGTGTTCACCCTGAACCTCGACTGCCAGCTGCCCGAGGATGCCCTGCTGGGCGAAGAGGGTAGGGGCTTTCGCACCGCCATGCAGGTGCTGGACAACGGCCGCATCGAGGTCGCGGCGCAATGCCTGGGGCTGGCGAAAGCGGCGATGGACGCCGCCATCGCCTATGCCAAGGACCGCGTCATCGGCGGCGAGCGGCTGACCGACCGGCAGGGCATCCGCTGGATGATCGCCGACATGGGCGTCGCTTTTCGTCAGGCGCTGCTCTTGTCGCAGGATGCCGCGCGCCAGCGCCAGCAGGCCCATGACCACGGCGGGCGCTTCTCGCTGGCGTCGAGCATGGCGAAACTGGCCGCCAGCGAGGCGGCGGGCAAGATCGCCGACACCGCGCTGCAATTGCATGGCGGCTATGGCTATACCCGCGACTTTCCCATCGAGAGGATCAACCGCGATCTGCGCATCATGCGGATCTATGAAGGTTCGTCCGAAATCCAACGCATCATCATTTCCGGCAACATGCTGGCCTGAACGGAGACCGAGATGGACAACCCCCAGACCAATCCGCGTCACAATACCCGCGACATCTTCCCGCCCACCGGCACCGAGATCACCGCAAAAAGCTGGCTGACCGAGGCGCCGATGCGGATGCTGATGAACAACCTGCATCCCGACGTGGCCGAGAACCCGCATGAGCTGGTGGTCTATGGCGGCATCGGCCGCGCCGCCCGCACCTGGAAGGATTTCGACCTGATCGTCGACAGCCTCAAGAAGCTGGAGACCGACGAGACCCTGCTGGTGCAATCCGGCAAGCCGGTCGGCGTGTTCAAGACCCACAAGGACGCGCCGCGGGTGCTGATCGCCAACTCGAACCTGGTGCCGCATTGGGCGAACTGGGACCATTTCAACGAGCTGGATAAGAAGGGCCTGGCGATGTACGGCCAGATGACCGCCGGCTCGTGGATCTATATCGGCAGCCAGGGCATCGTGCAGGGCACCTACGAGACCTTCGTCGAGGCCGGGCGCCAGCATTACGGCGGCAACCTGAAGGGCAAGTGGATCCTGACCGCCGGGCTTGGCGGCATGGGCGGCGCCCAGCCTCTGGCCGCGGTCATGGCCGGCGCCTGCTGTCTGGCGGTGGAATGCGACGAGACCCGCGCCGATTTCCGCCTGCGCACCCGCTATGTCGACGAAAAGACCCACAGCCTCGACGAGGCGCTGGAGATGATCGACCGCTGGACCAAGGCCGGCGAGGCGAAATCCGTGGCGCTGATCGGCAATGCCGCCGAGGTGTTCCCGGAACTGGTCAGGCGTGGCGTGCGTCCCGACATCGTGACCGACCAGACCTCGGCCCACGACCCGGTGCATGGCTATCTGCCGCAGGGCTGGACCGTCGCCGAATGGCGCGTCCGGCAGGAGACCGATCCCAAGGCGGTGGCCGCCGCCGCCCGCAAGTCGATGCGCAAGCAGGTCGAGGCCATGGTGGCCTTCCATGATGCAGGCATCCCGACCGTCGACTACGGCAACAACATCCGCCAGATGGCGCTGGAAGAGGGCTTCGAGCGCGCCTTCGCCTTCCCCGGTTTCGTGCCGGCCTATATCCGGCCGCTGTTCTGCAAGGGCATCGGTCCGTTCCGCTGGGCGGCGCTGTCGGGCGATCCCGAGGACATCTACAAGACCGACCAAAAGGTCAAGGAACTGGTGGACGATCCGCATCTGCACAACTGGCTGGACATGGCGCGCGAGCGCATCAGCTTTCAGGGCCTGCCGGCGCGGATCTGCTGGGTCGGCCTTGGCATCCGCCACAAGCTGGGCCTCGCCTTCAACGAGATGGTGCGCAACGGCGAGCTGAAGGCGCCCATCGTCATCGGCCGCGACCATCTCGACTCGGGCTCGGTCGCCTCGCCCAACCGCGAGACCGAGGCGATGCAGGACGGCTCGGACGCGGTGTCCGACTGGCCGCTGCTGAACGCGCTGCTGAATACCGCCTCGGGCGCGACCTGGGTGTCGCTGCACCATGGCGGCGGCGTCGGCATGGGCTTTTCGCAGCATTCCGGCATGGTGATCTGCTGCGACGGCAGCGAGGATGCCGATGCGCGGCTGGCGCGCGTGCTGTGGAACGACCCGGCCACCGGCGTCATGCGGCACGCGGACGCGGGCTATCAGATCGCGCTGGACTGCGCGCGGGAGCACGGGTTGAATCTGCCCGCCATTCTCTGATCCATAGGCGCGGCGTCGCAACGCACCGGGGCCGCGCCCCTCACCGTCCAACTAGGAGACAGACATGACCTTCCACACCAGCATCAAGGCTGCCCTGTTCGGCCTGACCGCGCTTGCGCTCGGCACTGCCGCGCAGGCCGACCAGCTTGCCGACATCAAGGCCGCCGGCAAGATCGTCACCGCCACCGACATGCACTATGCCCCCTTCGACATGCTGAACAACGGCACCTATGAGGGCATGACCAAGGACCTGTTCGACGAGGTTTCCAAGGAAATCGGCGTCGAGCCGGTCTATCAGGACATCCCCTGGACCGCCGAGCTGCCGGGCCTCGAAGTCAAGAAATTCGACATCGTCATCGCGCCCGTCACCATCACGCCCGAGCGGCTGGAGCGTTACACCTTCACCCTGCCGATCGCCGATGCCACCGTCTCGCTGGTCAAGGCCGCCTCGAACACCGAGCTGACCAAGCCCGAGGACATCAAGGGCAAGACCGTCGGCGTCCAGCAGGGCACCGCGCAGTTCCGCCAGCTGCAAGCCTATGGCGAAAGCCTGGGCGGCGTGAACGTCAAGGAATACGGCACCACGGACGAAGCCTATGCCGACCTGGCCGCCGGCCGTCTGGACGCGGTGGCGGGCTCGCTGCCGAACCTGACCTATCTGGTGAAGAACCGCCCCGAGACCTTCGCGCTGTTCGAGCCGGCACAGTTCGGCCAGCCGACCTATTTCGCCTGGGTGCTGCGCAAGGAGGAAGCCAGCGAAAGCTTTGCCCAGGCCATCAACGATGCGCTGCTGAAGATGACCGATGACGGCCGGGTCAAGGCGATCCAGGAGAAATGGCTGGGCAGCTATACCGAACTGCCCCGCGAAGTCCCGACCAACTAAGCCGCTGGCGGGCGGGGGATGCCCCGCCCGTTCCCCAAGGGCCAAGGCGAGGCGCGCATGTTCTCCATCCCGGTCTTTCTTCAAAGTTTCGAACCGCTGTTCTGGGCGGCGCGCTATACGCTGCTGATCTCGGGCCTTGGCATCGCGCTGGGGCTGGTGATCGGCACGCTGATCTGTGCGGCGCGGCTGTCGCCCTATGCGGCCCTGCGCAACTTCGCCGCCATCTGGGTCAGCTTCCTGCGCGGCGTGCCGCTGCTGGTCCAGCTGCTGGTGTTCTACTACACGCTGCCGGTGATCGGCATCGACGTGCCCGCCATCTTCGCGGCGGTCGTCACCGTCGGCATCTGCGCCAGCGCCTATATCTCGGAGATCTGGCGCGGCGCCATCGCGGCGCTGCCCAGGGGCCAGACCGAGGCCGCCGTCGCCATCGGCATGACCCCGCGCGATGTCTGGACCCGGGTGATCCTGCCCCAGGCCTTCACCATGTCGCTGCCGGCGCTGGTCAACGAGCTGATCCTGCTGGTCAAGGCCAGCTCGCTGGTCTCGGTCGTCGGCATCCTGGAACTGACCCGCGCCAGCCAGGCCCAGGCCGCGACCACCTTCCGCCCGCTCGAGGTCTATATCGCCGCCGCCTGCATCTATCTGGCGATCAACCTCTGCCTTGCGGCGCTGGGACGTTACCTTGAACACAGGACGGCCGTCTGATGGAATGGAGCATCCTTGAACAATACGGTCCCGCCCTGCTGAGGGGCTTTGGCGTCACCGTGCTGTGCTGGGTCCTCGGCACCATCTTCGGCATGGCGCTGGGGCTGGTGATCGCGCTCATGCAACGCTACGGGCCGCGCTGGCTGGGCTGGATCATCCAGGCCTATATCGAGGTGATCCGCGGCACGCCCTTCCTGGTGCAGCTTTTCGTGCTGTATTACGGCGGCCCGCTGATCGGGCTGCGGCTGGACGCGCTGCCGGCGGGCCTGCTGGGCCTGACCCTCTATGGCAGCCCCTATTTCGCCGAGATCTTCCGCTCGGGCTTCCGCGCCGTGCCGCATGGCCAGATCGAGGCCGCCCGCGCCATCGGCATGGCCGAGCCGGCCATCGTGCGCCGCATCCTGCTGCCGCTGGGCCTGGTCTCGTCGCTGCCGGCGCTGGTCAATTTCTCGATCATCCTGACCAAGGAGACGGTGATCCTGTCGATCATCACCGTGCCCGAGCTGATGTATCAGGTCAGCCGCATGTCCACCGAGACCTTCCGCTATCTGGAGGCGAACCTGGTGCTGGCGCTGTTCTTCTGGGCGCTGGTCGAGACCATCTCGCGCATCGGCCGCCGGCTTGAGACGCGCATCACCAAACACCTGATCGAAAGGACCTGAGCCGATGCAGGCATCCGCCGTCGAGATCCGCAAGGTCAACAAGTATTACGGTCCCTTCCACGCGCTGAAGGACGTGGACCTGTCCATCCCGCCGGGCAAGGTGACCTGCCTGATCGGGCCCTCGGGCTCGGGCAAGTCCACGCTGCTGCGCTGCATCAACTTCCTCGAGGAATACGACTCGGGCGAGATCCGCATCGACGGCCAGCTGATCGGCTACGAGGCGCCGGGCCGCAAGATGGCGGGGCGCAAGCTGCGCGAGATGCGCCGCGCCATCGGCATGGTGTTCCAGCAGTTCAACCTGTGGCCGCACATGACCGCCAAGGAGAACGTGGCCGAGGGGCTGGTCCGGGTGCGCGGCCTGCCGAAAGCCGAGGCGGAAAAGCGCGCCGCCGAGGCGCTGGCCAAGGTCGGGCTGGCCGACAAGATGGGCAACCACCCCTCGCGTCTGTCGGGCGGCCAGCAGCAGCGCGTCGCCATCGCCCGCGCCATCGCCATGGAGCCGCGGCTGATGCTGTTCGACGAGCCGACCTCGGCGCTCGATCCCGAGCTGGTGGGCGAGGTGCTGAACGTGATGAAGGCGCTGGCGAATGAGGGGATGACCATGGTGGTGGTCACGCATGAGATGGGCTTCGCCGCCCATGTCGCCGACCAGGTCGGCTTCATGGAAAAGGGCGAGCTGGTGGCGGTGGACAGTCCGCAGGCCATCTTCCACGCGCCGAAGGACCAGCGCATCCAGAATTTCCTGCGCACCTATCACGAGCGCAACAGCTTCTGATGGCGGGCGGGGGCTCTGCCCCCGTCGCGTTCCGCGACTCCCCCGGGATATTTGGGCAAGAAAGAAGCGCGCCGGCGGGGGGTTGCGGCGGGGCGGCCGAGGCTTATCTGGAACGGGCAACAGCAAGGACCGCATTCATGCCCAAACCGAAGCTTTTCGAGCCGATCGCCATTGCCGGCCAGACCCTTGCGAACCGGATCGTCATCGCGCCGATGTGCATGTATTCGGCCGAGGACGGGCGGATGACCGACTGGCACCTGATCCATCTGGGCGCGCTGTCGCATTCCGGCGCGGCGATCCTGACCATCGAGGCCACCGCCGTCCTGCCCGAGGGCCGCATCTCCTATGCCGATGTCGGGCTGTGGGACGATGCGACCGAGGCGGCCATGGACCGGGTGCTGAAGGGCGTGCGGGCCTGGTCGGACATGCCGATCGCCATCCAGCTGGCCCATGCCGGGCGCAAGGCCTCGACCGTGAAGCCTTGGGAGGGCGAGGCGCAGATCGCCCCGGATGCGGCGCATGGCTGGCAGACCGTTTCGGCCTCGGCCCTGCCCTTTGCCGAGGGCGAGAACCCGCCCCTGGCGCTGGACCGCGCCGGGCTGGCGCGGGTGCGCGACGCCTTTGCCGAGGCGGCGCGCCGCTCGGTGCGGCTGGGGATCGACGCGATCCAGATCCATGCCGCGCATGGCTATCTGCTGCACCAGTTCCTGTCGCCGCTGTCCAACCGGCGCGAGGACGACTATGGCGGCAGCCCGGAAAACCGCATGCGCTTTCCGCTGGAGGTTTTCGAGGCGGTGCGGGACGCGGTGCCGGCGGGCTATCCGGTCACCGTGCGCATCTCGGGCACGGACTGGGTCGAGGGCGGCTGGGACATTGCCGGCAGCATCGCCTTTTCGCAGGCGCTGGAGGCGCGGGGCTGCGCCGCCATCCATGTCAGCAGCGGCGGGCTGGATCCGCGCCAGCAGATCCCGGTCGGTCCCGGCTATCAGGTGCCGCTGGCCCGGGCGGTCAGGCAGGCGGTCGGGATTCCGGTCATCGCCGTGGGGCTGATCACCGAGCCCGAGCAGGCCGAGGCCATCGTCGCCACCGGCGATGCCGACATGATCGCGCTGGCCCGGACGGTGCTTTACGATCCGCGCTGGCCCTGGCACGCGGCGGCGAAGCTGGGTGCCAGCGTCACGGCGCCGCCGCAGTTCTGGCGCAGCCAGCCCTCGGGGCTGCGGGACCTGTTCCGCAAGTGACCGCGGCGCGGGCGCCGGCTTTCCCGCCGGTGCCGCCCCGGGTTCAGACCGCGGTGTCCTGCCGGTGCGGGTCGTTGCGGTCGAAGACCATCAGCCCGTCCTCGGGCACCTGCCGCTCGGTCCAGCGGGGGTCGCGCAGCGACTGTTCCGCGTCGCGCAGCCCGTCGCGCCAATGGTCCAGCATCGACAGGCGCGAGAATTCGTAATCCTTGGACGCGCTTTCGTAATCGGCATGGCGATAGATCAGGTGCATCAGGCTGACCGGATGGGCGGGGCCGGCCTCGATCAGCATGGCGAGGTCCGGGTCGTCGCGCAGCTCGACCGGCAGGCGGCCGTGCAGCCGGCGCGCGGCGCTGGCCAGCGCATGGCGGATGCGGAAATCGTCGGTGTTCAGCCGGGTGCGGCTGGAAAAGCGGATCTCGCGCTCGCGCTGCTCGACCTGGGCCATGTTGCGCGGCAGGATGTCGCGCGAGGGGTAGAGGTCCACCTGATAGATGCAGAGCGGCCGGTTGCTGGGCGTTGCCAGCACGAATTGCAGCGGCGAGTTCGACACCAGCCCGCCGTCCCAATATTGCCGGCCGTCGATCTCGACCGCGGGAAAGCCCGGCGGCAGCGCGCCCGAGGCCATGATGTGATCGACGGAGATGCGCGTCTCGCGGCTGTCGAAACAGGTGAAGTTGCCGGTCTCGACATCCACCGCGCCGACGGACAGGCGCGGGCCCTCGCCATTGAGATAGTCGAAATCGATCAGGTGCAGCAGCGTGTCCCGCAGCGGCGTGGTGTCATACCAGCTGGTCTGCCGCATCAGCCCGGGCAGGAACGAGAACATGTCCGGCATGCGCGGGCGGAAGAAGCCCGGCGCGCCCAGCATCGTGGTCAGAGCGGCGCGGCTTTCGTTGCAGAAGGCGCGCATCGGGTCGTGCAGCGGCCCGCCCTCGAAACAGGCGCCGAGCAGCCAGGGCGCGCCCGTCACCCCTTCCCAGAACTGGCGCAGCGCCGCGAGCCGCTGGCCGGGCCGGTTGCCGGCGATCAGCGCGGCGTTGATCGAGCCGATCGAGATGCCGGCCAGCCATTCCGGTTCCTGCCCCGCGCGGCAGAGCGCCTCGTAGGCGCCGGCCTGAAACGCCCCCAGGGCCCCGCCGCCCTGAAGGACCAGCACAATTTTTTCCGGCGTTTCCTCGGATCTGTCCTTCATTTGCCCCTCGTTACGCATACAGTGATTCTTGTCACGCTATGCCCCGGGAATGAAAATTTCCATAACGGCCAATAAGACGAAAGAAAAAATCTCTCGAATTCGGGATTGGCGCGGGGGGTGACGTTGCGTCCGGCGCGGTGGCGGCTTCGGCGATTGCCACGGCGGCGGCAGCCGATATAGTGGGGCATGACACAGCCGGAGCCAGATGCCGACACGCGCATGACCGATGCCCCTTCCGACCGGCGCAGCCCGCTGCGCCCGCGCCACCTTCCGGCATTGCCCTGACCCGAGCGAGCTCCCTTCGATGTGGATCGAAATCCTTGTTGTTTTTGTCCTGACCCTGCTGAACGGGCTTCTGGCCATGTCCGAGCTGGCCATCGTCTCGGCCCGCCCGGCGCGGCTGAAGGTGCTGGCCGAGCGCGGCGACCGGGGTGCCGCCACCGCCTTGCAGCTGGGCGAGGATCCGGGGCGCTTCCTGTCCTCGGTCCAGATCGGCATCACGCTGGTCGGCGTGCTGTCCGGGGCCTTTTCCGGTGCGACGCTGGGCGCGCGTCTGGCGGCGGCGCTGCCGGGCTGGGGCGTGCCGGCCTCGCTGGCGCAGCCGCTCGGCATGGGCGGCGTGGTGGTGGCGATCACCTATCTGTCGCTGATCGTGGGCGAACTGGTGCCCAAGCAGCTGGCGCTGAAGGCGCCCGAGCGGGTCGCTGCCCGGGTCGCGCCGCTGATGCGCGCCATCTCGCGCGGGGCGGCGCCGCTGGTCTGGCTGCTCGACCGGTCCGGCAAGCTGGTGCTGGCGGCGCTGGGGCAATCGGGCCAGGACCGCCAGACCATCAGCGACGAGGAGATCAAGCTGGTCATCTCGGAGGCCGAGACGGCCGGTGTCATGCACCGCGCCGAGACCGAGATGATCGCCGGCGTCATGCGCATCGCCGACCGCAGCGCGCGCGGGCTGATGACGCCCCGGCGCGACATCGAGGCGATCGATGTCGGCGACAGCTGGGAGGAGATGGCGCGCAAGTTCCGCGACAGCCGCCGCACCCGCCTGCCGGTCAGCGACGGCGATCCGAACAACCTGATCGGGGTGATCGCCAGCGTGGACCTGATGTCGCAGAGCCGGGCCGAGGCGGTGGACCTGCGCGAGGTCATGCAGCCCGCCCCGATCATCCCCGAGACCATGGACGCGCCCGAGGTCATCAGCCGGCTGCGCGCCGCGCCCGGGCAGATGCTGCTGGTCTATGACGAATACGGCCATTTCGAGGGCGTGGTGACGCCGATGGACGTGCTGGAGGCGATCACCGGCGAATTCGCCGGCTTTTCCGACGACGAGCCGAAGCTGGTCGAGCGCGAGGACGGCAGTCTGCTGGTCGCCGGCTGGATGCCGGTCGACGAATTCGCCGACCGCCTTTCGCTGCCGCTGGACGAGGATCACGACTTCTCCACCGTGGCCGGGCTGGTGCTGGACCTGGCCGGGCGGCTGCCGCAGGCCGGCGACCGCGTGGACTGGCAGGGCTGGCGCATCGAGGTGGTGGACATGGACGGCCGCCGCATCGACAAGCTGCTGGTGCAGCGCCAGCCGGGCTGATCTCGCCCCACCGGTCCGCCCCGGTCCGCGGCTCCGGCTTTCCCGGCCCGGGCGCCGGTTTAGAATCGGTGCTTGTGATTGCCCTACACGGTGATAATCAGGAATTATGAACTTCACCCTGCGCCAGATCACCTATTTTCTTGCCGTCGCGCGGCTGGGCAATTTCGGCCGCGCCGCCGAGACGGTGCATGTCTCGCAGCCGGGCCTGTCGAGCCAGATCGCCCAGCTCGAGGCCCGGCTGGGCGGGGCGCTGTTCGAGCGCGGGGCCGGGGCAGGGCCGGTGCGGCTGACCGCGCTGGGAGAGCGGCTCTTGCCGGTGGCGCAAGAGTTGATCGACACCGCCAAGCGGCTGGACGCGCTGGCGCGGGCCGGCCGCTCGGCGCTGTCGGGGCGGCTGCGGCTGGCGATCATCCCGACGGTCGCGCCCTATCTGATCCCGCATCTGGTGCCGGCGTTGCGCGACCGCCATCCCGCGCTGGACCTGGAACTGCACGAGGTGGTGACCGACGATCTGGTCGCGGGCGTGCTGAGCCACCGTTTCGATGCGGGGATCATGGCCCTGCCCGCGGGCGAGGCCGGGATCGAGGCCGAGCCGGTGCTGCGCGACGCCTTTCTGATCGCGCTGTCCGAGGATGATACCACCTTCCTGTCCGGTCCCGCCCGCCCGGAAAGCATCGAGGCCGAGCGGCTGCTGCTGCTGGCCGACGGCCATTGTCTGCGCGATCAGGCGCTGGAGGTCTGCGGCATGCGCAGCCCGCGCCGCAAGCTGAACCTCGAAGCGGCCTCGATGGCGACGCTGATGCGGATGGTGGCCAGCGGCATGGGCATGACGCTGATCCCGCGGCTGGCGCTGGCGGACGAGAACCGCGATGGGCGGCTGCGCATCGTGCCCTTTGCCGAGCCCGCGCCCTCGCGCGATCTGGCGGTGGTCTGGCGGCGCAATGCCGAGGCGGGAACGGATGCCAGGGCGCTGGCCGCGGTGGTGCGCGGCCTCGCGCCGGTGCTGGGGGTCGAGCCGATCGCCTTGCCCGGCCCGGAATGAGCCGGCATCGGCGGGTCAGCGCAACACGATCTTGACCGGCAGCACCAGCGCGGTGGTCTTGCCCGAGGGCGGGGCCGGCATGCGCGGCATGCTCGATGCCTGCCGGCTCAGTGCCGCGTCGATCCTGGCGTCGCCGGTCGAGTTGGCCAGCTGCGCCCCGGCCACGCGGCCGCTGGGATCGACGCTGAAACGCACCGTGACGGTCACCGAGGCGCCGCGGCCGGTGAAGCGGGTGCGCTGCATGTGCCGCGCCACGGCGGCCTGCACCTTGGACTGCCAGTTGGCCACCTGCCGCGGGCTGGGCGTGCCCGCCTGGATCTGCGGTGCGGCGGTGCGTTCGGATTGCGGTGCCCGGACCTGGGTCGCGGCCTGGCGGGAGGGCTGCTGCTCGGGGGCCTTTTCCTTCTTCTCGCGCTTTTTCGGTTCGGGCTGCTTTTCCACCACCTTCGGCTCGGGCTCCGGCTCGCGCTCGGGGCGTTCCGGCGGGCGCTCGGATTTCTGCAGCACCACCGCGTCGGGCGGCGGCGGGAACAGCGAATTCATGTCCGCGAGCGGCTCGAGCTCCTGCAGCGGCGGCATGGCGAGCTCGGGCTCCGGCTCTGGTTCGGGCTCCGGCTCGGCTTCGGCCATCTCGGGCATCTCGAACTCGTCCTCGGGCGCGGCGGCCTCGGGCATCGGTGCCAGATCGACGAAGACCGGGTCGGGCAGGCCCGGCGGCGCTGCGGCCTCGGCGCGCTGCATGATCCACAGCCCGCCGCCCAGATGCGCGGCCAGCACCACCACCGCGGCGGTGCCCCAGAGCGCGCCTTCGCGCAGGGCGGGAGAGGGGGTCCAGCTCATGGCGTCGCGGCTCCTCCGCTTGCCGGGGTGGAGGCGGTCTGCGTCGGCGCCCCGGCGCCGGCCGCGGCTGACTCGGCGGGCGGCGCGGCCTCCAGCCCGACCAGCGCGATCTTCAGATAGCCGGTCTCGCGCAGGGTGTTCATCACCCCCATCAGGTCGCCATAGGACACGTCGCGGTCCGCACGCAGGAAGATGCGCTCCTCGCGGTTGTTCTCGGTGGCGGCGGCCAGCGCCGCGCCCAGCCCGCCGGCGGGGACGTCCTCATTGCCGATGGCCAGCGTCAGGTCGGGCTTGACCGTGACATAGACCGGCTGGTCGGGCCGTTTGGCGGGGGTCGCGTTCGATACGGGCAGGTCCACGTTCACATCCACCGTGGCCAGCGGCGCCGCCACCATGAAGATGATCAGCAGCACCAGCATCACGTCGATGAAGGGGGTGACGTTGATCTCGTGGTTCTCGACCAGATCGTCGCCTTGGGTCTCGCGGATGCCGCCGGCCATGGTTCAGACCTCCGCGCGCCGGGGGCCGCGGAAATCGAGGTCGCGGCTGACAAGGCGTTTGACCCCGGCGGCGGCATTGGCCAGCCGCAGCCGGTAGCCGGTGATGGCGCGGGCGAAGACGTTGTAGATCACCACGGCCGGGATGGCGGCGACCAGGCCGAGGGCGGTGGCCAGCAGCGCCTCGGCGATGCCCGGCGCCACGACGGCCAGGTTGGTGGTCTGCGCCTGCGAGATGCCGATGAAGCTGTTCATGATGCCCCAGACGGTGCCGAACAGGCCGACGAAGGGCGCGGTCGAGCCGATGGTGGCCAGCACGCCGGTGCCCCGGCTCATGCGGCGGCCGGCGATGGCCTCGATGCGGTCGAGATGCGAATCGACGCGTTCCTTGACGCCGGCGTCGCCGGCCTGCTCCAGGGCCGGGACCGAGCGGTCGTATTCGGCGGCGGCGGCGCGGATCATGCGCGAGACCGGGTCGCGGCGGTTGCCGGCCGAGGCCAGCGCGGCGGGCAGGCTGGCCGCGTCCTCGATGCGGCGGATGCCGGATTGCGCGCGGTTCGTGGCGCCCATCAGTTCCAGCATCTTGGCGATCAGAACGGTCCAGGTCACGACCGAGGCGAAGGCCAGCCCGATCATCACCGCCTTCACCACCCAGTCGGCGGCCAGGAACATGCCCATCGGCGACAGGTCATGCGGCAGGTTCGGATCGCGCTCGGCCGGGGTCAGCATGTCCTGCACCGATTGCGGCAGCAGGCCCGAGCCGATGGGCTGGGCCTCGCTCGCCGCGGGGGTCTGGGCTTCGGTCGCTGCCGCCGGAGCGGTCGCAGGCGCCGCCGGGACGAGATCAGCGGCGGGAGCGGTCTGGCCGCCGGCGGCTTCCGGCGTGGTCGCGGCCGGTGCGGGCGCCTCTGCGGCGGGGGTCGAGGCCGCCGGCGCTGCGGTTTCCGGCGCTGCGGGTTCAGGCGCGGCGGGGCTGCCCGGACCGGGGGAGTCCGGCGCCGCCGTCTGGGGCGCGGCCGCTTCGGGCGCAGCGGTTTCCGGCGCGGCGGGGCTGGCCGGCTGGGTCTGGACCTGCGGTGCCGGGCCGGGCTGGCTGTCGGGGGCGCTTTCCTGCGCCGAGAGCGGCGTGCCGAGCAGCAGGCAGGTCAATGCGACGGCGGTCCCCGCGCGGTGGCGCGGCAGCGACAGGTGAGTCATGGCGATCCTTGTAGTTCCGGCATTCGGTCCGTCCGCATCTTGCTGGGGCGCGGCACATGCCAAAGGGCGTGCCGCCGACCCTTTGGCCGCGGTTCGAGGTTCGTATCGATCACCAAGGTAAAATTGTCAACTATTCCTCGGGCGGTCCGCCGGGCTTTCTGCCGACCAGTAGGCCGCCAGATGGCTGCGGGCCTTGTCGTGGCCCAGTTCCTGCAACAGCAGGGCGCGCAGGACGGCGATGCCGGATTTTTCTGCCGCCATCCACAGATAGCCGTGGCGGGGCGGCGGTTCGGCCCGCAGCAGCGCGCCGAGGGCCGCGGTTCCGCCCGGCAGGTGGCGCAGGCGGAAGCCCTTTGGCCGGGGCAGGGGGTAGTCGGCGCGGGCGCCGAGCAGGAACACCTCGCCGCCCGCCTTGCCTGCCTGCGATTCGAGGATGCGGGCAAGGGCGGGATAGGCGGTCTCGTCCCCGGCCAGGACCAGCCGCCCGGCCTGCGGGATGCCGCCGCCGCTGGGACCGGCGAGGCCGAGGTGCTGGCCGGGCCGGGCGCGGCGCGCCCAGGCCGCCGCCCGGCCGCCGGCATGGTCGAAGATGTCCAGGTCGAGCCAGCCGGCATCGGCATCGATGCGGCGCACGGTATAGACCGGCCGGTGCAGCGCCTTGTCGCCCCTGGGCCAGACGATCTGGCCGCTGGCGCCGATATGCGGCCATTCCGGCGCCGCGTCTTCGGGCCGGGGCAGCACCAGCCGGAAATGCATCGAATCCGCGCCGGCGAGCCGGTGCAGGTCGGGCGCGGCCAGTCGCAGGCGCAGGAAATCGGGGCAGAGCGGTTCGGCGCCCACGACGCGGGCCAGGCTGAAATTGTCGGGCAGCCGGCCCGCATCCCCGGCCGAGGGCCAGCGCAACGCCGCCGCCGCGGCCGGCAGGTGCTGCGCCAGATGGTCCGAGATCGCCTGCTGCATCGCGCCCAGCCATTCGGCGCGATGCGCCCGGGCAAAGACCAGCACGCCGTCGCCGCGCTTGCGGGCGCCGAACTCGCCCATCCCGACCTCGCACCAGATCGAGCGGCCGTGACCGATATGCAGGTCCAGCCCCTGTTCCCGGGCCTTGTCTCGGATCAGCCGCTCGATGGGCGCGAAGTCCTGGCCGGGCAGCAGGGATTCGGACTGGAACTCGGGCAGGGGGGTGATGCGCATCGGTCGCCTTTCGTGCCGTCGGGGCAAAGGTCGGGCATCCGGCCCGGCGCTTCAAGGCGGTTCAGGCCAGCCGGGCGATTTCGGCCGCCGCCGCCTCCAGCGCGCCCGGGCCGTGCGGAATGGCCAGCGCGGTCATCCCGGCCTCGATCGCCGCCAGCACGCCCAGCAGCTGATGGGCATTGGCATGGCCCATATGGGCGATGCGCAGCGCGTTGCCGGGATCGGGCGCGCCAAGGCCTATGCCCAGCGTTACCCCCGTCCTGGCCGCGGTCCATTTGCGCAGGGCGCTGGCATTCGTCAGGCGGGCCGCGGTGACCGAGCGGGCGCGGCCGGCGGGATCGCCGATCAGCGGGCCGATGCCGGCATGGCCGGCGCCCCAGCGGTCCAGCGCCGCCCAGGTGGCCCGCGCCAGTCCGTCGTGCCGGGCCCAGGCGGCAGGTAGGGTCTCCTCGTCCAGCAGCATGCGCAGCGCCTCGTTCAGACCGAAGATGTGCTGGACCGGCGGCGTGCCGCCCCAGAACTGCCACAGCTCCTGCGCCTCGGCGCGCGGGGTCCAGTCCCAATAGGGCGTGGCAAGGCCGCTGCGTCCCCGCGCCTTGACCCGGTCCGAGAACCAGACGAAGGCCAGCCCCGGCGGCACCATCAGCCCCTTCTGGCTGGCCGCGACCAGCAGGTCGACGCCCCATTCGTCCATCCGCATCGGCTCGCAGCCCAGCGAGGCGATGGCATCGACGGCCAGGAAGGCCGGATGGCCGCCCATGGCCGCGCGCAGGGCGGGAATGTCGGCGCGGGCCGAGCTTGCGGTATCAACCTGGCAGACCAGCACCGCGCGGATCCGCCCTTCGCGGTCCTGCGCCAGCCGGTCGGCCAGCCGCTGCGGGTCGGGGGGCGCGAGGCCGAAATCCAGCTCCTCGACCTCGATCCCCAGCGCCCGGGCCGAGGCGGCCCAGCTGCGGCCGAAATGGCCCGAGACCAGCGCCAGGGCCCGTTCGCCCCGGTCGAGCAGGTTGACATTCGCCGCCTCCCAGCCGGCATGGCCGTTGCCGATATAGGGCGCGACATGGCCCGCGGCGCCGGCCAGCCGTTTCAGTCCGGCGATCATGGCCTGATTCTCGGCCGCCAGATCCGGGCCGTAGATGTCGGGCGAGGGGCGGTGCATGGCGCGCAGCACGCGGTCGGGGACGGGCGAGGGGCCGGGAATGGCAAGGACGGCGGCGCCTTGGGCAAAGCTCATGGAGGATGCCTTTCTGATGACCCGCCATCGGTAGGACGGCCCCTGCGCGAGGTCAACGGGGCGCGCGCGGGCCGGGAGAGGCGGCGGTGCCGGGGCCGGCCCGCACGGTCGCAGGAGTATTTGGGAAACGGTGAAGCGCAAGGGCAGGGGCAGGCGGCCGAGGCATCGATGGCGGCGAAGGCGGCGAGGACGGCGGCGGGGGTGGCGGGCAGGGGAGGGCGGCGGGTTGCCCCCGCGCGGCTTGCGGCTTATCCCTTGGCCGGACCGAATTCCCGGGGGCGCGATGGCGGACAGGATTCACAGGACGGCCAATCTGTTCGCCCGCATGTGGCGCGACTATCTGCATCCCTATTCCGGGCGCATCCTGCTGGCGCTGCTGTTCCTGATCGTCGAGGGCTCGACCCTGGGCCTGCTCAGCTGGATGCTGAAGCCGCTGTTCGACCGGGTCTTCGTCGGCGGCGACACCGATGCGATCTGGTGGGTGGGCGGCGCGATCTTCGCGCTGTTCCTGATCCGCGCCGCGACCTTCGTCATCAACCGCAGCCTGATGACCTCGGTCTCGCTGGCGGTCTCGACCACGATGCAGAGCGACATGCTGCGCCATATCATGGTGCTGGACAGCGGCTTCTTCCAGCAGAACCCGCCCGGCGCGCTGATCGAGCGGGTGCAGGGCGATTCCATCGCCGTGCAGGGGGTGTGGTCCACCTTCATCTCGGGCGCGGGGCGGGACATGGTGTCGCTGGTGTCGCTGTTCGCGGTGGCGCTGGCCGTGGACCCGTGGTGGACCATGGCGGCGCTGGTCGGCGCGCCGCTGCTGATCCTGCCCACCGTGCTGGTGCAGCGCTACATCCGGCGCAAGATGCGGCAGAACCGCGTTAATGCCAGCCAGCGCGCCACCCGGCTGGACGAGGTGCTGCACGGCATCAACGCCGTCAAGCTGAACCGCATGGAGGATTACCAGGCCAGCCGCTTTTCCCAGATCGTCGCCCGCATCCGCCAGGCCGAGGTCAAGATGTCCGGCATCGGCGCCACCGTGCCGGCGCTGGTCGATGTGGTGACCGGGCTGGGCTTCGTCGGCGTGCTGGCGCTTGGCGGGGCGGAGGTGACGCGGGGCGAGCGCACGGTCGGCGATTTCATGTCCTTCTTCACCGCCATGGCGCTGGCCTTCCAGCCGCTGCGCCGGCTGGGGGCCTTGACCGGCACCTGGCAGATCGCGGCGGCGAGCCTGGAGCGCATCTACTCGGTGCTGGACATGCGGCCGGCGATCACCTCGGGCCCGCGGCGCGAGCCGCCGCCCGACACCACGATCCGCTTTGACGACGTGCGGCTGGCCTATGACGACCATCCGGTGCTGAACGGCCTGAGCTTTACCGCCGAGGCGGGCCAGACCACGGCGCTGGTCGGGCCGTCGGGGGCGGGGAAATCCACGGTCTTCAACCTGCTGACCCGGCTGATCGATCCCGAATCGGGGCAGATCACCCTGGGCGGCGTGGCCTTGCGGGATTATGACCTGGGGGTGCTGCGCGATCAGTTCTCGACCGTCAGCCAGGATGCGGCGCTGTTCGACGAGACGCTGCGCGAGAACATCCTGCTGGGCCGCGAGCAGGACGACGAGGCGCTGCGCCGCGCCATCGTCGCCGCCCATGTCGCGGATTTCACCGATGCGCTGCCCCTGGGGCTGGACACGCCGGCCGGGCCGCGCGGCTCGGCCCTGTCGGGCGGGCAGCGCCAGCGCGTGGCCATCGCCCGCGCCGTGCTGCGCAACGCGCCGATCCTGCTTCTGGACGAGGCGACCAGCGCGCTGGACGCGCAAAGCGAACGGCTGGTGCAGCAGGCGCTGGACGAGCTTTCCGCGGGGCGCACCACGCTGGTCATCGCGCACAGGCTTTCGACCGTGCGGCAGGCGGACAAGATCGTGGTGATGGATCAGGGCAGGGTTGTCGAGGAGGGCGATCACGACCAGCTTATGGCCCGGGGCGGCGCCTATGCGGCCTTGGTCAAACTGCAATTCGGAGAGACGTGATGCGGCGCATTCTGGCGGTCTCGGGCGAGGATCGGGTCGAGTTCCTGCAGGGGCTGGTGACGAACAAGGTGGGCGAGGTGCCGGCCTGGGCGGCGCTCTTGACGCCGCAGGGCAAGTATCTGGCCGATTTCCTGGTGGTGCCGGACGGCGGGCGGCTGCTGGTCGACGTCGATGCGCGGCTGTCGGACGACCTGCTCCGGCGGCTGTCGATGTACAAGCTGCGCTCGAAGGTCGCGCTGGAGCCGACCGACCTGACCGTCGCCCGCGGCATCGGCGAGATGCCCGATGCCGCCATCGCCGACCCCCGGCATCCGGCGCTTGGCTGGCGGCTTTATGGCGGGCAGGGCGACGACGGCACCGACTGGGATGCCATCCGGGTCGCGCATTGCATCCCCGAAACCCTGATCGAGCTGATCCCGAACGAGACCTTCATTCTGGAAGCCGGCTTCGAACGCCTGCATGGCGTCGATTTCCGCAAGGGCTGCTATGTCGGGCAGGAGGTCACGGCGCGGATGAAGCACAAGACCGAACTGCGCAAGGGGCTGGTGACAGTCGGGATCGAGGGCGCCGCGCCCGTCGGCACGCCGATCCTGATGGCGGACGGGCGCGAGGCAGGCACGCTCTTCACCCAGTCCGGCGGGCGCGCCATCGCCCATATGCGCTTCGACCGCATGGGCCCCTTTTCTGACGGGGGTGGGCTGACGGCGGGGGACGCCCGCATCATCCCATGACGACCGGGCCGGCCGGGGAGCGCGTCCGCCGCATCGTGCATGTGGACATGGACGCCTTCTATGCCTCGGTCGAGCAGCGCGACAATCCCGAGCTGCGCGGGCGTCCGGTCGCGGTGGGGGGCATCCAGCGCGGCGTGGTGGCGGCGGCCAGCTACGAGGCGCGCCGCTTCGGCGTGCGCTCGGCCATGCCCTCGATGCGGGCGATGCGGCTTTGCCCGGCCCTGATCTTCGTGAAGCCGCGCTTCGACGTCTATCGCGCCGTCAGCCAGCAGGTGCGGGCGATCTTTGCCGAATACACCCCGCTGGTCGAGCCGCTGTCGCTGGACGAGGCCTATCTGGACCTGACCGATCACCTCGACGGCCGCACCGCCACCCGCATCGCGCAAGAGATCCGGGCGCGCATCCGGCAGGCGACCGGGCTGACCGCCTCGGCCGGGGTCAGCTACAACAAGTTCCTGGCCAAGCTGGCCTCGGACCAGCGCAAGCCGGACGGGCTGTTCGTGATCCCGCCCGAGGCCGGGGCGGAATTCGTGCAAAGCCTGCCCATCGGCCGCTTTCACGGCATCGGCCCGGCCACGGCGGCGCGGATGGAGGCGCATGGCATCCTGACCGGCGCCGACCTGGCCCGGCAGAGCCTGGAATTCCTGTCCGCGCGCTTCGGCAAGTCGGGCAGCTATTACTGGAACATCGCCCGCGGCATCGACCATCGCGAGGTCAAGCCGAACCGCATCCGCAAGAGCATCGGCGCCGAGAACACCTATTTCGAGGACCTGCGCGACCTGGCCCCCGCGCATGAGGCGCTGGCCGAGCTGGCCGAGAAGGTCTGGCGCCATGCCGCGAATGCGGGCCGCGCCGGGCGGACGGTGACGCTGAAGGTGAAATACGGCGATTTCCGCCAGATCACCCGCGCCCGCTCCCTGCCGCGCCCGCTCGAAAGCCGCGACGAGATGCTGGAGATGGCCTGCGAATTGCTGGCCCCGGTCTTTTCCGATCCGCATGGCGTGCGGCTCTTGGGCATCACCCTGTCGGGGCTGGAGGAGGCGCGGCAGGACGAGCCGCCGCGCCAGCTGGGCCTGTTCGATCAGGCGTAAAGGTTGATGACGCCGACCTTCTGGTGGATGCCGTTCACCGTCTCCTTGTCGAGGCCGAGGCCCTGCGCCAGCGTGTGCAGGTATTCGGCCTCCTTGCGGTTGTCGAGCTCGATGGCCATCAGCGACATCAGATAGACCTGCGGCCCGAAGCCCTCCGGCACTTCGCGGGCCAGGGCCGCGGCATCGACCGGCGCGGCCATCTGCTCGCGGATGAAGGCGCGCTCCTCGTCGTCCAGCTCGCCGAACTGGTCCATCAGCTTGGCCTTTTCATTCTCGTCGATCTCGCCGTCGGATTTCGCGGCCTGGATCATCGCCTTCAGCATCAGCCCGGCCAGCGCGTTCTGTTCCGGCGTGGGCGCGGTCGAGGGCTCGTCGCCGCTGGCCAGCGCCTCGTTGAAAAGTTCGCCGAAGCTGGCGTCGTTCTGCGGCTGGGCATCCTTCTGCGCCAGGCCGCCGGCGCCTGGCTGGGGCTGCCCGGGGGCCTGCTGCGCCTGCGCGCCGCGTCCGCCCAGCAGATCGCCCAGCATCCCGCCAAAGCCCCCGGCGGCCGCGCCGCCCAGGACACCGCCCGAGCCGGAACCGCCGCGCGAGCCCGTCAGCTGGTCGAGCAATCCGCCCAGCCCGCCTTGCGCCGCGCCGGTATGGCGGGGCGAGTTCGGCCCGCCATAGGCGGTGCCCCCGCCCGAGCGGCCGCCCAGCACCTGGCCGAGCATGTCGCCCAGCCCGCCCGAGCCGGTCGAGCGATTGCCGGCCCCGCCGGTATTGTTGCCGAACAGCTCGTCGAGCAGCCCGCCAGACCCCCGTCCCCCGGCGGATTGCGGCCGGTTCTGGGCGTTCTTCATCATGGTTCCGATCCCCTTGGCCAGCATCACGCCGGCCGCGACGCGGGCGAGGGATTTCATCAGGCTCATCTCGTTCCTCCGAAAGCGTTGCGGGGCCGCCGGGCCGGGCAGCCTTCTTTGCGCAATTCCAACGTATTCGTCCGGTTCCGGTTCCATCGCCACAGCGCCGCGGCAAAGGCCCGGGCGCCCTTGATTTTTCCCCGGCACGATTATAAGTCGCGGCGGATGTTTCACGACGGGGGCTGTCGCGCGGGTGGCCCCCCCGATAGGAGGCCATGATGGCAAAGGCAAAGTTTGAACGGACGAAACCGCACGTCAACATCGGGACGATCGGTCACGTTGACCACGGCAAGACGACGCTGACGGCTGCGATCACCAAGTATTTTGGTGAATTCAAGGCCTATGACCAGATCGACGGCGCCCCCGAGGAGCGTGCGCGTGGCATCACGATCTCGACCGCGCATGTGGAATACGAATCGGAGAACCGGCACTATGCCCATGTGGACTGCCCCGGCCACGCGGACTACGTGAAGAACATGATCACGGGCGCGGCGCAGATGGACGGCGCGATCCTGGTGGTGAACGCGGCCGACGGCCCGATGCCGCAGACGCGCGAGCACATCCTGCTGGGCCGCCAGGTCGGCATCCCCTACATGGTCGTCTACCTGAACAAGGTCGACCAGGTGGACGATCCGGAGCTGCTGGAACTGGTCGAGATGGAAGTGCGCGAGCTGCTGTCGTCCTACGACTATCCCGGCGACGACATCCCGATCATCAAGGGCTCGGCGCTGGCGGCGCTGGAAGGCCGCGACAAGGAGATCGGCGAGGATTCGATCCGGGCGCTGATCGCCGCCGTGGACGAATACATCCCGACGCCCGAGCGCGCGGTTGACCAGCCGTTCCTGATGCCGATCGAGGACGTGTTCTCGATCTCGGGCCGGGGCACGGTGGTGACCGGCCGCGTCGAGCGCGGCGCGGTGAACGTGGGCGACGAGCTNGAGATCGTCGGCATCCGCCCGACGAAGAAGACCACCTGCACCGGGGTGGAGATGTTCCGCAAGCTCCTGGACCGCGGCGAGGCCGGCGACAACATCGGCGCGCTGCTGCGCGGCGTGGAGCGCGACGGGGTGGAGCGCGGCCAGGTGCTGGCGAAGCCCGGCTCGGTGACGCCGCATACCGAGTTCGAGGCCGAGGCCTATATCCTGACCAAGGAAGAGGGCGGCCGGCACACGCC
>NZ_JAEN01000026.1:0-59263 GCF_000518925.1 Paracoccus sp. J39 | reverse complement strand
GAACAAGATCTATCCCAGCGCGGATTTGGCGCTTGGGGGTTTGCTTCGTGACGGGATGGTGATTGCGGCGGGGGGCTTCGGGCTTTGCGGCATCCCGGAGCTTTTGATCGAGGCGATCCTGCGCGCCGGGACCAGGGAGCTGACCATCGCCTCCAACAATTGCGGCGTGGACGGGTTCGGGCTGGGCAAGCTCTTGGACTCGCGGCAGATCCGCAAGATGATCTCCTCCTATGTCGGCGAGAATGCCGAGTTCATGCGCCAGTATCTCTCGGGCGAGCTGGAGCTGGAGTTCAACCCGCAGGGCACGCTGGCCGAGCGCATGCGGGCGGGCGGCGCCGGCATCCCGGGCTTTTATACGAAAACCGGCGTCGGCACGGTGATCGCCGAGGGCAAGGAGCATCACGATTTCGACGGCGAGACCTATATCCTGGAACGCGGCATCGTCGCCGACCTGGCCATCGTCAAGGGCTGGAAGGCGGACGAGTCGGGCAACGTGGTGTTCCGCAAGACCGCGCGCAACTTCAACGTGCCGGCGGCGAAATGCGGCCGCATCTGCGTCTGCGAGGTCGAGGAGATCGTGCCGACGGGCAGCCTCGATCCCGACGCCATCCACCTGCCGGGGATCTATGTCCATCGGCTGATCCAGGGCCAGCACGAGAAGCGCATCGAGCAGCGCACGACACGTTCGCGCGTCTCCGACACGACCGGCAAGAAGGAGACCGTCTGATGGCCGCCGAAATCAAGGGCTGGGACCGCAACCGGATGGCGGCGCGGGCCGCGCAGGAACTGCAGGACGGCTGGTATGTGAACCTCGGGATCGGCATCCCGACGCTGGTGGCGAACTACATCCCCGAGGGGGTGCATGTGACGCTGCAATCGGAAAACGGCATGCTGGGCATCGGGCCGTTTCCTTACGAGGGCGAGGAGGACCCGGACCTGATCAATGCCGGCAAGCAGACGGTGACCGAGCTGCCGCAGACCGCCTATTTCGACAGCGCCGAGAGCTTCGCGATGATCCGCGGCGGCAAGATCGCCATGGCGATCCTGGGGGCGATGGAGGTGGCCGAGAACGGCGACCTGGCGAACTGGATGATCCCCGGCAAGCTGGTCAAGGGCATGGGCGGGGCGATGGACCTGGTGGCGGGCGTGGGCCGGGTGGTGGTGGTGATGGACCACACCAACAAGGCGGGCGAGTCGAAGGTGCTGAAATCCTGCACCCTGCCCTTGACGGGCCAGGGCGTGGTGAACCGGATCATCACCAATCTGGGGGTGCTGGACGTGGTTCCGGGCGGGCTGAAGATCGTCGAGCTGGCCGATGGCGTCAGCGAGGACGCGCTGCGCGCCGCGACCGAGGCGGCGATCGTCGGGTGAGCTGACAGGGGGAGGGGGCTTCCGCCCCCTCTTGCGGCTGAAGCCGCAATTCACCCCCGAGGATATTTGGACAAGAAAGAAGGACGGCGTTCCGCGGGGGATGGCGGGATGCCGGTCCCGCCCCTGCGGAGGGCGGGACGAAAATCCCCGGATTCGGGCGCGGCCTCCGTGCCCGGCTCGCAACCTGTTCTGACATCATCTTTTGCGCGCGGCAGGAGCCGCCATCCGTGGCACCGGCCTTGCCGGGCGCGGCTGCGAACGGGGTTTCGTCTTTGGGCCTAGGGCTGTCATGCAGGCCACCGGCCCGGGGTGCTAGCATGAAGGCCGACCGGACAGAATCGTCATGCGCAGGAAGAGAGCAGGATGACGCAATTCGCTGGGGCCACGTGTATCGCCGTCGGCATGGTGTCGCTATGGCTTCTCGGGCGCGTCGATGGTCAGGATCATGTGCGCGGCGCAGTTCAGCATCTCGGCCGGATGCTGCTGCCGCTGGTAGCGATCCAGAAAGACCTCCCTGAGCGGCTTGCGCGTCGGAGGGAAGACGATCAGCTCGCGCATGTTGTCACAGGGGCCATGAGGGACCTGAAGTCGGAAAAATTACCCGGCGTCATGGAACCCGGCAACCTGTCCCTTTGGCGGGGCTGCCCCGGCAGCCTTGCAGGGTTCATGAAGGATCGGCAACGGGTTGGGGATTTCCGGCGCAAGCGGAGCAGCGGCATTTTGGTCAGAGCGCGTCGCGCGCAGGGCGGCTATTGTGGCAGGGCGACGCGATTCGCGCCGTCGCAGCCGGACCGATCCGGCGCCGTTTCTGATCGCGGAGGTCGTGCATGGCAGGCAAGGCAAGATCCTGGTGGGGCGGGGCCGCGGCCCTCGCCGTTCTGGCCATCGTCGGCTGGCTGGCCTGGCAGAACCTGTCGCGGGACGGCCAGCTGGCCGGCATCGCCTCGGGCAATGGCCGGATCGAGGCGACCGAGATCGACATCTCGGCCCTGTCCGCCGGCCGCATCGCCCGCATCCAGGCCGCCGAGGGCCAGGTCGTGCGCAAGGGCGACCTGCTGGTGCAGATGGACACGCTGCAGCTCGAGGCGCAGAAGCGGCAGGCCGAGGCGCAGCTGCGCCGCGCCCGCATCGGGGTCGAGACCGCGCAGAGCCTGGTGACCCAGGCCGAGGCGCAGCACAAGGCGGCCGAGGCCGCGGTCGAGCAGGCGCGGGCGGCGGCGGATGCGGCGGCGGCGCGACTGGCGCGCACCGAAAGCCTGGCGCGCAGCAACGTCGCCTCGCAGCAGGTGCTGGACGACGTGCGGGCCTCGGGGCGCGAGACGCAGGCGGCGCTGGCCTCGGCCGAGGCGAACCTTGCCGCCGCCGAGGCCGGGATCGGCACCGCCCGCGCCCAGGTCGTCGATGCCGAGGCGGCGGTGGACGCGGCGCAGGCGGCGATCGAGGCCGTCGAGGTGCAGATCGGCGACGCCACGCTGCAATCGCCGCGCGACGGCCGGGTGCAATACCGCATCGCGCAAGAGGGCGAGATCGTCGCGGCCGGCGGGCGCATCCTGAACCTGGTCGATCTGGAGGACGTTTACATGACCTTCTTCCTGCCCACCTCGCAGGCCGGCCGGGTCGAGGTCGGGGCCGAGGCGCGGCTGGTCATGGACGCCGCCCCGCAATACGTGATTCCGGCGCGGATTTCCTATGTCGCGGATGTGGCGCAGTTCACGCCCAAGACCGTCGAGACCGCCGAGGAGCGCGAAAAGCTGATGTTCCGCGTCCGCGCCCAGATCGATCCCGAACTGCTGCGCAAATACAGCAACTACGTCAAGACCGGCCTGCCCGGCACCGCCTATGTGCGCATCGACGCCGAGGTCGCCTGGCCCGACGCCTTGTCCAACCTGGTAGAATGACCGCCCTGCCCGACCCTCCCGACGACCCGCCGGTGGCCGAGATCGCCGGCGTCTCGCTGCGCTATCGCAAGGCGGTGGCGCTGGACGGAGTGACGCTGGCCGTTCCCGCCGGCCGCATGGTCGGGCTGATCGGCCCGGACGGGGTGGGCAAGTCCAGCCTGCTGTCGCTGGTCGCCGGGGCGCGGGCGATCCAGCAGGGCAAGATCCGGGTGCTGGGCGGCGACATGGGCGACGCCCGCCACCGCGCCCGCATCTGCCCGCGCATCGCCTATATGCCGCAGGGGCTGGGCCGGAACCTCTATCCCACGCTGTCGGTGGCCGAGAACCTGGATTTCTTCGGCCGGCTTTTCGGCCACGGCCTGGCCGAGCGCGCCCGCCGCATCGACGCGCTGCTGGCGGCGACCGGCATGTCGCCGTTTCGCGACCGCCCCGCCGCCAAGCTTTCCGGCGGCATGAAGCAGAAGCTGGGCCTGTGCTGCGCGCTGATCCACGACCCGGACCTGCTGATCCTGGACGAGCCGACCACCGGCGTCGACCCGCTGTCCCGCCGCCAGTTCTGGGAGCTGATCGCCCGCATCCGCCGCGACCGCCCGGGCATGAGCGTGATCGTGGCCACCGCCTATATGGAGGAGGCCGCCGGCTTCGACTGGCTGGTGGCGATGGACGCGGGCCGGGTGCTGGCCACCGGCAGCCCGGCCGAGCTGCTGGAACGCACCGGGGCCGAGGATCTGGACCGCGCCTTCATCGCGCTTCTGCCCGACAGCGAAAGACGGGGGCATGAGCCGGTCTCGATCCCGCCGCGCCGCGCCGATGACGGCGAGACCGCCATCGAGGCGCGGCACCTGACCATGCGCTTCGGCGATTTCACCGCCGTCGACGATGTCAGCTTCCGCATCGGCAAGGGCGAGATCTTCGGCTTTCTCGGCTCGAACGGCTGCGGCAAGACCACGACGATGAAGATGCTGACCGGCCTGCTCGAACCCAGCGAGGGCACGGCGCGGCTGTTCGGGACCCGGGTCGATCCGTCCGACATGGCGGTGCGCCGCCGGGTCGGCTTCATGAGCCAGTCCTTCTCGCTTTATTCCGAGCTGACGGTGCGGCAGAACCTCGACCTGCACGCGCGGCTGTTCGGCATGGAGGCCGGACAGGTCGCGGACCGCGTCCGGCGGATGATCGAGCGTTTCGGGCTTGAGGCCGTGGCGGACGACCTGCCCGACGCCCTGCCGCTCGGCATCCGCCAGCGCCTGTCGCTGGCCGTGGCGATGATCCACGGCCCCGAGATCCTGATCCTGGACGAGCCGACCTCGGGCGTCGATCCGGTGGCGCGCGACGCCTTTTGGCGGATGCTGGGCGAGCTGTCGCGCCAGGACGGGGTGACGATCTTCGTCTCGACCCATTTCATGAACGAGGCCGAGCTTTGCGACCGCATCTCGCTGATGCATGCCGGCCGGGTGCTGGTCAGCGACACGGCCGAGGCGATCAGGCAATCCAAGGGCGCGGCGACGCTGGACGACGCCTTCGTCGCCTATCTGCAAGAGGCGATCGGCGACGAGCCCGCCCCCGCCCCGCTGGTCGATACGGCCGAAACGTCCGCCCGGACCGGCGGCTGGTTCAGCCTGGCGCGCATGTTCAGCTATTCCCGGCTGGAATCGCTGCAACTGCGGCGCGACCCGATCCGGCTGACGCTGGCGCTGCTGGGCAGCCTGATCCTGATGTTCGTCATCGGCTACGGCATCAACATGGATGTCGAGGACCTGAGCTTCGCCGTGCTCGACCGCGACCAGACCGCGACCTCGCGCGACTATGTTCTGGACATCGCCGGCTCGCGCTATTTCACCGAAACCGAGCCGCTGGCAGGCTATGACGACATGGACGCGCGGATGCGCAGCGGCACCCTGGCGCTGGCCATCGAGATCCCGCCCGGCTTCGCCCGCGACGTGGCGCGCGGCGGCGCGGTGCAGGTCGGCGCCTGGATCGACGGCGCCAACCCGACCCGGGCCGAGACGGTGCGCGGCTATGTGCAGGGCATGCATGCCGACTGGATCATGCGCAAGACCCGCGAGGCGCATGGCGATGCCGCCGTGCAGGGCAGCTTCGAGCTGGTGACGCGATTCCGCTACAACCCGGACGTGAAAAGCCTGGTCGCCATGGTGCCGGCGGTGATCCCGCTGCTTCTGCTGCTGATCCCGGCGGTGCTGACCACGCTGAGCGTGGTGCGGGAAAAGGAGCTGGGCTCGATCATCAATTTCTACGTCACGCCCGTCACGCGGCTGGAATTCCTGATCGGCAAGCAACTGCCCTATGTGGCGCTGGCAATGCTGAATTTCGCGCTGATGACGGCTTTCGCGGTCTTCGCCTTCCGGGTGCCGCTGACCGGCAGCCTGGCGGCGCTGGCGCTGGCGGCGGCGCTCTATGTCACCGCCACCACGGCCATGGGACTGCTGATTTCGTCCTTCATGCGCAGCCAGGCGGCGGCGCTGTTCGCGACCGTGCTGCTGACCATGATCCCCGGCGCGCAATATTCCGGGCTGCTGGACCCGGTTTCCTCGCTGCAGGGCGTCGGCCGCGCCATCGGCGAGGTCTATCCGACGACGCATTTCATCATCGCCTCGCGCGGGGCCTTCTCCAAGGGGCTGGGCTTTGCCGATCTGGGCATGGCCTTCGCGGCGCTCGCGGCGGCGGGGCCGCTGATCCTGGGGCTCAGCGCCCTGCTGCTGAGGAAACAGGCGAAATGAGGCTGCGCAACGTCTGGAACCTGGGCATCAAGGAACTGCGCGGGCTGTGGCGCGACCCGGCCATGCTGCTGCTGATCGTCTATGCCTTCTCGCTGTCGATCTATACCGAATCGAAGGCGATGCCGGAAAGCCTGTCCAACGCCGCCATCGCCGTGGTGGACGAGGACCGCTCGGCCCTCTCCGAGCGCATCGTGGGCGCCTTCACCCCGCCCTATTTCGGCACGCCGCGGCTGATCACCACGACCGAGATGGACCGCCGCATGGACGAGGGGCTGGACACCTTCGCGCTGGACATCCCGCCCGATTTCCAGCGCGACCTGCTGGCCGGCCGCCATCCCGCGATCCAGCTGAACGTCGACGCCACCCGGATGAGCCAGGCTTTCACCGGCAGCGGCTATGTCCAGCAGATCGTCGCGGCCGAGGTCCAGGAATTCACGGCCGGCCATCGCGAGGAAACCGTCCTGCCGGTCGAACTGGCGCTGCGGGCGCGCTACAACCCGGCGCTGGACGCAGGCTGGTTCGGCGCGATCAACAGCGTCATCGACGCCGTGACCATGCTGTCGATCATCCTGACCGGCGCCGCCCTGATCCGCGAAAAGGAACACGGCACCGTCGAGCACCTGCTGGTCATGCCGGTGACCGCGGCCGAGATCATGCTGTCCAAGGTCTGGTCCATGGGCCTTGTCGTGCTGCTGGCCTCCAGCTTCGCGATCACCGTGGTGGTCCAGATGGCGCTGCAGGTGCCGGTCGCGGGCTCGGTGCCGCTGTTCATCGCCGCGGCGGCGCTGATGCTGTTCGCCACCACCTCGATGGGCATCTTCCTGGCCACGGTGGCCGGATCGATGCCGCAATTCGGCTTGCTTCTGATGCTGGTGCTGTTCCCGCTTCAGGTGCTGTCCGGCGGCATGACCCCGCGCGAAAGTATGCCCGACATCATCCAGGCGCTGATGGCGCTGGCGCCCAATACGCATTTCGTCATCCTGTCGCAGGGCGTGCTGTTCCGGGGCGCGGGGCTGGGCGTGGTCTGGCCGCAGCTTCTGGCGCTGGCGGTGATCGGCTGCGCGCTGTTCTGGCTGGCGCTGCGGCAGTTCCGCCGCTTCCTGAGCTGATGGCGGGAAACAGCGCGCGCGGTGGTGGTCTGAGAGAAGCCGGACCCGGAGGTCCGGCAGTCGGTAACACGTCAAACCACCACAACTTGACTGATCAATCAATTAACATAAAGCGCGATTCGTTCAAACCGCTTTCTGGCCGCCGGATGCGGAGGCGCGCGGTTTGTGAACCGGCAGGCGCCTGCAGCCCGCTTTGAGGATTTGGGCCACCCCGTTCGGCCTTCAGGACTATTTCGAAAGCCCGAGGGAGCCTCATCGACCGAACTTATGGGCCTGCCGGTGCAGAAGCCCTGCGCAAGTCAAGGAGATCTATTTCAACTCCCGCTTTGGTCTCAATATCTTGCGTAAAGAAGCTTCCTTCGGTGTAACCCGCAGCCATAATCCAGGCCGTTTCCGCTTGCGCAGAAGCCATGATCGACCATGCGGCAGCCAGCGCAAGTCACCTCGGCATGTCTCCCACCCGTTGGCTTTACGTTCAATTTATTCCGCGATCACGCTGGCGGCCGCTCTCTCAATGACCAAGCACCTGCGACAGGAAGCGCCTGGTCCGTTCATTCTGAGGATTTGAAAAGAACGCGTCGGGGGCCGCTTCCTCGACGATCTCGCCGCGATCCATGAAGATCACCCGGTCCGCAACCTTGCGGGCGAAGCCCATCTCATGCGTGACGCAGATCATCGTCATGCCTTCGGTCGCGAGGCTGCTCATGACGTCGAGCACCTCGGCAATCATCTCTGGGTCCAGCGCCGAGGTGGGTTCGTCGAACAGAAGGATCTCGGGCTTCATGCACAAGGCGCGGGCGATGGCGACGCGCTGTTGCTGGCCTCCCGACAACTGGCCCGGGAACTTCTCGGCCTTATCGGGGATGCGGACCTTTTCCAGGAAACGCATCGCCGTCGCCTCGGCCTCGGCGCGCGGGGTCTTGCGCACCAGCATCGGGGCCAGCGTGCAGTTCTCCATGACCGTCATATGCGGGAACAGATTGAAATGCTGGAACACCATGCCGACCTCGCGCCGAATCTCGTCGATGCTTCCCACGCTGTCGTCCAGCGCCGTGCCGAGAACCCGAATTGTGCCGGCATCATGTTCTTCGAGCTGGTTGATGCAGCGGATCATGGTCGACTTGCCCGAACCGGACGGCCCGCAGACGACCACCTTCTCTCCTCGGGAAACGGTCAAGTTGATATCCCGCAAAGCGTGAAAACTGCCATAGAACTTGTTCAGGCCGGTGATCTCGATGGCGGGGGCTTGGCGATTGCTCATCTGGCAGGCTCCTATCGGCGGCCGATATTCATGCGCCGCTCAAGATAGGCGCCATAACGGGACAGGCCGAAAACGAAGGTGAAATAGATCGCCGAGATGAAGACATACACCTCGACATAGGCGAATTTCCATTCTCCGGTGTTATAGGCGGCATTGCCTGCAGCAAGCAGCTCGACAAAGCCGACCACCACCACCAGCGAGGTCTCCATGAAGGTGATCACGATCTGGTTGATGGTGGCAGGCAAGGCCAGGCGAAAGGCCTGGGGCAGGACAATCCGGCTGATGCGGTAACGATAGGGGATGCCAAGCGCCTTGGCGGCCTCCTCTTGTCCGGAGGCAGTGCCCTGCAGCCCGCCGCGGATGATCTCGGCCTGATAGGCGGCGAAGAAGATCGCAAGTCCCACGATCACCCGGTAAAGCTTTTCGCCCGTCAGCATGGCGGGCAACACGAAAGGCAGCACCACGGCAAAGGTGAACAGGATCGCCAGGAGCGGCAGCGAACGGATAGCATCGATGAAAAGCCCGGTGACCCTGGCGATGACCGGCATCTCGGATCGGCGCATCAGGGCCAGCATCACCGCCAGCGGCATCCCGATCACGACAGTCGAAACGAACAGGAACAAGGTCAGGGCAAGCCCGCCCCATTGCTCCTCGCTGACCCGCGACAGGCCCAGTGCTCCGCCCTTCATCAGGATATAGAAGGCCAGGGCGGCAAACAGCCAGATCGCAGCCAGCCGTATGATGCCCCACATGCGCGGCAGGCAGCTGAGAACGACGGTCGCGATGACGATCACGCAGGCCAGCGCAGACCGCCATTGCTCGTCATAGGGATAGATGCCGAACATGATCAGCCGCCAGCGATTGGCGATGACGGCCCAGCAGGCACCACCATTCGCCCGACATTCCGCGGCGCGGGCGTCGGCCTCGAAGGTGGCGCGGAACAGCGCCCAATCCAGAACCCACCATATCAGCAGGCCCAGGATGGCGACGCAGACCAGCGTGAGGATCGAGCCCAGCGGCGAGGCGAAATATTCGCTGCGCAACCGGCGCCACAGGCGCTGCGACGGGTCGGGGGCATGGATCGAAAGATCGGTCATTGTGCTACTCCGATCTGCTTGCCCTTCAGGGCGATGGCGCGGTTGACGCGATTCAGCACAGCGGCAAGCGAGAAGTTGATGATCAGGAAGCCCGCCATCAGGATGCCGATCAGTTCCAGCGTCTGGCCCGAATGGGTGATCGACCCGGCGATGACCATGAAGAGGTCCGAAAAGCCGACCGCGATCCCCAGCGTCGTGGCCTTGATCAGCCAGACATACTGGTTGATCAGGATCGGCAGCATGGCGCGGACCGCCAAGGGCATCCGCACCCGGCTGAACACCCGCCAGGGCGACAGGCCAAGCGCCTGCGCGGCCTCGACCTGGCCGCGGCCAACGGATTTGAAGCCGCCGCGCACGATCTCGCCTATATAGGCCGCCCCATAGACGGTGATGGCAAAGGCGAGCGCATAGATTTCCGGCCGCAACTGGAAGCCGCCGCGAATGTTGAGGCCGCGCAACTCGGGCAGGCTGACCAGCGGGGTCTCGGGGATACGCCCCCAGGATAGCGCGACCGCCGCGCCAAGGATGCCGGTCACAAGAACGCCCAGGCTCAGCAGGCGGCGGCGCGCGGACTCGACCCTGCCGAAACGCCGGGCGACCGCGATCCACAAGATGACGAACAGCGCGGCGATCATGATCGCAATCGCCACCACGGCCGACAGCACGGTCACGTTCAGACCGGGAAAGTGCAGGCCGCGACCGGTCAGCATGACATGGCCGATCTGGATGGCATTCCGGGGATTGGGCAGTTGCGTGACCACCGCATACCAGAAGAACAGTTGCACGATCAGGGGGATGTTGCGGAAGATCTCGATATAGATCGTGCCAAGCAGACGCGCCGGGGCATTTTTCGAACTGCGCGCAAGGCCGATCACCAGGCCAAGCAAGGTGGCGCAGAACAGCCCGACGAAGCCCATCAGCAACGTATTCAGGATGCCGTTGAAGATGAACCACCAATAGGGATCGCCGGGCGATGTCCGCAGCAGCGAGGTCCCCATCTCCCAGCCGGTCGCGCGCCACAGGAAACCGAAGCCCGACGAGATCCCCTGCGCGGAAAGGTTCCTCTGCGCGGTCGTCGCGCCGATGATCAGGATCGCGGCGATGGCCGCGAGAAAGGCGCCCTGAAGCACCTGCCGGCGGATTTTCTTGCGGCGCCAGAAAGGAATCGTTGTCATGCAGAGAGCCTCCAACATGTCGCTGTGAAACCGCATGACAGAGCGATCGGGATAGGGATCGCTCTGCCCGCTTTGCGGGACTGCCCCTGCTCCTGTCAGTCGATGATGTAGGGGAACAGCACGCCGCCGTCCTTCCACAGCGCGGTCAGTTCGCGGTCCATCTTGTAGGGCGATTCCTGTCCCAAGCTGCGCTCGAAGATTTCGGAATAGTTGCCGACTTTCTTGATCACGTTATAGGCCCAGTCGTCCGACAGCCCCAGCCCCGCGCCCATGCCCGGCGTCGCACCCAGGAACTTGCCGACTTCGACCGTGGGCGGATTCGCCTTCATCTCATCGATGTTTTCCGATGTGATGCCCTCCTGTTCGGCGAAGAGCAGCGCGCTCAGCGTCCAGTTCGCGATATCGACCCAGTTGTCGTCCCCTTGACGCATCAACATCACCGAGGGCTCCAACGCGACGATATCGGGCAGCATGACATGCGCCTCGGGATCGTTCGATGCCGCGCGGGACACAGCCAGAACCGGTCCCCACTGGATGTAGGTATCGCAGCGGCCCGAGAAATAGGCACCCTCCAGCTCGGATGTGCGTTCGATCGCGACGACCTCCATCTCGATGCCGATCTGCTGCAGATATGAGGTCAGCTGCTTTTCCTGCGAGGTGCCCGCCATGACGCAGATCGTGCCGCCCTCGGCATCCTTGAGGCTTTCCAGCTCAAGTTCTTTATGGGCCAGGACGCGGGTCGTCCCCAGATAGTACGAGTTCGAGAATTGCATGTTCAGGTCGGTGTCGCGGCTCAGCGTGCCGCCCGAGGCCTTGATCATGATATCCACATCGCCCGATTGCAGCGACGGCCAGCGCTGTTCCCAGGACAGCGGGATGATGCGGACCTTGGACGGATCGCCAAGGATGGCGGTGCCGATGGCGCGGCACAGTTCGATGTCGATCCCTTTCCAGTTGCCGCGATCGTCGGTTTCGGCAAAGCCCAGATACGAGCCGTTATGGCCCGGGCACAGCAATTCGCCGCGCTGCTTCACCGTCTTCAGGGTGTCGCCGTTCCCTGCGAAGGCTCCGGCGGCGGAAAGGGTCAGGATACCGGCGGCAATGCCGGTTTTCAGAAAACAGTTCATAGCCCACTCCCGTGTTGGCATTTGTTTACAGGCATTCGGTCTTGATCCCGCCGCGGCCTGCGTTTCGCGCCAGGTTTTCCGCTTCTGGCGCCGCGGATAGGGAAACAGTGTCAGGCGTAAATGTAACCACCTGAAACAATTATGTTTTCTCCGGTCATATAGGTATTCTTCGGGCCGCCGGCCATCAGCACCCATTCCGCCATCTCTTCCGGTTCGCCGCCGCGGCCCAGGGGGCTGGCCTTCGCCAGCTCGGCAAGGAATCCCAGCTCGCGGGCCTTTTGCGTCGCCATGCCGGCCGGCGCGACCGAATTGACCAGAATTCCGTCGGGGGCGACTTCATGCGCCATGCTTTTCGTCAGGCTGACCACGGCGGCCTTGGTGGCAGCGTAATGGGCATTCTGCGGATGCGCCTTGAAGGCATCCACCGAGGTGATGTTGACGATCCGCCCGCGCACCAGACCGTTCAGGGACTGCTGCCGCATCCTGCGGACCGCCGCGACCATCATGTGATAGGTGCCCTTGACGTTGATCGCATTCGAGGCGTCCCAATCGGCATCCGTGATCTCGAGGATCGGCTTTCTGGGATAGATGGCGGCCGAGTTCACCAGCGTGTCGATCCGGCCCAACTCGTCGGCCACCTTGTCCAGCGCCGCATGGGCCGCATCGGCGGTGCGGATGTCGCAGGCCGCGAATGCGGCCGGAATGCCGGCCTCTCGCGCCGGGGCCAGTGCCGCCTCAGCCGCATCGGGGTCGAGGTCGATGATCCCCAAGGCCGAAGCCCCATTTTCCACCGCCATGCGGCCGATCAGCGCGCCCAGCCCGGCACCGCCGCCCACGATTAAGACCGAAAGTCCCTGCATCTGCCTTTATCCTTGTTTCCTGTTCTGGCCGCCGGTTGCTGTCGCCTGATGCGTGGGAAGAATGTCGAACCGTGCGACATCCACGGCCTGCGGCAGCTTCCAGATCGAAAGCACCATGGCGGCGACATCCTGCGGCTGCACGGCGGAGTTGCCGGCATACATCGCCGCGCGCGCCTCCTCCGACAGCAGATCCTTGTAAAGACCGCTTTCGACACGGCCCGCGACGATTTCGGTCACGCGCACGCCATGCGGCGCCATATCCAGACGCAAGGCTTGGGCAAAACCGCCGATGGCCGCCTTGGTGGCGCAGTAGACGGCCAGGTTCGGGAACGGCGCATGGCCTGCGGTCGAACCGGTGAAGAAGATATGGCCCCTGCCCCGCTGGCGCATGCCCGGCGCGATCATCCGAGTCAGTTGCAGCACCGCGGTCAGGTTCACCGCGATGGCTCTCTGCATCTCGTCCTCGGGCAGGTCACAGAAGTTCACCATCGCCGGCATCATGCCCGCGTTGTTGACAAGGATGTCCGGCGCCAATTCCGCGAGTGAACGGAGAGCCGCCGGCTCGGCCAGGTCCAGTCCCAGACCTCTGACGCCTTGCGCCTCAAGATCCGCCAGCGCGTCGGGTTGTCGTCCGACGGCGATCACCTCGTGACCGGCATCCCTCAGGGACAATGCGATTGCCCGTCCGATTCCGCTGGTGGCGCCTGTGACCAAAGCTCGAGTCATGCCTGCATCCTTTCAAGCAGAAGCGTGCAGCATCGGGGGGCGCAACCAAATCAAGAAAAGTGCTGGATCGACAAGTTTTTCTTGCCTTTCACCGGCGCGAGGGGCGGCGTATCGCGCCCTCTCCGGTCACTGGGGCTGGGTCCAGTCCTCTTCCGCGATCCATTTGCAGAATGCCGCGATGGCGCTGACCCGGCGATGCGCCTTGGGCAGGACCAGATAGAAGCCGGGCACGTGCTCGCGCGGCATGTCCTGCATGATCCCCCGCCCGAAGGGGGCGACAAGCTTGCCCAGTTTCAGGTCTTCTTCCGCATCGATGGTCGAAATCAGGCCGACGCCAAGCCCCGCCACCGTCGCGCGCCGCATCGTCGCGGCATCCTGAAAGCGGATCGCAGCCCCTGAAACCTCCGCTTTCACGCCCAGATGGGCCAGCACATCGGGCCAAAGCCGATCCGACAGAACCGAATGCAGCAGCGTCAGGCCTCTCAGATCATCGGGATCCCCGATCTTGCGGGCGATTTCAGGCGTGCAGCAGATTTCCTTGTAATCATAGAGAAGCAGGCTCGCCTCATAGGGCTTCCATGTGCCATAGCCCCACTGGATGGCCACATCCACGTCATCCGCCACGAAATCGGGAAGATCGACCATCGTCGTCAGGCGCAGATCGGCATCCGGCATGGTTTCCCGGAACCTCGCAAGCCGGTCGAGCAGGTAGCGTGTCGCGAAATAGGGGCTGGCATTCACATTGATCCGGGTTCGCCGTCCGACCTTGGTGACGCGGCGCACGCCCTCCTCCATCTCCTCGAAGGCGGACTGGATGTAATGCGCCAGCAGGATCGCCTGCTCGTTCGGCTCGATGACGCGGCCCTTGCGCTCGAACAGCTCAAGCCCCAGGGTTTCCTCCAGCAGCTTGATCTGCTGGCTGACGGCCTGGGGCGTCACCAGCAATTCGTCGGCGGCGGCCCGGAAACTGCAATGCCGCACGACGGTGTGAAAGACGCGCAACGCGTTCAACGGCGGCAGGCGAAAGGGGCGGTCGCTCATGGCCGCCCCGAACTTCCGTCAATCCAGCGTTTCAAACGCATGGTTCCTTCGCCTTTTTCCGGCGATCAGATGACCGCCTTTTCCAGGAAGGGCCGGTTTTCGACGATGCGCTCATAGCCGACTTCGGACAGGTCGAGCGTGCGGAAGCCACCGTGGACGATCAGCTCGGACACGCCGCGACCCGCTGCGGGCCCCTGCTGCAAGCCATGCCCGGAATAGCCGTTGGCGTAAATGAAATTCGTCACTTCCGGGTGCGGTCCGACGATCAGGTTGTGGTCCAGGGTGTTGAAATCATAGTGGCCCGCCCATTGGTTCACCACCTTGATCGCCTCGAAGGCTTGCGAGCGTTCGGCGAGCGTCGGCCAGATGATCTCTTCGAATTCCTCGTAGCGCGGCTCGAAGTCGTCCCAGTCCACCGCCGGATCCTCAACCGGCGCACAGCCGGTCAGGAAGAACCGGCCCTCGGGGCGACAGAAGACACCCGAGGGGTCGATCATCAGCGGCAGGCGGCCTGCGTTCACCTGGGCCGTGCCCTCGGGGGTCTTCGCACAATCGAAGACGAACAGGGTGCGTTTTCGCGGCTCGACCGGCACGTCAAGGCCGGCCATCCGCGCCGTCAGCGCCGCACGCGGACCCGAGGCATTCACGACCGTTCCCGCATGGATCACCGCGCCGGATTTCAGCGTGACCGAGGTGACGCGGTTGCCTTCGCGGCCGATCGCCACCACCTCGTCGGTGACATATTCCGCACCCTGCTCACGGGCCTTGGCCTTGAAGCCATACATCAGGCCGGTGTTGTTGAACCAACCTTCGCCCGATTGCCCATAAGAGGCCAGCAGGATGTCGTCGACATTCAGATGCGGGAAGGCGCGGGCCAGATCCTCCTGCCCCCACAGCACCACATCGGCGCCGCAGGCCCGCTGGACCTCGTGGTTCTCGCGCAGGGTGCGCGCCTGGTCCTCGGTATTGGCTAGGAAGAGATAGCCGCCGGGATGGAAGTTCAGGTCGGGCTTCGGCTCGCCCGCCACCTGCATCGTCTCGGCGAAGTCGCGGATGAACGCGCTGCCGAACTGGCTGATCTTCACGTTCACCGGGTTGGAGAACTGCACCCGGATCGACGAGGACGACAGCGAGGTCGCGGCCTTCAGATAGGTGGGGTCGCGCTCGACCACCAGGACCGAGCCCTTGAAATCCGGGTTCGCGGTCAGGAAATAGGCCACCGCCGAGCCGATGACGGCGCCGCCGACGATGACCACGTCATAGCTGTCCTTCATTGCGCTGCCTCGTCGTCGGGGTGGCCCAGGTCCACGAACCAGCCGCCAAGGCATTGCACGGCGGGGGCATGGGGATCGGCGGGGTCGGTTTTGGCTTCCATGGCGGCCCGGAAGCCTTCGGTATTGTCCTGGGGATGATAGCCCAGATGCCCGGCCAGCCGGTTGTCCACCGGCTTCACCGCATTGTCCGAGATGCCGAAGGCGATGGTGCAGCCGACGCGCGGCGCGGTCAGGCTGGCCGTGACCAGCCGCACGCAGTCGTCGAAGGAAAGCCAGGACCACAGCATCCGCCGGTCGGCCGGCTCGGGGAAGGACGAGAAAATGCGCAGGGCAACGCTCTCGATACCGAACTTGTCCCAATAGAGCTGGCCCAGATTCTCGACGAAGCATTTCGACAGCCCGTAAAGGCTGTCCGGCCGCTGGCGGGCATTGGCGTCGATATGGTCCTCCAGCCGGTAATAGCCGATGGCATGCACCGACGAGGCATAGATCACTCTTTTGACGCCATTCTTCCGCGCACCTTCATAGATGTGGTAGCTGCCGCGGATATTGGAATTCAGGATCTCGTCCCAGGGGCGCTCCAGCGGCGCGCCGCCGAAATGGACGACGGCATCGACGCCCTCGGTCGCCTTCAGCACCGCGGCCTCGTCGGCCAGGTCGAAAACGGCAACCTCTTCGTTGGGCTGGATGTCCTTGATCTCCGCCACGTCCGCAAGGCGCAACCTGCGTGCCAGCGGCGCGAGGCCGCGACGCAATTCGCTGCCCAGACGGCCGGCGGCCCCGGTGATCAGGATGGTGTCGAAACGTGGGGCAGTCATGCGGTTACCTCGGCTGGTTCAAGCGCCGCCACGGCACGGGCGATCCGTGCTATGGCCTCGGTCAGGATCTCGTCGCTGGTGGCGGTCGAGATGCGGAAGAAGGGCGCCAGCCCATAGGCCGAGCCGGGCACCGAGCTGACATGACCCTCGGCCAGCAGATAATTCGACACGGCCACGTCATCGGCCAGCACCTCCCCCTTGGGCGTGCGACGACCGATCAGGTCCGCACAGCCGATATAGGCATAGAACGCGCCTTCGGGGGCCGGAAGGGTCAACCCGTCGATTTTCGCGATCCCCGCCACCACCAGGTCGCGGCGGCGCTGGAAAGCCTCGCGGAACCGGGCGATGCAATCCTGCGGGCCGGTGAGCGCCGCCAGCGCCGCGGCCTGCATGGGCGCGGCGACCGAGGTGACGCTCTGGCTCTGCACCGTGTTCATCGCCCTGATCAGCGGCGCGGGACCGGCGGCATAGCCGACGCGCCACCCGGTCATGGCATAGGCTTTCGCGACGCCGTTCACGATCAGGCTGCGGTCCTTCAGTTCCGGGCAGGCCGCGCCGAAGCTGACGAATGCGCGCCCGTCGAAAATGATGTGCTCATAGATCTCGTCCGAGAGGATCAGCACCTGCGGATGCTTCGCCAGCACCGCGCCGAGCGCACGCAACTCGTCCCGCGAATAGACCGCGCCCGAGGGATTGCCGGGCATGTTCAGGAACAGCCACTTCGTGCGTGGGGTGATCGCGGCTTCCAGAACCTCGGGCGTCAGGCGAAAGCCGGTCTCTGCCGGGCATTCGGCAATCACCGGGACGCCGCCCAGCAGCTTCACCATCTCGGGATAGCTGACGAAATAGGGCGCGGGCAGGATCGCCTCGTCGCCGTCGTTCAGCGTCGCCATCAGCGCGTTGAAGATGATCTGCTTGGCGCCATTCGCCACCACGATGTCGTCGGGACCGTAATCCAGCCCGTTCTCGCGCCGGAACTTCTCGGCCACGGCCTTGCGCAGCGCAGGCGTGCCGGCCGAGGCGGTATAAAGCGTCTCGCCCGCCAGCGCCGCCTTGTGCGCGGCTTGCGCGACATGGGCGGGTGTCGGAAAGTCCGGCTCTCCCAAGCCCAGGTCGATCACATCGACCCCGGTCGCCCGCAGCGCCTTGGCCGCTTGCGAGGCGGCCATCGAGGCCGAGGGTTTCACCGCCGCAAGGCGGTCTGCCACATAGCTCATTTGCCCTTCTCCGTCACATAGCCCTTGAAGGCATCCTCGGCCCGCGCCTCGCTGCTGCGCCGGGCCGGGTCGCCGAAACCGCCGCCGCCGGGCAGTTGCAGGACCAGCCGGCGCCCGGCCGGCACATGCTGCCAGCCCTTGGGCCTCAGTTCCGTGCCGTCATCCAGCGCAACCCTGCCCGGCGCGCCGTCCTTTCCGCCGTCACGACCCCTGGCCGCATGGCCCACCCGGTCGAACATGGCCGAAAAGTCGAACTCATGCCCGTCCGCGGCTTCGATCTCGATGATCTGCCCCAACCCGCCGCGATACTCGCCGTCCCCTCCTGAATCCGGGCGCAATTCCTTGCGCCAGACGGTGATCGGGCCGGTCTGCTCGGTCGCCTCGATCGGCATGGTCATCACGCCCGAGGGAAAGGCCGTCGCCGAAAGCCCGTCCAGTCCCGGCCGCGCGCCCATGCCGCCCGAGTTGAACATCAGGATTTCCGCGCGGCGCCCTTCCTGCCCGGCGACCGGGCGGGCGGAGATGTGGATATTCCACAAGGCCGCGGCGCCCTCGGCCAGGATCTGGCCAGGCATGGCCTTGGCGACCGCACCCAGCACCAGATCGGGCACCATATGGCCGTTCACGTGGCGCAGGCTGACCGGAGCCGGACGCTCGGCGTTCAGGATATTGACCGGCGAAGAGACCGTGAACAGCTCCAGCGAGGCCCAGTTGTTCGGAATATCCGGCGCCACCACGCATTTCAGCGCATAGCAGGCATAGGCCTTGGTATAGATCAGGGGCACGTTGATGCCCCAGCGGCTTTGCCCGTCGGTGCCGGTGAAGTCGATATGCACCACATCCTCGCCGAAACTCACGGTGGCAGCCAGTTTGACCGGCTCATCATAGCCATCGGTCCAGAGCTCGTTCGACCAGCTTCCCCTGGGAAGCGCGCGAATGCGTTCCAGCGTGGCGGCGCGGGTGCGGGAAAAGATGAACTCGCCCAGGTTGTCGAGATTCTCCAGCCCGATCTCTTCCATCATCGCGATCAGCCGACGGTGGCCGACATCGTTGCACGCCGCCAGCGAGAAGAAATCGCCCACCACCTGGTTCGGCTCGCGGACATTGGTGCGCAGGATGCGGATCAGATCCCGGTTCACCTCGCCGCGTTCGGCGAATTTCATGATCGGGATCTGGATGCCTTCCTCATAGACCGACTTGCCGTCCGCCCCGAAGCCACGCCCGCCCACATCCACGACATGGGCCGTGCAGGCGAAGAAACCGACCAGTTCATCGCCCCTGAACGACGGCGAGACCATGGTGATGTCGTGCAGGTGCCCGGTGCCCTTCCAGGGGTCGTTGGTGACATAGGTGTCACCGGGGAACATGTCGTCGCGCCCGATTTCGGCGATGAAATGCAGCACGGCCTCGGCCATGGTGTTCACATGGCCCGGCGTCCCGGTGACGGCCTGCGCCAGCATCCGGCCCTGCGGGTCGAAAACGCCGGCCGAAAGGTCGCCCGCCTCGCGCACCGAGGTCGAGAAGGCGGTGCGCAGCAGCGTCATCGCCTGTTCCTCGACCACCGAGATCAGCCGGTTCCACATGACCTGCATGCGGATTTCCCGGGTCGCATCCTGGGTTCTGGCGTTCATGCCGCGATCTCCTTGCGGGTCAGAAGAAGGGTGCCGTCGGCCTGCATCACCACATCGAAGGGCGAGGTGACGACGGTCGAGGTCTCGCGCTCGACGATGACGGCCGGGCCGCTGACGCGGGCGCCGGGGGTCAGGCTTTGGCGCTCGACGATGGCGGTGGTCAGCATTTCGCCCTGCGCCGGGTCGAAGACCGCTCGGGTAACCGGCGTTTCCGGCCGGCCCTCGCCGCGGGTGATCGCCACCCGCTCGGGCGCGCGGCGTTCGTCCTGCGCCTTGACCGAGAAGGTGACGATCTCGATCTCCAGCCCGTCCAGCCCGTCGATGGCGCGACCGAAGAAGCGGGCGTAGTTCTCGCGGAAGCTGTCGCGCAGGCTTTCGACATCCCCGGCGGCGAAATCGCGGTCGGGCAGCGCGACCGGGATTTCCCAGCCCTGGCCGACATAGCGCATGAAGGCGGTGATCTCGCGCTGGATCGTGCCATCGGTTCCGGCGCGGACGAAGCCTTCGGCGGTGCTCTTCAGATCGGCCAGCAAGGCATTGACCTGCGCGGGATCGAATTCGGACAGGCGCACGATCTTCGAAGCCAGCGCCTCATAACCGAAGGGTGCCTTCAGGAAGCCGATGGCCGAACCCACGCCTGCGCCCGGCGGGATCAGGCATTCGTCGATCCCCAGCTTCTCGCACAGCCGCGCGGCATGCAGCGGAGCGGCGCCGCCGAAGGCGATCATGATATTGTCCGATATGTTCTTGCCGTTCTCGACCGCATGGACGCGGGCGGCATTGGCCATGTTCTCGTCCACCACCTCGACGATGCCGAAAGCGGCGGCCTCGGCGGGCAGGTTCAGCCTGTCGCCCACGTCGCGGGCGATGGCGCCTTCGGCATTCGCCACCGACAGCCTGATCGCGCCGCCGGCGAAATTGTCGGGATCGAGCTTGCCCAGAACCAGGTCGGCATCGGTGATCGCCGGGCGCTTGCCACCGCGCTGATAGCAGGCAGGACCGGGTTCGGATGCCGCCGATTCCGGGCCGGTCTGGATACGGCCCATGGCATCGACCCAGGCGATGGAGCCGCCCCCTGCCCCGATCTCGATCATCTCGATCACCGGGATCGAGATCGGCATGCCCGAGCCCTTGCAGAAGCGATAGGTGCGGGCGACCTCGAAGGTTCGGGCGGTCTTGGGCTGGAAATCCTCGATCAGGCAGATCTTGGCAGTGGTGCCGCCCATGTCGTAGCTGACCACGGTCTCCAGCCCGAACCGCTGCGCCACGTCGGCGGCAAAGATCGCGCCGCCCGCCGGGCCGGATTCGACCAGGCGCACGGGAAATTCGGCCGCCGTCTCGACCGAGATCAGCCCGCCGCCGGAGTGGATCATGAAGACCGGGCAATCGGACCCCATCTCCTTCAGCCGGACCTGAAGCCGGGCCAGGTAATCCGCCATCTGCGGCCGCACATAGGCATTGGCGCAGACGGTGTTGAACCGCTCGAACTCGCGCATCTGCGGCGAGACCTCGGCGGAGATCGAGATCGGCACATTGACCTTGGCCGCGATGATTTCGCGGGCGCGGCGTTCATGCGCCGGATTCATGTAGGAATGGATGAAGCCGATGGCGACGGCGCCGAAGCCCTCGGCGGCGATCCTGTCGGCAATCTCTTCCAGCGCGGCCTCGTCCAGCGGCTGAAGCTCCTGCCCCTGCGCCCCGATCCGGCCCTTGACCGTGAAACGATCCTCGCGCGGGATCAGCGGGGTGGGCAGCTTCAGGTTCAGGTCGTATTGCTCGAAGCGGTTCTCGGTCCGCATCTCGATCACGTCGCGGAAACCCTCGGTGGTGACAAGCGCCGTGCGGACGCCGCGCCGTTCGATCAGCGCATTGGTCGCCAGCGTGGTGCCGTGGATCACGATGTCCAGGTCAGCGGGCGAGATGCCGGCGTCGCGGGTCACGATCTCGATCCCGTCCAGGATGGCCTGTTCCGGCGCGCTGTAATTCGTCAGCACCTTGGTCGAAAACATCGTGCCGCGGCAATCCAGCGCGATGTCGGTGAAGGTGCCGCCGATATCCGCACCCAACCGGATCTGTTGACGGGCGGCGCTCATGCGGTTTCCTTTGCTTTCAGCGCGGCTTCGCGCATCTGTGACAGGGTTTGGCGCGGGGTCAGCGCCTCGGGCGAAATGTTCAGTTCCAGCAGCGCGCCTGTGCGCGAGGCGCGGGCGCGGGCAAAGGCCGCCGGGAAGTCCTCGGTCGCCTCGACCCGTTCGGCGTGGTAGCCATAGGCCTGCGCCAGCATGACGAAATCGGGATTCTCCATCGTCGTGCCCGAGACGCGGCCGGGATAGTTGCGCTCCTGATGGGCGCGGATGGTGCCGTAGATGCCGTTGTTCAGCACCAGGATGATCGGCTGCGCGCCGGCCTGCATGGCGGTGCCAAGCTCTTGGCAGTTCATCTGGAAATCGCCGTCGCCGGCGAAGCAGACCACGGTGCGCTCGGGGAAGGCCACCTTGGCGGCGACCGCCGCAGGAACGCCGTAGCCCATCGCCCCGGATTGCGGCGCCAGCAGCCGCGCCTTGGGCCCGAACTTGTAGAACTTGTTCGGCCAGACGGTGAAATTCCCCGCGCCATTGGTCAGGATCGCATCCTCGGGCAGCACCTCGCGCAGATGCGCGGTAGCCAGGACCATATCCACGGGCGAGGGCTGGGCGGGCGCCTCGAAACCGTCCTCGTAGGCCTTGCGACCATTCGCGCGCCACGCGGCCCAGTTGCCCTTTACCGGGCGCAGGGCGGCGGCGAAGGCATTCGGCCCCGCCTGGATGCCAAGCGTCGGCTGATAGATCTTGCCGATTTCACGATCCGAGGCATGGACATGGATCAGCTTTTGCGCCGGGACCGGTACGTCCAGCAGCGTGTAGCCGTCCGTCGTCATCTCGCCGAAGCGGACATTGATCGCCAGGATCGCATCGGCATCCAGGATCAGCTTGCGCACATGGGCAGGCATGCCGACCCCCGCCTCGCCGGCATAGACCGGCGAGAAATTGTCGAACTGATCCTGATAGCGGAAAGCGGCGACGACCGGGATGTCGCTGGCCTCGGCAAAACCCTGCAATGCTTTCTGCCCGGCTTCGGTCCAGTTGCAGCCGCCCAGCAGGATCAGGGGGCGTGCCGCCCCTTCCAGCACCGCCAGCGCCTCGGCCAGGGCTTCGGCGGTCGGGGCCGGCTCGGTGATGCGCGCGGGACCGGCCAGCGGCGCGGCGTCGGTCAGGCTGGTCAGCATGTCCTCGGGCAGCGCGATCACCACCGGGCCGGGACGGCCGGTCAGCGCCGTGGTCCATGCGCGGGCGAGGATCTCGGGGATGCGCCCGACATCGTCGATCTCGACCGCCCATTTCGCAATCGTGCCGAAAACGGCGCGATAGTCGATCTCCTGGAACGCCTCGCGGCCCTTCATGGAGGTCGCCACCTGGCCCACGAACAGGATCATCGGCGCCGAATCCTGCATCGCGGTATGCACGCCGATCGAGGCATTGGTGACGCCCGGCCCGCGCGTCACGAAGCACAGGCCCGGCTGGCCGGTCAGCTTGCCCCAGGCCGCCGCCATGAAGGCCGCACCGCCCTCGTTCCGGCACAGCACGAAATCAAGCTTGCCTTGCGTATCGTGCAGCGCATCCAGCACCGCAAGATAGCTTTCCCCTGGAACGCCGAAACCCTTTTCCGCGCCAAGCGCGACCAGGCTTTCAACCAGAAGCTGACCTCCGTTGCGCATTCCCGTATCCTTCCTGCCCTGGCGTTCAAAACCGGCCAGCGGGCGCAAATGAACCATCTGTCTGGGGTGATCCTGCCCGTCCGGGGCGGCGGACAAAATCAAGATTTCCGGCCCATCGACAAGATTTAGTTGCCGATCACCGCGCCGGGATTCATCGTGCCCTCGGGGTCCAGCGCCGCCTTGACCGCCCGCATCAGCCGGCGTTCGGCGGCGGGGCGGAGGGCGTCGGCCAGCGTGATCTTCGCCCGGCCCAGACCGTGTTCGGCGGCAAAGCTGCCGCCCATCTCGGTCGCAAGCCGCGCCAGCCGCAGCGCAAGCTCACGGTCCTGACCGGCGAAATCCGCCATCCCTTCGGGGGGCGTCAGGTTGTAATGGATGTTGCCGTCCGCCAGATGGCCGAAGGGGTTGATCCGCACATCGGGAACCAGCGCCCGGCAAAGCGCGCCCGCACGGTCCACGAATTCGGCGATCCGGCCCGGCGGAACCGCGATGTCATGCTTCAGCTGCGCCCCCTCCAGCCGCTGGCCCTCGGGCTGTTCCTCGCGCAGGCGCCAGAAAGCCGCGCGCTGCGCCTCGGACGCGGCCAGGGCGCCATCGAGGACAAGCCCCTCCGCCATGCCCCATTCCAGAACGGCACCCAGAATATCGTCCAAAGGCACCTTGTCCGAGCCGCTCGCGACCTCGACCAGCAGATAGCAGCCGCCCCGCGTCTCCAGCGGATAGGCCAGCCCATGGACATGCTTCAGGGCAAGCTCCAAGCCAAGTTCCGGGAAAAATTCCAGGCCGGTCAGGAACTGGCCCGCCTCTGCCTGCAACCGCGTCCCGAAGCGCACCGCCGCCGCTTCATCGGGCAAGGCGAGAAACGCCGTGGCCCGCTGACGCGGCGCGGGGAACAGTTTCAGCACCGCGCGGGTCACGATGCCCAGCGTGCCCTCGGACCCCACGAACAGGCGGCGCAACTGATAGCCCGCATTGTCCTTTTGCACCGCGCGAAGGCCGCTCCAGATCGTGCCGTCGGGCAGGACGACCTCCAGCCCCAGAACCAGATCGGCCATCATGCCATAGCGGAACGCATGGCTGCCGCCGGCATTGGTGCCGATCAGCCCGCCGATCTGGGCCGATCCCTCGGCGCCCAGATGCATGGGAAACATCATCCCCGATCCATCCAGCGCGTCGTGCAGGGTGGCCAACACCGCCCCCGCCTCGACCTCGACCGAGGCGCTGGCGACGTCCGGTTGCGAAATCGTGGCCATCCGCGACAGCGACAGGATGACGCCCCCTGCCCGCCCCAGCACCGCGCCGCCGCACAGCCCGGTATTGCCCCCCTGCACCACCACCGGGACGCCGGCGGCATGGCAGGCCCGGACCACATCGGCGACCTCGGCGGTCGAGGCGGGACGGGCCACCCCCAGCGGCGCCTCGCCATAGCGATCCAGCCAGTCGCGCTGCCACGACGCGGCATCCGCGCCCTCGATCCAGCCCGAGGCGCCGAGGATCGTCTTCAGTTCCTGCTGCAGGCTCATCCTCTACCCCGCGAAGACATAGGCGGTCTTGACCGATGTGTAGAAATCCATCGCGATCCGGCCCTGCTCGCGACCGCCAAGGCTGGAGGCGCCGCGCCCGCCGAAGGGCACATGGTAATCGACACCGGCGGTCGGCAGGTTGACCATCACCATGCCCGCCCTGGAGCCACGCCGGAACGCCGTCGCATGTTTCAGGGACGAGGTGCAGATCCCCGACGAAAGCCCGAAGGGCGTATCATTCGCCACCGCCAGCGCCTCGTCGAAATCCGCGGCCCGGATGACCGAGGCGCAGGGGCCGAAGATCTCCTCGCGCGAGGTGCGCATCAGGTTCGTGGCGCCGACGAACAGCGCCGGGTTCTGGAAATAGCCGGCACGGTCCAGCCGCTCGCCGCCCACGACCTCGCATCCCTCTTCCCCGGCAATCCGCACATAGTCCAGATTGCCCGCAAGCTGGCCCTCGGACACCACCGGCCCGATCTGCACGGCCTCGTCCAGCGGATCGCCGATCCGCAGCGCCGCCATGGCCTGCCGCATCCGGTCGACGAAGGCGTCATGGATCCGCTCCTCGACGATCAGCCGCGAGGAGGCGGTGCAGCGCTGCCCGGTCGAGAAGAAGGCGCCGTTGAGGCAGGCATTCACGGCCACATCCAGATCGGCATCGGCCAGCACCACCATCGGGTTCTTGCCGCCCATCTCAAGCTGGACCTTCTTCAGCCCCTGCGCGCAGCCCGCCGCGATGCCGCGACCCACCCGCTCGGACCCGGTGAAGGAGATCGCAGCGACGTCGGGATGCTCGACCAGCGCCTTGCCGATGACCGAACCGCTGCCCATCACCAGGTTGAACACGCCCCCCGGACATCCCGCCTCGACCAAGATCTCGGCCAGCAGATGCGCGCAGCCCGGCGTCAGATCGGCCGGCTTCAGCACGACCGCATTGCCTGCCGCCAAGGCCGGGGCGGTCTTCCAGGCGGGGATGGCGATGGGAAAGTTCCAGGGCGTGATGAGACCCACGACGCCCAGGGGCTCGCGCATCACGTCGACCTCGACACCGTCGCGGATCGAGGTCAGCTTTTCGCCCGGATTGCGCACCGCCTCGCCCGAGAAGAAGTGAAACAGCTGCGCGGCGCGCAGGGCCTCCCCTTTGGCCTCGGCAAGCGTCTTGCCCTCCTCCCGTGCCAGCAGCCGACCCATCTCATTATTGCGGGCCAGCAGCATGTCGCCCGCCCGGCGCAGCACGTCCGAGCGCAATTGCGGCGAGGCGGCAGCCCATGCCGGCTGGGCGGCCTTCGCCGCCTCGACGGCGCGGGCCACGTCACCGGCTTCGGCGTGGGCATAGAGGCCGATCAGCTCGTCTGGATCGGCCGGGTTGCGGTTCTCGCTGAAGGCCTGCGGCGAGACCCATTCGCCGCCGATCAAGTTGCGCTTACAGTCTTGCATGCCTGCCTCCTGCTGCCGGGCAAGGATTTGCCTCAAGAAACTGGCAGGATTATTCCCGATCCTCGGCGATCAGACCGCCAAGAAGGATTGGCGATCGACAAGTTTCCCTTGTCAAATATTCGGGTCGTTCGGCCCATCGCCGCCCTGGGGGCGCGGTCCAGTTGATGTTTTGGGACGGGTCCTTGATGTCGCAGGTCTTGCAATGCACGCAGTTCTGGAAGTTGATCCGGAAGCGCGGGCCGCTCAACGCCCGCGGCCTGCCCGCGTTGCCCTTGGACCTTCGCGGGCGGTGGTTTTCCGTGCCGCCTAGTCGGTCACCTCCCATGCGACCGGAAGCTGCTGGCCACGGATCTGGATCTTCACCGTTTCGATCCCGTAGGTCGGGCGCAACACATCGGGGGAAAGCGCGGTTTCAGGCGGGCCGGCGACCACGATCCTGCCCTGCGCGAGGACCGCGACCCGGTCGCAGAACCTTGCCGCCATTTGCAGGTCGTGCAGCACGCAGACCACTGCGGTTCCGCCCCGTGCGATCATGCGAAGCTGGGCCATGACCTCAAGCTGGTGGCGGGGGTCCAGCGCGGCGATGGGTTCGTCCACCAGCAGCACCTCGGCACCGACGGCAAGGGCGCGGGCCAGCATGACCCGCGCCTTTTCGCCCCCCGAGAGGGTGTCGACGGTCCGGTCTGCAAGACCCATCACGCCGCATCGGGCCATGGCGGCCTCGACAAGCGCATCCTCCATGGCCGCCGCCCGTCTGGACCAGCCTCGATAGGGCAGACGGCCAAGCCCGACCAGCCGGCGGACGCGGATCGGCCAGATCGCGTGGTGGCCCTGCGCCAGATAGGCCAGCAGCCGCGCCCTTTCCCGCAGCGGCACGGCGGTCAGGTTGCGGCCCTGAAGCAGGATCTCGCCCGAACTCAGGGGAACAAGTCCAAGGCTCGCCCGCAGAAGCGTCGATTTTCCGGCACCGTTCGGCCCGACCAGCGCCGTCATGCCGCCCGGCTGAACGGCAAGGGTGATGTCGCGCAGGATTTCCCGCCCCCGCAGCGAGACGCCCACCCCTTTCAGGTGCAGCGGGATCATGCCTGCTCTCCTTGCAAACGAAAGATCAGCGCAAAGAAGAAGGGGGCACCGATCAGCGAGGTGACGACGCCAAGCTGCAATTCCGGCCCGACGGCGATCAGCCGGATCGCGATATCGGCCGTCAGCAGCAGCGCCGCCCCACCCAGCGCCGAGGGCAGAAGCAGCCTTGCCGGGGCGTGATCCGTGAAAGCGCGCAGCAGATGCGGCACGATCAGCCCGACGAAGCCCACCGCCCCCGCGACCGACACCCCGGCGCCGACGCACAGGCTGGTGCCCAGCACCACCTGCATCCTGACCCGGTTCACCGGCGTTCCCAGCGAGCGGGCGGTATCCTCGCCCAGGGTCAGCGCCTCGAGTCCCCCGCCCGAGGCAATCAGCATCGCGCAGCCGATCAGGATGAAGGGCGCGGCCAGCCCCAGGTCGGAAAGCGTCCTGTCCTTCAGCGATCCCATCAGCCAGAAGGCGATCTCGCTGATGGCCCAGGGGTTGCTGGACAGGTTCATCACCAGCGAGATCAGCGCGATCGACAGCCCGCCTATCGCCACCCCGGTCAGCAGCAAGGTCAGCTTGGCAGCGCCACGCACGGCCAGAGCCCACAGGATCGTCGTCGCCGCCAGTGCCCCGGCCATCCCGGACAGCGGCAGGGTCCACGAACTGGTCGCGGCCAGCCCGAAATAGATGACCAGAACCGCGCCGAAGGCCGCAGCCGAGCTGACGCCCACCACCCCCGGCTCGGCCAGGGGGTTTTGCAGCAACCCCTGCAACGCGGCGCCCGACAGTCCCAAGGATCCGCCGATCAGCAGCGCCAGCGCGGTGCGGGGCAGGCGCAGATCCTGCACGATGGTCACGGTCTTGGGGTCTGCAAGACCGGCAAGGCCCCGCAGCACCTCGCCCACCGGGATGGGCGTATAGCCAAGGACAAGCGAGATGACGACCAGCACGCAGCAGGTCAGAAGCAGCGCCATATTCAGCGCCAGCTGCGGAACCGGGCGGATCATCGGAACGCGTCCTCCAGCCGGACCCGCTCGCCGGCGAGAAGCGTGACGGCTTGCGAGATCACCGGATGGTCGCAGGGCCAGAGCTTGCCCGGGACCGGCAGGACCACGCCCTGTTCGGCAGCCCGCCGCAGGACGGGATTGCGCCCCAGCCCGGCGTTTCGCGCCGGCGGTTGCGTGTCGAAATAGGAAACCACGAAAGCCCCGGGCGGGGTCATCACGATCTGCTCAAGCGGGATGCCGCCCCAGCCTGCGGGACCGGTCCTGCGCTGCATGTTCCGGTATCCGGCAGCGGAAAGCGCCGCATCCACGATGGTGCCGGCACCCGCGCCGCCGCCGTCGGGGCGATAATAGGCCACCACTGGCCCGTCCCTGCCGGGGTCGGCGGCGGCCGCGAGGTCGTGCAGGAACGCCGCGCGCAGCGCCTTGCCGCGCTCGGGCTGACCCAGCCGCTTTCCGACCTGCGGGATCTTGTCCGCCAGTTCCTGCAGGTCCGAAGTCGCCCCGAGATCGAGTTCGGCGATCCCGAAGCGCCCCAGAACCCTGCGCATCTGGGTCGAGCTGCCCTGGCCCGTCACCACCAGGCCGGCATCGCCCGCGATCAGCTCCTCCAGGCTGCCGCGGTTCCGGGGCAGACCGGCCGCCTCTCCGGCATAGGGGGAGGACGGGCCCGCCGCATCCCGCGACAGGCTGAGGATCTGGTCGCGATCGGCCAGCGCCAGCACCCACATATCCCCGCATAGCGCCGTCGAGGCGACGCGCGGTTTCGCGGCAGGTGTCGCAGGGGGCAGGGATTGCCCGCCCCCCGCCCCCACATGTGCCGCGGCGATCCCGAGCGACAGCAGGGCCGCAAGGCCCGCCGCCAGGGCGGCGATGGGTTTCATCCCCTGTAGCCCTTGCTCATCCGGTCCGCTGCGCCGTCCTCGATGCCGATATAGGTGCGGCGAACGTGGTCCCATGTCGCCAGCCGCTCCCAGTCCGGCTGGTCGGCCAGCTGGTCGTCGGCGGTGATGAAAGGGTTGGGAAAGAAGAGGCTCAGCATCTGCTCGCCCTTGCCGTTATCCATGCGGAATCCCCACGAGCGGGGATGCCCGTCGGGATCGAGGCTGCGGAAGAACTCGGCCTTGCCCGGACGACGATGGGCGACCAGCGCCTCGCCGCCCTGCTTCACGGCGCCTTCGTTGCGGCCGATGCACAGATGAAAATGCCCCTGAAGCCGGTAGAACACCGTCAGATAGCCGTCATGCAGCGAAATGCGCTGCGGCTTGGACGGTGGCCGCAATTCATAGGCGGCCCCCTCGACGATGGGACCGAAAGAGAGCCCCTGCCAATGATTGTCGAAGATGTCGGTCAGGAAGTCTTGCAGCCAGTCCTGATCCAGCGGTGCGGGCCAGCGATGTTCCGTCGCGCGCCCTTCGGCATTCACGGTCGTTTCCATGGTCAGCTTCGTCATGTCAGTTCCCCTGCAGGCTCAGGCGGATGCCGGCGAACAAGCTGCGGTCGTTGGTGTTGTAACCCCAGCTGGTCTGGTATTGCTTGTCCAAGACGTTCTCGATCCGGCCATAGAGTTCGGCCCGCTCATCCAGACGATAGCTGGCCAGCAGGTCGGTCACGCCATAGCCGCCAATCTCCTGCCCATAGCCGCTGACCGCGCCCAGGCCGTTGCGGCTGGCATAGCGCAGGCGCGCGCCCACCGACCAGTCGCCGGGGCGATAGCTGACGGTCAGCGCACCGGAGTTCTTGGGCTGGCCGCGCCACTGGCCGGTTTCGTCATTATGGGACAGAACCCAGGTGTGGTTGTGCTGGATCAGCAGGTCTTGCAGGATTTCGGCCTGCCAGGACAGCTCGATGCCTTTCTCGCGCGTGCGGCCGGCCATGTAATAGCCATAGCTGCCGTCCTCGCGCAGGCCCCAGGCGATCTTGTCCTCGACCCGGTTCTGGAAATAGGTCGCGCCCAGTTCCAGCCCGGCATCCGGCCAATAGACATCCGCGCCGATGTCCCAGCCGCGGCTACGCTGTGCCGTAAGGTCGGGATTGCCATAGGTCGGATCGTAAAGCTGATAAAGCCCCGGCGCCTTTGCACCGGTGCCATAGCTGGCCCGCAGCTTCACATCCGCCGCGCCGCTGGCGGAAAGCAGATAGGCCCCGGTCAGCCGCCATGTGTTGAAGGTGCCGAACTGATCATTGTCGTCGCGGCGCAGCGCGGCGGTCAGGGTCAGATGGTCGTCGGGACGCCAGGCCGCCTCGGTAAAGAGCGCGGTGGTGGCGTTGCTGGCGATGAAGCTGCCGGTATAATTGGTGATCTGGAGGGTTTCTTCCTTCTCGCGCGTGACGCCGCCCACAAGCGACCATGGCTCGGCCGGCTTCCAGGTCACGTCGTAGCCATAGCGGGTCAGCATGCCGTCGTAGACATCGCCCTCGGGCCGCGAAAAGCCGGTATGATAGGTTCGCCGGGCATTGTAGCGGCCCCAGCTGAGCGTCTGCCGCAGGGTCCGGTCGGCGCTTTCATGGAGGATGCGCGCGCCCAGGTTCCATTCGTCCTTTTCGACCGTATCGCTGCCGTCACTGGGCGGCGAATCGTATTCGTGCCACGTATCGCTGCGCAGAGAGTTCGGCCCGCAACTGCGGCGCGATCTGCCAGCCCAGTGCCGTGCCGATCCCGTTGCCGCGATGGGCGTCGTCGTCCATGGGGCCGGGAACCGGGCTGGTGCGCGGATCGGCCTGCGACGGGCCGTCGTAATGCGTGGAAAAGCCGCTGACCCGGGCGTCGAGATCGCCCCTTTTCCACAGCAGGGTCGCGGTGGCCCGGCGCCAGCCGTCCGGACCAAGCTCCAATCCGCTGGACAGCCGCCAGCCGTCCTGGACCGGGCGCCTGGTGATGATGTTGACAACGCCGCCGATCGCGTCCGATCCGTAAAGCGAGGACTGGTTGCCGCGCAGCACCTCGATCCGGTCGATGCCCTCGACATCCAGATGGTCGAACTGGAACGCCGTCTCGGTCGAGGACGGATCGCCAAGCCGGACCCCGTCCATCAGGACAAGCACCTGGCCGTTATCCGATCCCCGGATGCTGATGCTGGTCCAGGCACCGGGACGGTCCTGCGAGACCTGAACCCCCGGCACGTCCCGCAGCAGGTCGGTGATGCGCTTCGCCTGTTCGCGGCGGGCGCGCTCCTCGGTCACGACGGTGACGGCGCTGCCGATGGCGCGTTCAGGCAGGTCGGCGCGCGAGGCGGTGACGACGATGGTATCCAGCGTCACCGCGTCCTCGGCGGTGGCAGGCGGGACGGCAAGGGTTGTGCCCAACAGCACGGGAATGATATGGCGGACCTTCATTTCGGCACTTATCCTCGTTCAACGGGAAGGGAAGCCGGATACGAAGGCATCGCCGCGACGGTTCTTCCGCCGCGCGCGCGAGTTCAGATTCTATCGGTCGCATCGCACATACCGCTGCCTTCGATCCACATGGGTCACCGCAGCGGAAATCCGCACCCTCGGCTTGTCCCGGCCGCGGGATGGGCGACAGCGACGGCAGGTCTCCTGGCTTCCGGTTCCTTGCGAGTTCCGCGCCTTCCCCCGCCCTGGGGCAGAGTGGCATATGCGGGTCGCTCCCGGTTACAGTTGCGGGCACAGCTGCGGCATCGGTTTCCCTCACCGCATTCCCTTTTCACCCCTTGCGGGGCACCGTCGGCGACCGGATAGCACAAGGGAGTTGTCAAATAAACAGATTAGATGGGCAGTATCTGCTTTTTCCCGCCTGATGGCAGTGCGCTTGATATCGCGGCAAGATCGATGAGGAGATCGACGTCACCCCGGGGGGCCGAGTGCCTCTGGGCATCGCGCGATCTGGATGCGTTCGGCGCCATGCGTGTCGCCGGCGCAAGCCTTGCGGCTTGCGTTTGCGGGTGGGTGTCCTTAGCTTGATCTGTCCCGCCCCTCGCCCCAAGGAGACTCCGCGCGGTGGAAGCCCTTATCGAACAATATCTGGGCAATCCGCTGATATTGGCCTTGCTGCTGTTTCTTGCGAATTTTGTCATGGAAGAAGGGGCGATCATCGCCGGCGCGGCACTGGCCGCCGCAGGAGAGATCGGCACCGGACTGGCCCTGGTGGCGCTGGTAACCGGGAATATCATCAGCGACTGGGCCCTTTACGGGATCGGCGCACTGGCCGGAAGCAACCGTCTCGTCCGGCGCTGGGTGGACGGCAAGATGCTGGAGCGGGGACGGCGGCTGCTGGATCGCGGCGTCCTGCCGGCGGCGCTGCTGGCACGGCTGTTGCCTCCGGTCTTCATGGCCAGCGGTTTCCTGCGCGTCGATTTTCGCCGTTTCGCAATCGTGAACGGCGTGGTCGCGGCAGTATATACGGCGGCGCTGTTCTTCGGGGCGTTCGGCCTCAACCTGGTCCTGTTCGATCTGCTGGGCAACTGGGCCTGGCCGGTCATGGTTGGGCTGGTGATCGGCGCGGTCTGGCTGAGCCACCGCTTCACGGTCTATTATTTCGCCTCGGACAAGGACGAGGGGGGGCGCTCGGGCGACTGAGACGACGACTTTCCGTCCCCGATGACGCAAGCCAGAGCTGCGCGCAGCAAGTCGGCATCCGTCCAGGGCAGGAAATGGTCGGCCTCTTCGATCAGGATCAGCCGCGGGCCGGGACTGCCGGGCAAATGCGCCTGCAGGAAGGCCACGTTTTCAGGCGGCACTAACGTATCGGCCAGCCCCTGGACGATGGTGACGGGGGCAGTGACACGCGCCAGGTCGGGGGTCAGCTCCTCAAGCCCGGGCCGAAGATTCATCAACTCGGCATTGGCGTTGGCCAGTTCCGTGGGCAGAAGTCCGGCAAAGAAATCAAGCGCCGCCAGTTGCTGCAGGGGATGGGTTTCCTCCAGCTCCGGATCGGCGGCGCCGCCGATCAGCAAAACCCCCGCAACCCGGTCGGGATAGTCGGCGGCAAGCCGCAACGCAACCGGGCCGCCATAGGAATAGCCGACCAATACCGCGGCTCCGGTCCCGCCCGCCGTCAGAAGCGGGGCGACGGCGGCGGCCTGACCGGCCAGATCGGGCTCGGGCTTTTCCCCGCTGGCGCCGAAGCCGGGACGGTCCACGGCCATGTGATATTGCCCGACCGGAACGTCCAGCAGGAAGCGGTCCCATTCCTCGGCGGTGCCGGGGCTGCCATGCAGGAAAATCACCCGCCGCCCGCCGGGTTGGCCCGCCGCCAGATAGCCCAGTTGGGCCTGCCCGTCCCCGCGCGCCAGCCGCATTTGCCGGACCGTGCGGCCCTGTTCCCCGGGCCAGGCGTCGTCGGGTTCCAGCCCGATGCCGGTGATCGCCGAGAACTGTTCGCGCAACGGCTGGAACGGCTCAAGCACGAAACCCAGCGCCCCTTCGGCCAGCGTCTGTTCCGGCGCGGGGATCACGATGGTTTGGCCGGGGGGCGGACAGATGGGCAGATCGGGAATCATGCAAGGCTCCTTTGCGGAGGACTGAAGCCGCCGCACCGCTCGACGGCGGGATTGTCTCGCCCGGCGCGCAGCTGCGCAAGGGATGTTCACGAGCTTTGGGGATAGACGCGCCGCAGCGCCTCCTGTTGTCGCTGCAACCGGATCATGGCGCGCAGGCCGACGGGCCGCGCCCCGCGCCTTCGCATGGCATCGCCGATGGCGAAAAGCCAGCGATACTGTTTCCACAACGCACCGTATGCCTGCCGCAGCGTGCTGCCGCCGGCCCAGAAATGCAGCATCTCGGCACCGGCGCCGTTCAGCTCCAATATCCTGAAATCGCGGGCCGCACCCAGGTCCTCGACGCTGCGGAAGCGGATGTCGAAGCGCCCGAAATGAAAATCCGGTATCTCGCGCGAGATCTCGTCGATCAGCGATTCCAGCTGCGGCGTCACCAGCGATTGCGCGTCGCGATAGACCGCGCCGAGCCTTGCGCTGCGGGCATTGGTCAGGACGTGGAAGGCGCCGGGGCCGGGCACCGTCTCCCAGCTTTCGGGATGGCGGTCGCGATAGATGGCGCTGTTCGGACGCAGGACCTTGTCGGCCCGGACCAGCTGGGCCACGCTGCGGCAACCGTCACCGATCACATGGGGCGGATAGACGAAGGCCATCGAGACGATGCGTCCCCGCACCTGGTCGGGATGGCGCAGATAGAAGATCCCCGCCTCGCCGGGCAAGTCGACCAGTTCCTGCAACAGGATGACGGTGCCCGGAGGCTGCACCGACAGATAATCCGCCAGATCCCCGGCCCGCTGGATCAGCCTGACTCCCCAGCCCTGATAGCCGCGGTCGGGTTTGGCGACGACCGGGAAATCCAGCCCGGCCTCGGCCATCGCGGCCAGGGCGCAATCCACGGGGGCCTCGGTTCCGGGATCGCAACGAAGGCGGGCAAAACGGGCCAGCCGCGCCCTGCCCTGCGACCCGAACAGGTCCAGCCCCTGCGATTTGCTTTCGCCCCACAGGCCCCCCGCCTCCATCGCGGGATTGGCGGCGCTGGGAAGCGTCAGGCTGCGGTAACGGATCGCCAGCGCCAGCCACATCAGCGCGGGAACCACATAGAACAGCCGTTCGGGGATGTGGCGCTTGAAGGCGGGATAACGCTCTCCCTCCGGCGGACGGAACTGGAGAGAGGCGGCTTGAGGCGTGCAGGTCAATGGTTCGGGTCGTCCTTTTCCGGGGTCGCGGATGGTGCTCCGGGCAGGGCCGAGCCATCTTTGCCGGCGATGCGGCCCGGCTTCCGACGCGCCATCCGGAAGAAGCGACCATGGCGCAATATAGCCCGAAGGTCCAGATTTCGATGATCAGCGATCAAGCGCTACGCCGGTTGCGGGGCTTTGCGCGCTGCGGCGAAACCGGCCAGCGCGAACCGCATTTCGAGGTGCTGTCGGCCAATGCGCTGGCCTCTGGTCACAGCGGCGATGTGCCGCCGATCTTTGCCCATCTGGATATCCGGGACAGCATGCGGTTTGGAGTTCGTCCCGCCCTGCGCTCACCCGATCCGTCGTCCTCGATTCCCCTGTTTTACCCGCAGCCTGGGCGCATCCATCCTGATCGTCTTCTGCATATAACCGCAAGATCAACGGACCCTAACCCCAGGACGACCGTTCCGTTTTTGCTTGCCGTTTCGCGGGTTGGCCGATCCGGACGTGGGCCAGCGGGGCGGCGGCAATCGCCCGGCCGCTGCAAATCGAGGGAACCGGCTTGCAGGAATTATGGCCCTTCCTTCAAAAACTCCTTGGCAAGTCACAGGTAAAAATGGGAGCCTCCCGCCTTGTGGATTTAAGAAGGGAGGAAATCCGATGATCCAGAAGATCCTTTGTCCAACCGACGGGACCGATCATTCCGATATTGCCGTCGCTTACGCTGCACAGCTGGCTGCGAAATTCGGCGCGTCGCTGACCATATGCGTGGTGAATATCGCCCATGGCGGTGCGCGTGGCCCGGTCATCCATCATTGGACCAATCAGGAAATGACCGACAAGCTCGAGCGCGCCCGCACCCTCGCGCTCGAGAACGGCGTCGCCGAGGTGAAGCAGGTCGACATCGTCAACCGCGAAGCCGCCGCGGGAATCGTGACCTATGCCGAGCACAACGCCTATGACCAGATCGTTGTCGGAACCGGTGACAAGCGTGGATTGTCGCGACTGATGCTGGGCTCTGTCGCGGCCGATGTCATGGCACGCGCGCATTGCACCGTCACCGTCGCCCGGTGATTCGCCGCGACTGACGATCGCCCGCATGGGAAAATCCTGTCGCGCGGACCGGGCGCCGGTTTGCGCGACCGTGAAACCAATTGCTTGATATATCAATGTAATTCATGGATCCCAAGGCGACGACCAAGCGCGCTTTGCGCTTGGCACGCACGGCCTTGACCGGCGTTCCCTCGGCCAAAAATCTCTCTCCGCTGAAGAAGAAACTTGACAGAATGTCGCAGGATGCCTTTCCTGTAGAGAAAAAAGCTTTCGAGCGCAGAAAGAATCGCGCTACGGCCCACGCGGACGACTTATCAAAAATCGGGCCTCAGGGAGGAATGCAACGTGTCGAATCTGACGAAACGGATCGAAACCATGCATCGGCGCGACATCGCCGTGGCATTGGCCTTTGTGCTGGGACTTTGGTTTGCGATCATCTTCGTGGCGATCGGGACCTGGTCGCTGGCGCCGTCGGCGGCAGCGCGGACGGTGCTGCTGATCGGCGGGGCGGTGGTGCTGCTGTTCAATTCGGCAGCCATCATGGCGATGCTGCGCCACTATCGCGAGGACCGGGACTTCATGTACGGGCTGGATATCCAGTTCCTCGACGAAGCCCGAGAGGCCAGGGAAGCCAGGCGCTATGAGGAAAGGGTCCTGCGTCATGGCTAAATACAATGCCCCCGTCCAAGGCAAGATCGGCCAGATCATCGACGTGATCGTCCTGCTGATCATGGCCATTGGCGCGTTGTATATTCCCTTGTGGCTTGGTCTCGCGGGGTCCGCGAAAAACCCGCAGACCCTCGAAAATCCGACATGGGAGGCGCTGGCCCAAAACCCGGCCATGGTTGAGCAATGGCATAAACTCGGCTATTCCGACCCGAGCCTTGCCGCCGAAATGATCACCGCGCGTTTCGACTACAGTTTCTCGATCGGCGCATTGCTGGCGATGATCGTTGTCGTCGTGGGTTATTACGCAATCCTGCTGCGGTTTTCAGAAAACGAATATCGCGACGTGATCGCCGAAAAATTCGGAGAATGAGGGCATCATGGATCTTTGGGATTATCTGGAATATGCGGCCTGGGGCGCCTCGGCGGTGTTCGGCCTGGTCATCGTCCTGGACTGGATCCGCACCGACAGCACCTATAGCGAGGAGTTCCTGACCTCCTCCCGCGAGGGGGAGCTGGAAGCCCTGACCGAAGAACAGCATCGGGGGTGACATGGAACAGGTGCATAAAACCGAACATGTCGGCCTGGCCCGCGTGCTTGGCCCCGCCCATGTCTGGGCGCTTGGCGTGGGGATCGTTCTGGTCGGCGAGTACATGGGCTGGAACTTCGCGGTCGGCAAGGGCGGCGCCTATGCCGCGCTGATGGCCTGCTGGTTCGCCGGCATCCTCTATACCTGCGTGGCGATGATCGATTCAGAAGTGACCTCGACCGTCGCCGCCGCCGGCGGGCAATATACCCAGGCCAAGCATATCGTCGGGCCGCTCATGGCCTTCAACGTCGGGCTCTATCTCGTCTTCGCCTATACCATGCTGGAGGCGGCGAACGCGATCACGGTCGGCTTCCTCGTCGATACCGTCGCCATGATGAGCGGCCATCACGGCGGGATCGACCAGCGGCCCTTCATCATCCTGGCCATCATGTTCCTGGCCTGGCTGAACTATCGCGGCGTGCTGGCGACGCTGACCTTCAACCTGGTCATCACCGCCATCGCCTTTTCGGCGATCATCGTGCTGTTCCTGTCGACCTCGGGCGCCCTGGGGACCAGCCCGCTGCGCCATGCCGACCTGATGGAGGGCGCCGCATCACTGCCCTACGGCTGGCTCGGTATCCTCGCGGCGATGCATTTCGGCCTGTGGTTCTATCTGGGGATCGAAGGCACCACCCAGGCCGCAGAAGAGGTGCGCAGCCCGGCGCGCTCGCTGCCCTTCGGCACGCTGGCCGGGGTGATGACGCTGGCCATCGCGGCAACCCTGACCTGGTATGTCTGCACGGGGCTGATGCCCTGGGAATATCTGGGTCAGGCCGGCGTGCCGCTGTTCGACGCGGCCCGGCTTAGCGGATCAAGCTTCCTGATGGTGTTTCTGGGCATCGGCACGCTGTTTGCGACGCTGGCCTCGGCCAATGGCTGCATCAACGACGCCAGCCGCGCCTGGTTCGCCATGGCGCGCGACCGCTACCTGCCGGGCTGGTTCGGCGCGGTGCATCCCAAGCACCGCACGCCCTATCGCTCGATCATCTTCCTGGTGCCGATCGCGCTGATCTTCGCGCTTGGCGCGCCGATCGACCAGGTGATCACCTTCTCGATCCTGTCGGGTCTGCTGGAATACACCTTCATGCCGCTGAACATCATCCTGTTCCGGCGCAAATGGCCGCTCGACACCATCAAGCGCGGCTACGAACATCCGTTCCACCCGCTGCCGGCCTTCGCGCTGCTGGCGCTGTGCGGGACGGCCTTCTTCGCGGTGTTCCTCGGCTACGGCACGCAACTGGTGGCGATGATCGCCTTCTACATCGTGGTCTCGCTGTGGTTCCACTTCTGGCGCTACCGCTTCGTGGACCGCGGCGCGCAGTTCACCATGCCTTGGCCGAAGCCGAGGGGCTACTGAACATGCAGGCGGGGCTTCTCGTCCTGATCCTTGGCGGGGGGCTGGTGATCCTAGCCCTCCGCCTCAGATCCGAGGCGGCGCGGCGCAGTTCTGCCCGCGCCGGCTATTTCGACCGCATCGCGCCAATGATGCGCGATCTGCGCCGCGCGGTGTCGCCGACCGGCTTTGCCCGCGTCTCGGGCCGCATCGAAGGGGTCGAGACCGATCTCCAGGCGGTGCCCGACACGCTGACCTATCGCAAGCTGCCGGCGCTGTGGCTTCTGGTGACCCAGCCCGCCGCCCTGCCGGTCTCGCAACGCGTCCACCTGATGGCGCGTCCGCGCGGGATCGAGCCTTTCTCGGCCTTCGACACCCTGCCGCACCAAACCCTGCTGCCCGAGGGATTTCCCCATGATGCCACCTTGCGCAGCGAAAGGCCGCTCTCGCCCGGCGACGCCGCCTTGCTGGCCCGCCACCGTGCGGTCTTTGCCGATGCGAGGGTGAAAGAGCTGGTGATCTCGCCCAAGGGCCTGCGGATCACCTGGCTTGCCGACGAGGCCGAGCGCGGCCGCTACCTGCTGTTCCGCGAGGCCGAGATGGGACGGACCCCGCTTGCCCCGCAGACGCTTGCACCGCTTCTTGCGGCGCTGGCGGGGTTGCGCGCGGATATCCTGGACGAGGCCGCCGCCGAAAGGAAATGCGCATGAGGCCGCCGCCCAATCCCTATCTGGTGCTGGCCTCGGCCGTCCTGCTGCCGGGTTCCGGCCAGGTCTGGAACGGAGAGCCGCAGCGCGGGCTGATCTTCCTGTTCTTCCTGCTGCTGCTGGGTGGCTTCACCCTGATGACCACCGGACCCGAGATATCCTTTGTGGGCCGTTTCGCAGGGGCCTTCTTCGTGCACGCCATGGCGATCTTCGACGCCTACAAGCGCGCGCGCATCCGGCAGGCGGTTTGGACGCATGACGCGCGTTCAAGCGCAAGGCCGAGGCATAGCGGTGGCCAGAACGCCTCTTAAAACCGATGTGCAATCAGGCGGGGTTCAGGGGCATCCTTCCATGGCGATAGCAGAGGACCGGGGTTCGGCGCGATGGTCGAACCGGCGGCACCTCCGCCCCTCACCTGCCCACCGGCACCTGCGCGACCGTCGCTTCGGTCAGCATCCCGCCGGGGATCGGCCGCGGCGTTGATCCGCCCGAACGGCGACGGCTTCCTGGTCCACGGGTTTGCGGCTCATCATCGCTGCCTGACAGGCCCGACGAACCGCAAGCCCTTCCGCCTTCAATCAAGAATTCCGTCCCATAGGCCCTGACGCCGGACAGGCGGGGTGGTCCTGCGGCCGGGATTGTTGCAAGATGGGATCATGCGACAGCTTTGCGATATGCGATCCGGTGGAGCGATGATCTCCGCCCCGGTTCACTGGCGCCTGAACCGTCCTCGCGACGGATTCGTGCAAGCTGGTGACGAATTGGCGCAACATGATGCCGTTTCAACCGGGCTATTCCGGGATATCGCTGGTCGGCCCCCCATCTCTGCCCGAGGGAAAGAGGGATATGGAAATATTTGGTTTCATTGCGAATAACTGGCCGGTCATCCTGCGGCTGGCCGGCGAGCACATCTCGATCGTCGCGGTGGCCGTGGGGCTGGCGATCCTGACCGGCGTGCCCATCGGCATCGCCATCACCCAGAACCGGCGGATCGCGGACGCGGTGCTCTATGTGGCCTCGATCATCGTCACGATCCCCTCGATCGCGCTGTTCGGGCTGATGATCCCGATCCTGTCCAAGATCGGCCAGGGGATCGGCTGGCTGCCGGCGGTGATCGCGATCCTGCTCTATTCGCAGCTGCCCATCGTGCGCAACACCTATACCGCCATCACCAATGTCGATCCGGCGCTGCGCGAGGCGGCCATCGGCATGGGCATGACGCCCTTCCAGCGGCTGACCCGGCTGGAGATCCCCATCGCGATCCCGGTCATCATGGCCGGCGTGCGGACCGCGGTGGTGATGAATATCGGCGTCGCGGCCATCGCCGCCTATATCGGCGCCGGCGGCCTGGGCGTGCTGATCGCGCGCGGCATCTCTCAGACCGATCCGCGCCAGCTTGTCACCGGCGCACTCGCCGTCTCTCTTCTCGCCATCGTGGCCGACTGGGCGCTTTTGCAATTGCAGAAGCGGCTGACCCCGGCCGGGCTGAAACGCTGACATTTCCGGGCAAGGACCTTTGCGGATGATCCGACTCGAAGACCTGACCAAGAGATTCAAGACCCCCGGCGCCGATATCGTGGCCGCCGACCGGGTGAACATGGAAGTGCCCACCGGCGAGATCTGCATCCTGCTGGGGCCCTCGGGCTGCGGCAAGACCACGGCGCTGAAGATGATCAACCGGCTGATCCCGCCCACCAGCGGCAAGATCTACATCAATGGCGAAGACACCGCGCAGCTGGACGATATCCAGCTGCGGCGCAATATCGGCTATGTGATCCAGCAGATCGGCCTGTTCCCGAACATGACGATCGAGGAAAACATCTGCGTCGTCCCCCGGCTGCTGAACTGGGACATCCGCAAGGCCCGGCAGCGTGCCGCCGACCTGCTGGACCTGGTGGGTCTCGACCCGCGCCAGTTCCTGCGGCGCTATCCCAAGGAGCTGTCGGGCGGCCAGCAGCAGCGCGTCGGCGTGATCCGGGCGCTGGCCGCCGATCCGCCGGTCATGCTGATGGACGAGCCCTTCGGCGCCATCGACCCGATCAACCGCGAGATCATCCAGGACGAGTTCCTGAAGATGCAGGCCGAGCTGAAGAAGACCATCATGTTCGTCAGCCACGACATCGACGAGGCGGTGAAGATGGGCGACAAGATCGCCATCTTCCGCGCCGGCCGGATCGAGCAATACGACACGCCCGACATGATCCTGGCCCATCCCGCCAATGCCTTCGTCGCCGATTTCGTGGGCGCGGACCGCACGCTCAAACGGCTGCGGCTGGTCACGGCCGAAGAGGTGGCCTCCACCGAGGTGCCGGTGACCGCGCGGTCGACCAAGGTGTCCGACGCGCTGCACCAGCTGACCGTCGCGAAGGCCCGCCGCGCGGTGGTCATCGACAGCGACCGCCGCCCGGTGGGCTTCGTGACCGCCGAAGAGATGGCCGGCGCCTCGGGCGCGGTCCGGGACTTCGCCCATCCGCTGCCCGCCACCGTGCCGATCCGGGCGGACCTGCGCGCCGTGGTTTCGGAAATGTTCGCGCATGACACGATGTGGCTGGCCTGCACCGACGATCACGGCCGTTTCGCGGGCGTCATCACCCAGCCGGACGTGACCGCGGCGCTGCGCGCGACCTATGGTCCCGACAAGGGCGCGGGACTGGAACAGGGGGCGTCATGACACGCTGGCTGGGTCTCGGGCGCGGGGCGACGATGCTGCTGGTCTTCCTGCTGGGCATCTGGGTAGCGACCTCGGGGTTGCTGGACCAGATGGCGATATACTGGGACGACATCACCTATCTGACGCGCCAGCACGTGTTTCTGGTCGCCAGTTCCGGCGGAGCGGCGATCCTCGTGGGCGTGCCGGTGGGCATCTGGCTGTCGCGCCCCTCGATGGAGCGTTATGCCGAAACGGTGATGCAGGTCTTCAACATCGGCACCACCATCCCGACGCTTGCGGTCATCGCGCTGTCGATGACGCTTCTGGGCATCGGCTTTCCGCCGGCCTTCTTCGGGCTGTTCGTCGCCTCGCTGCTGCCCATCGTGCGCAATACCTATGCCGGGCTGCTGGCCGTGCCTTCGCATCTGAAGGAGGCCGCGACCGGCATGGGCATGACGCAGCGGCAGATCCTGTTGCGGGTCGAGATCCCGAACGCGCTCTACGTCATCTTCTCGGGCATCCGCACGGCGCTGGCGATCAATGTGGGCACGACGCCGCTGGCCTTCCTGATCGGCGGCGGCGGACTGGGCGAGCTGATCTTTACCGGCATCGACCTGATGGACACGGGCATGTTGCTGGCGGGCGCGGTCCCCACGGCGGCGCTGGCCGTGGCCGTCGATTTCCTGATGGGACAGGCGCAGCTGCGGCTGATCCCGAAAGGCGTGAATCCGCTTCGATAAGGCGGAACCAGAACCAGCAACCAAGGGAGCCAACAGCATGAACATCACCGTCAAATCCGGCCTTGCGGCACTGGCCTTCGCGGCATTCGCGACCGGCGCGCAGGCGGCCGACATCGTGGTCGGCGGCAAGAACTTCACCGAACAGCAGATCCTGTCGGCCATCACCCAGCAGGTGCTGGAGGCCAACGGCCACCGGGTCGACAACCGCGCCGGCATGGGCTCGGCCGCGGTGCGCCAGGCGATGGAGAACGGCCAGATCCACGTCTATTGGGAATATACCGGCACCTCGCTCATCACCTACAACAATATCGAGGAAAAGCTGGACCCGCAGCAGACCTATGACACGGTCAAGGAGCTGGACGCCCAGAAGGGCATCGTCTGGCTGAACCCGTCCGAGGCGAACAATACCTATGCCCTGGCGATGCGCGCGGCGGATGCCAGCGAAAAGGGCATCGCGTCCATTTCCGACCTGGCAGGGGCGATCAACGGCGGCCAGAGCCTGACCTTCGGCTCGAACGCCGAATTCTATGCCCGCCCGGACGGGCTGAAGCCGCTGGAGGCGGCTTACGGCTTCGAGTTCGGCCGCGCCAATGTCAAGCGCATGGATACCGGGCTGGTCTATCAGGCGCTGCGGGACCGGCAGGTCGATGTCGGGCTGGTCTTTGCCACCGATGGCCGCATTCCCGCCTTCGACTTCACCGTGCTGGAGGACGACCGGGGCTATTTCCCCAGCTACGCGCTGGCGCCCGTGATCCGCGCCGAGGTGCTGGAGGCCAATCCCGATATCGGCGACCTGCTGAACGAGGTCTCGGCCAAGCTGGACGATCAGGTCATGGCCGCGCTGAATGCCAGCGTCGACGTCGACAAGGTCTCGGTCGAGAACGCGGCGGCGAAATTCCTGCAGGACAACGGCCTCATCTGAGGCGGGACGGGCGGGGGCGGATGCGCCCCTGTCCCCGGGAGGGCGATGCGGAGGGGCCGAAGGCGATGACCACCAGCAAGACGATCACCATCGGCGCCGCGCAATTCTCCAGCGAGATCGGCGATGTCGACGCCAATCTGGACCGCCACCTGCACTGGATCGCACGGGGACGCGAGGCGGGCCTGGACATGCTGGTCATGCCGGAACTGTCGCTGACCGGCCATTACGGGTCCGAGCGCCTGCTCGACGCGGCCATGTCGCGCAAGGACCCGCGGCTGAAGCGGCTGGCCGAGGCGGCGGGCCCGATGGCCGTGACGCTGGGCTTCATCGAGGAAGGGCCGGCCGCGCAATTCTACAACGCGGCGGCGATCCTGTGCGACGGGCGGATGATCCATCTGCACCGCAAGGTGAACCTGCCCACCTATGGCAAGCTGGAAGAGGGCAAGCATTACGCCCCCGGCCGCTTCGTCGAGACCTGCGAGCTGGACGGGCATTGGCGCGCGGGCCTGCTGATCTGCGCCGATGTCTGGAACCCGGCGCTGACCCATCTGGCCTTCCTGCATGGCGCCACCCTGCTGATCTGCCCGGTCAGTTCCGGCGAGGAAGCGGTGGGCGCCGATTTCGACAATCCCGGCGGCTGGGCGCTGACCTGCCGCTTCTATGCGATGATCTACGGCGCCCCGGTCGTCATGGTGAACCGCACCGGGACCGAGCGCGACCTGACCTTCTGGGGCGGTTCGCGCATCATCGATCCCTTCGGGCGCGCGCTGGCCGTGGCCGGTTCCGGCGAGGAGATGATCACCGCGGTGCTGGATTACGACGTGCTGCGCCGCGCGCGCCACCTGCTGCCCACGGTGCGCGACAGCAATCTGGCGCTGGTCCAGCGCGAGACGGCGCGGCTGATCGACACGCTGGGCGTCCCGGATTTCGTCCGCGAATGAGGCAAGGCGACGATGCGCGATTTCTTCCTGAATGACGAGGACCGGGCCTTCCGCGCCGAGATCCGCGATTTTCTGGCCCGCGAACTGGCCCCGCGCGTCGACCGGATCGAGCGCGACCAGGATTTCGCGGCCCAGCTTGAGGTCGCGCAGGCCCTGGGCGAGGCCGGCTATCTGAAGCTGATGTTCCCCGACCTTTACACGGGCAGCCTGTCGCGGCCCGGCCTGACCCATGCGGTGATCGTCTCGGAAGAGGCCGCCTATCTGAATTATGCCTTCGAGACGACCATCGCCACGGCCCTGTCCTGCGCCTATCCGATCCACCGTCATGCCCGCCCGGCACTGCGCGAACGCTACCTGACGCCGATCCTCGAGGGCCGCGCCGTCGGCTCGATCTGCATGACCGAGCCGAATGTCGGCTCGGACAGCGCCGGCATGGAAACCGCGATCCGCTTTGACGAGGCCAGCCGCGAATGGGTGATCGACGGGTTCAAACGCTATATCTCGAACGCGTCCAAGGCCGATGTCTATATCGTCTGGGGCATCACCGATCCCGACGCCCCTCCGCAAAGAGGCATGAGCGCGGTTCTGGTGCCCGCCGATACCCCCGGACTGTCCTTTCCGCGGCTTTACGACTTCATGGGCCGGCGCGGCTCGGTCGTAGGCGAGGTCGCGCTGGACGGGGTGCGGGTGCCGGAGGAGAACCTGCTGGGAGAGGCGAATGCCGGTTTCCGCATCATGCTGGGCGCCTTCAACTTCGAGCGGGTGATCCTGGGCGGTTCGGGCCTGGGCGTGGCGCGGGCGGCCTTCGACCTGGCGCGCGACCATGCGCAAAGCCGCGTCAGCTTCGGCGAGAAGCTGGGCCAGAAACAGCTGATCTGGGACATGATCGCGCAGATGAGCTGGCGGATCGACGCGGCCGAACTGCTGACCCAGCGGGCGGCCAGGATGTATGACGGCGGCATCGGCGGCAAGGATCTGATGCGCGAGGCCAGCCAGGCCAAGCTGGTCGCGACCGAGACCGCCGTCTTCTGCTCGGACCGCGCGGTGCAGATCCTCGGCGGCGACGGCGTCACCCGCCAATACGGCCGGGCCGAGCAGCTTTACCGCGATGCCCGCGCGCTGCCCATCGTCGGCGGCAGCTCCGAGATGTGCAAATACCTGATCGCGGCGCGCGAGATGCCGGCGATCCGTCCCAATCTGTGACAGCAAGAGAGACCGATGCATATCGCCCGCATTCTGGAGGCTTCCGCCGACCGCTACCCGGATCACCTGGCGCTGGTCTTCGAGGACCGGCGCTGGACCTATGCCGAATGGCTGGCCCGCGTGCGCCGCTTTGCCCAGGCGCTGTCGGATCTGGGGGTGCGGCCCGGGGACCGCGTGGCCTTCTATGTCTCGACCTCGGAAAACTCGGTGACGACCTATTTCGCCTGCCAGATGCTGGGCGCGGTGGCGGTGCCGATGAACTTCCGCCTTTCGGCGGGCGAGGCCGCCTATATCCTGCAGGATTCCGGCGCCCGCGTGCTGATCTATGGCCGCAACCTGACCGAAAACGTCGAAAGGATCGCGGCGCAGATGCATTCGGTCCACGATTTCATCGGCTGCGCCTATGACCGGGCGCATATCCCCGCCGGCCATCTGCATTTCGATACCCTGGCCGAACAGACCGCGGACCGGGACGAGCCGCGCATCATTCCCCCGGGGGATGCGATTTCCTCGCTGGTCTATACCTCGGGGACGACCGGGCGGCCCAAGGGGGTGATCCACACCCATGCCAACGACATCGCCATCGCGATGAACTGCGTCATGGAATATTCGCTGAACCACACTGACAAGGCGCTGCATATCGCGCCGCTCTACCATGTGGGCGGCATGCAGGCCTATTTCATTCCGCATCTGCTGGTCGGCGGCACCAATGTCGTGATCGGCCGCTACGAGGCGGAAAAGACGCTGGACACCATCGCGGCCGAGCGCATCACCACGCTGTTCGCCGTGCCCACCCAGATCCAGGAGATGCTGTTTCACCCGCGCTTCCGCGATCAGGACCTCTCCTCGCTGCGGCTGATCACCACCGGCGGCGCGGCCATTTCCGCCGCCACGATGGAGCGGGTGATGGCCGAGTTCTGCCCGGCGATCTTCAACGGCTACGGCATGACCGAGGCGTCGCTGACGCTGGTGCTGCATCCGCAGGACGCGCTGCGCAAGCTGGGGTCCTGCGGCAAGCCGACGCTGATTTCGGAATGCCGGATCGTGACCGACGACCCCGGGCGCGAGGTGCCGCCCTCGGAAACCGTGCCGCGCGGACAGGTGGGCCAGCTGATCGTGCGCGGCCCGCAGGCGATGCAGGGCTATTGGAACAACCCGTTCGAAACGCAGAAGAAGCTGAAGGCGGGCTGGATCTATACCGGCGACCTGTTCAGCCAGGACCGGGACGGGTTCTATTACTTCCACGGCCGGGCCGACGACATGATCGTCTCGGGCGGCGAGAACATCCATCCGCGCGAGGTCGAGGAGATCCTCTATCGCTGCCCCGGCGTGCAGGAGGTGGCGGTCGTCGGGCTGGCGGACGAGAAATGGGGCCAGGCGGTGACGGCCTTCGTCGTCCGCTCGGACCCGGCGCTGAGCGCGCAGGATCTGGATGCGTTCTGCAAGGCCAGCGACGATCTGGCGCCCTACAAGCGGCCCCGCCGCTACGAGTTTCTGGAAAGCCTGCCGCTGAACCCCAGCGGCAAGGTGCTGCGGCGCGAGCTGGTCGCGCGCCATGCCCCGCAGCCGGCCTGTTGAGGACAGCATCATGCCATCGAACTTTCACGATTTCCTGCACGACATGCGCGCGGAGGACATGCCGGATGCGGTGCTGGACCTTGGCCGCCGCTGGCTTCTGGACCTGCTGGGGGTCGCGGCGGGCGGCAGCCGGACGCGGCTGTCGCGCATCATCCGCGACCATGCGGCGGCGCATTTCGGCGCGGGGGGCCGCGCGGCTCCGATGCTGATGGACGGCCGCGGAGTCAGCCCCGCGGGCGCGGCGCTGGCGGGCGGCATGACCATCGACGCGCTGGACGGCCATGACGGGCACAAGCTGACCAAGGGCCATGTCGGTTGCGGCAGCCTGCCCGCGCTGCTGGCGCTGATGCAGGCCGAGGGGCGGACGGACGACCGCGCGCTTCTGGCCGGGCTGGTCGTCGGGTATGAGATCGGGACGCGCGCGGGCATCGCGCTGCACCGCACCGCCTGCGACTACCCCACCTCGGGCGCCTGGGTCGCGGTGGCGGCGGCGTCGCTGGGCGCGCGGGTGCTGGGGCTGGATGCGGCGCGGACCCGCGAGGCCGTGGGCATCGCCGAATATCACGGCCCGCGCAGCCAGATGATGCGCTGCATCGACCATCCGACCATGGTCAAGGACGGCTCGGGCTGGGGCGCGATGGCCGGCGTCTCGGCCGCCTATCTGGCGGCGGCGGGCTTTACCGGCGCCCCGGCGATCACCGTCGAGGGCGCGGATGTCGCCGACCTCTGGGCCGATCTGGGCACGAACTGGCGCATCGCCGAGCAGTATTTCAAGCCCTGGCCGGTCTGCCGCTGGGCGCAGCCCTCCGTGCAGGCGGTGCTGGACCTGCGCGCGCGGCATGGGGTGACCGCCGATCAGGTCGAGCGGATCGAGATCGCCACCTTCCACCAGTCCCGCCGCCTGGCCGCCCGCGATCCGGCCAGCACCGAAGAGGCGCAGTATTCCACCGCCTACCCCGCCGCCGTGGCGCTGGTGCGGGGCCGCGTCGATCCCGCGGACGTGGCCGAGGACGGCTTGGCCGACCCGCTGATCCGCAGCCTTGCCGCCGGCATGACCGTCACCGAGCGCGAGGATTTCAATGCCGCCTTCCCGGCCCGCCGCTTTGCCGATGTGCGGCTGGTGATGAAGGACGGCCGGGTGCTGGAATCCGGCCCGACCGAGGCGGCGGGCGATCCCGAGGCCCCGGCACCGATGGATGCGGTGCGCGCCAAGTTCCGCGCCTATGCCGCGCCGGTTCTGGGCGAGGTTCGAACGACCGCTCTGGAACGCGCGGTGGACCGGCTGGGCGACGGCGGCGGCACGGCGGCGCTGTTCGGACTGCTGGGCGCTGCCTGAGCGGCGGTCGGGTTCAGGCGATGCGGCGCGACCGGGCGCGGGCGGCCCGCGCCTGTTCGCGCATCTCGCTTGGGCGTATCCCGTAGAATTCCTTGACCCATTTCGAGAAATGCGAGGTCGAGGCGAAGCCCGTGGCGACGGCGATGTCGATGATCGGCTGCTCGGTGTAAAGCAGCATCTCGCGCGCGCGCTCGACCCGCAGGGACAGGTAGCAGCGCGCCGGCGTCATGCCCAGGAAGCTGCGGAAATTGCGCTCCATCTGGCGTTCGCTGACGCCCGTCAACGCGGCCAGCCTTTCGATCTGCAACGGCGTCTCGATATTGGCCTGCATCAGGCGAATGGCCATCTGCATCGTCCCGGGCAGGGTGCCGATCTGCTCGGCCCGGCCGCCCTGCTGGTTCTCGCCCGCATCGCGCATGCGGGCGTGATGGAACTGGTTGGCGACCCCGTTGGCCAGGTCGCGCCCGTGCAGGTCGGCGATGATATGCAGCATCAGGTCCATGGATGCCGTCCCGCCCGAACAGGTCAGCCGGTTGCGGTCGATCTCGTAAAGCGTGCCGGTAATCGGCAGATGCGGGAAATCCTCTTCGAAGGCGGCGCGGTTTTCCCAGTGGATCGTGCAGCGATAGCCGTCCAGCAGCCCGGCCCTGGCCAAGAGATAGCTGGCCGTGGACAGGGCGCCGATGGCCCGGCCGCGATGCGCCGCCCGCCGCAGGGCGGCAAGATAGGGGCGTTCGTCCTGCGGATCGACCCGCGCGCCGCCGCAGATGAACAGGGCGTGGTTGCGCTCGATCGCCTGATCGACGGGGATGGCCGGAAAGGGAATGCCCGAGGACGGCATGACCGGCTGGCCGTCGATGCTGCACAGGTCCCAGCGGAAAGCCTCGCGCCCCAAGAGGCGGTTGGCGGCGCGCAGGGGCTCGGTCGCCGAAGCGAGGCTCAGCATCGAGAGCCCTTCCAGCATCAGGAAGGCGAAGCACAAAGGCTCGCCCGTGTCGTGGTAGAACATCGGCGGGTCCGGGTTGCGATGCGCCATGTTCGGCCAAGCTGCCCCGTTCTTCAAGCCGCCCCGCTTCAAGCCGGTCCCATCAGGCCGAGGCCACCGCGGCGGGCAGCCAGCCCTGAAGCGCGTCCCAATCCGGCTCCAGCCGGTCGAAGCGGGCCAGCCGCAGGCTGGAGAGATCGGCGAAATCGCAGTGCCCCTGCGTCACCAGCTGCATCAGCGCCCGGCCCGAGGCGGGCGACAGGCCGAAGCCCACGCCGGACAGGGTGGCGACGGTCAGGTTCTGCCAAGGCGCCGGGCGGTCGAGGACGGGGCGGCCGTCGGGGGTGTTCTCGATGATGCCCGACCAGCTGCGGATGACACGGGCATGGGCGGCCTTGGGCAGAAGCTGGGCCACACGCCGGGCGATGCTGCCCGCCAGCGGGGTCGAGGGGCGCGGGCCGCCCGGCTGTTCCTCGGTCTCGACCCATTCATGCGGGCCGCCGCCATAGGCCAGATTGCCGCGCAGGGTCTGGCGGCCATAAAGCCCGTTGCCGTCGATCCCCCCCAGCGGCATCAGCGGCAGGGGCTCGGTCACGATCATCTCGGCGCGGGCGGCGCGCATGGGGATGGCGACCTCCAGCATCGCGGCCAGCCGGCCGGTCTGCGGCCCCGCCGCGATGACCAGATGGTCGCAGCCAAAGACACCCCTGTCGGTCTCGACCGCCCTCACCCGGCCGCCCTGCCGGCAGAAGCCGGTGACGGTGACATGCTGGCGCACCCGCCCGCCCCGGTCGCACAGCGCCCAGGCATAGGCCTGCACGGTGCGGTGCGGGTTCGCATGGCCGCCGAAATGATAGTAATGCCCGGCATGGACATTGTCCCCGGCCAGCGGCACCAGATCGCGCACCGTCTGCGCGTCCAGGTCGTCGGCGCGGAAGCCCTGCTTGCGGGCATTGGCCGCGGCGCGGCCGTAAAGCGTGAACTGCTCGGGCGAAAGCGCGATACGGATGCGGTTCGGCCGGAACTCGGTCGGGTAACCCAGCAATTCGTCCATCATCGGCCAGAGCCGCTGTTCCTCGGCAAAAAGCGGGCTGTGGTGATGCGAGCAACCGCCGCCATTGCGCCCCGAGGCCTCCCAGCCGACGATGCCGCGTTCCAGCACCAGCACGTCCACGCCCGCCTCGGCCAGCCAGAAGGCGGTGGAGAGGCCGGTGACGCCGCCGCCGATCACGATGACCGAGGCGCCGCGATTGTCGTCGCCGGCGTCGATGCCGGGAATGGGGTTATTCGCTGACATGTTCCTTCTCCGTCGCAAGCGCGGCGACCGTGTAATGGTCCTCGACATCCCAGAAAGGGACCCATTGGCGCGGCATTCCGAACCAGGAATCCCAGGCGGCGGCGATGGCGGGATCCTCGGGCAGGGCGGCGGCGGCCAGGCTGAGCGGGCGGACCGGGCTGCGATAGCCGGCCAGCGGCACTACCCCCAGCGACAGGTCCTCCTGCAAGGCCAGCAGCGCCTGAATCTGCTCGCGGCAGCGGCGGCCCTGACAGGGGCCCATGCCGGCGCGGGTCAGCCGCTTGATCTGGTCGGGATCGGGCGGACCCTCGCCCAGGATCTCGGTCAGGCTGCGCGTCAGGTTCGGCAGATGCGGCGCGTTCAGATAGCGCGGCGGGCTGACATCCAGGATCTCGCGCGCCGTGACCTCCTCGCATTGGCAGACCGGCATGTCGGCCACGGCCTCCACCACCGAGGAGCGGACCCAGGCCTTGCGGTATGCGCCCAGATCGGCGGCGGGTGCGGGCTGCGGGGCGGCATCGACCGGAGCCTCTGCCAGCCCCAGCGCCGCCAGCGCGGCCCCGGCGGCCAGCCGCCCCTCGGCCTCGGCCAGCGCGGGATCGGCGGATTTCGCGGGCCAGATCCCCACGCAGTCGCCCGCGGCGCGGATGCCGGGCAGGCTGGTTTCGCCCCCCGCGCCCAGCAGCGGCACGAAGCCGCCGCGATCGTTGTCGAAGGCGCAGCGCGCCCCGGCTGCGTGGAGCAGGTCGATCATCGGCACCGCGCCCACGCCCAGCAGCACGGAATCGCAGGCGATGGTGCGGTTGCGCAGCACCAGCCCGGTGACGCCATCCGCGTCCGAGGTGACGCCGCGCGGCGCCTCGCCGGTGACGATCTCGACCCCGGCGGCGCGGATGCGCGCGACCAGATCCTCGGGCGCGGCGGCGGCCTCGGCCTGCTCGACCACGGCGGCGATGGTCACGCCCGCGTCGATCAGGTCCAGCGCCGCCAGCAGCGCCTCTGGGGTTGAGCCCAGCATGACCGCGCGGCGGCTGTCCAGCGCATCATAGAGCCGCGCCAGCATCAGCGCGGCGCCGGCGCCCAGCACGCCGGGCAGGTCCCAGCCGGGAAAGGCCAGCCCCATGTCGCGCCGCCCGGTGGCCACGATGGCCTGATCGAAGCCGATCAGATGGCTGCCCTGTTCCTCATCCACCAGCCCGGCGACCAGACCGGGCATCCAGCCCAGATTGGGCTGATTGGCGAACAGCCCCCAGCAGGCGGTGCCAAGGCGGATGTCGATGCCCAGATCGAACAGTTCGACCAGATCGGGGCGAGCTTCCAGCATCCGCTCGGTCATGGCGTTGCGGTTGCGGATGGTGCCGCCCATCCGGCCGCCCCAGATCTGCGGGACGCTTTCGCCCATGGTCTCGAAGGGCACGGGATGTTCGTCCACCAGCATCACCTGCGCGCCGCCCTGATGGGCGTGGCGGGCGGCGGCGATTCCGGCGGGACCGGCGCCCACGACCAGGATCTGGGTCCGTTCCGCGATCTCAAGGCGCTTGCCGGCGACGGATCGGGGGTCTGTGGTCATCTTGCGTCCTCTGGTGACTGCATCGCGGCAGGGCCATCCTTGGTGTAAAGCCCGCCGGGCCGGCAGCAGGTTTTCGACCCGAAGGGAAAGAAATCCGACCGTGATCCGGGGTCAGGCCAGCCTGATCTCGACATCCGACGCCGCGCGGGTCGAGCAGGCCAGCACATAGCCCTTGGCCGCCTCTTCCGGCGTCAGCCCGCCATTCGGCCGGCTGTCCACTTGGCCCGAGACCAGCTGCACCATGCAGGTGCCGCACATGCCCTCGCCGCAGCCGCAGGGGATGATGACGCCCTGCCGCAGGCTGGCCTGTAGCAGCGTCTCGTCGGCGCGGATGCCGATGGCGCGGCCGTTCACGGTCAGGCCGAAGCCGGGGCCTTCGGGGGCGGCTTCGGCGATGGGCGCAGCGGCGGGGGCCACGCCGCCGAAGCTTTCGGTGTGGAACTGCGCCCGCGCGCCGCCCTCGGCGGCATGGATCAGCCGGACCTCCTGCATGAAGCCCTGCGGCCCGCAACAGAAGACCTGTCGCCGGCCCAGATCCGGGATGGCACTCGCCAGCCGCCCCCGGCTGACGCGGCCGCGATAGCCGAACCAGCCCGGTGCGGCGCGGCTGACGCTGATCGCCACCGTCAGCTTGGGCATCCGGCCCTGCAATTCGGCCAGTTCGCGGGCAAAGAGCACCTCGGCCGGATCGCGGGCGGCGTGGAACCAGGCCAGATCGGCCTCGGGATCGGTCTCCGCCAGATGCCGCAGCATGGCCATCATCGGCGTGGCGCCCGAGCCGCCCGAGACGAAGGCCAGCCGGTCGTTGTCGCGCAGCCCCAGCGTGAAGGCGCCGCGCGGTGGGCGGGCCTCGATGCCGCGGCCTTCGCGCAGATTGTCATGCAGCCAGCGGGTCGCGCCGCCCGGCGCCTGCGCCTTGATGGTCAGCTCCAGATCGCCCCCGGTCCCGCCCGAGATGGTGAAGCTGCGCCAGACCGGGCCGCCCGGCAGGGGCACCTTCACCACCAGCGCCTGGCCGGGGGTGAAGCCCACCGGGCCGCTGCCCGCGCGCAGGCGGAAGGTCTTGACGGTGGGCGTCTCGTCGCGGACGGCGATGCAGGACAGCGACAGCAGGGCCGCCGAAGGGGCTTGCATGTCCATGCGCCTTACTCCGCCGCGATCCGCGCCTGCGGGCCGCCGGTGAAATCCGCCATCTTGCCCGCATACCATTCCGAGAAATTGTTCAGCATGAATTCCGACGGCGCATAGGGGCCGGGCCGGTAGGCGCGCGACAGGATGCCGCGATGGTTGTTCTCGGCCAGCACGCGATCCTCGTCATTGGTGGCCAGCCAGACCTCGGTCAGGCGTTGCAGGTCGTAATCCACGCCTTCGACCGCATCCTCGTGGACCAGCCATGTCGTGCGCACCTCGGTGCGGTTCGCCGACAGCGGCAGCACCCGGAAATGCAGGATGTGGTCGGAGAGGAAGTGGTTCCAGTTGTTCGGCACCCGGAACATGCGGACCGAGCCCAGATCGGGCTCGGTGAAATCGGCCAGAAGCTTGTTGCAGGCGGGCTTGCCGTCCATGGTGAAGGACAGGCAGTCCTCGTTGAAAGGCAGACGGATGCAGCGGAACTCGTTGCCGCCCTCGGCGGGCTTGTGGGGCAGCCCCAGCCCGTCCCAGCGCGCGGTGGAACGCTCCATCAGCCCCTGAAACTGCGCCTTGACCAGCGGATCGTCGGGCAGGGCGAATTCGACCAGCGTCACCAGCAGCTCGGGATGGTTGCCAGCGCAGTGATAGCATTCGCGGTTGTTCTCGATCACCAGCTTCCAGTTCGCCTCCTCGACGATGGTCGAGGTGAAGGCAACCTTGGTGCGGTCGGGCATGTGCGGGGCGATATAGGGCGTGACCCCGGCGCGGAAGCGTGCCAGCGAGGGCGGCTCGTCGGCAAGGCAGATATAGACCATGCCGCAGATCACCTCGACATGGACCGGGGCGAGGCCGTGCGCCGCCTTGTCGAACCCCTCGGGCATCTGGCGGGCATTGATCAGGCTGCCGTCCAGCTCGTAGACCCATTGGTGATAGGGGCAGACCAGACGGTTCGCCCGGCCCCTTTCCTTCTGGCAGATCAGCGAGCCGCGATGCCGGCAGCTGTTGTGAAAGGCGGCGATTTCTCCATCCCGGTTGCGCAGCACGACGACGGGATTGCCGCCGACCTTCAGCGTCAGGTAGTCGCCGGGGCGCGGAATCTCGACCACGTTGCAGGCGAAGATCCAGTCGGTTTCGAACACCGCCTGCATGTCGGCGCGAAAGATCTCGTCATCGACATAGAAGTCGCGGGGCAGGGAATGGCCGGGCCGGCGCTGCGCGAGCAAACCCGCTATCCGTTCTTTCAGCATTCTCGCTAACCTCTTGATAACCCTTCCCATGGGGGCGCATTTCGGCATTCGCGGGCATCCTGTCCTGCGCCCTGGTTCCGGCGCAGCAGCAATGCGACATCGGCCGTCAGCTTTCCGACGGGCCGCGAAAAGGTCTGGTGCCGTCGCCCGAAGGGAAGGGGTGGACAGCCGTCAGCGGGGGCATCCGGCGACAGGTCGCGCCTTGCATGAACGATCCGCATGGGCCACCCGGATCTCCATCGCTACGGTCTATCGAACGGTCAGCACACTGGAAAGCTGTGGCCTGGTCGAGCGCCACAGCTTCGCCGACGGACGTGCGCGCTTCGAAACCAACGGTTCCGGACATCACGACCATTTCATCAATGCGGCTAAAGTCACGAAAACATGGGTATATCCGAGACCGGACAGGCCTTGATCGCCCGTCGCTTCAACGGTTTCTCAGGCCGAAAGCGGCTCGGCCCGGGCGCCAAGCGCGGTCAGCGCCGCGCGCGGCGACAGCAGCAAGAGCAGCCCGCGCTTGCCGCCGTTCACCGCCACCTCGTCGAAGCCCATGGCCTCGGCCTCGAAGATCACCGGCACCGGGCGGCGCTGGCCGAAGGGGCTGATGCCGCCGGTGCGATAGCCGGTCAGCCGCTCGGCCTTGTCCGGCGGCATCATCGTCGCCGTCTTGCCGCCGAAGGCCGCGGCCACGCGCTTCATCGACAGGCTGCGGTCGCCGGGAATGACGGCGCAGGCGGGCCGCCCGTCCACCTCGACCATCAGCGTCTTGAGCAAGCGCCCGGCGGGCAGGCCGATGGCTTCGGCCGCCTGCAGCGCCACCCGCTCGGAACCCGGGTCGTAGCGGTATTCGACCGCGCGGAAGCCCAGCTTCGCCCGGTGCAGGAATTGCGTGGCCGGGGTGCCGGTGCTCATCCGGCGGTCCCGTCCCGCGGCGGCGCAAAGCCCATCTCGCGGTCGATCCAGCCCATCAGCAGCGCCACGATCCGCGCCTGCTCGGCATCGCCAAGCGCCCGGCCCGGCGGGATGGCGTGCCATTTCCCCAGGCAGGACCGGCAGCAGCAGGCGGTGGCGTGCTGGGCGATAAAGACCGGATGGCCGCGCATCGGCGTCTGCCGGCCGTCGTTCGCCGGCTGGGCGGGCGCCAGCCGGGCGGCGACGAAATCGCGGGCATGGGCGGCGATGGTCTCGCGCCCCTTGGCATCGGCATAGGCGCGCTCTTTCGGGCCAAGGCGAAAGCGGCGGCGAAAGGCCGAGCGGGCCAGCCGGTCGAGGATCTGGTTCTGCGCCGTCATGCCCCGGACATAGCCGCCCCGGCGCGCGGCGGAAAGCCCCTAGCCCGCGACCTTGCCCAGCACCAGGAAGGTCATCATGCCCAGCGGCGGCAGGCTCCGGCGTTCTTCCAGGACCAGCGACCGCTCTTGCAGCACCCGGTCGATGGGGAAATCGGAATGCCAGCCGATGGTGTTGGCCAGCGGCGCGAACACCCGCTCCAGCGCGGCAAGGGCGCCGCGTTCGCGGGCGAAATGGTTGGTGATCACCACCTTGCCGCCCGGCCGGCAGACGCGCGCGATCTCGGCCATCACCTTTTCCGGCTCGGGCACCACCGACAGCACATGCATCGCGGTCACGGTGTCGAAACTCCCGTCCGGGAAATCCAGCTTGCGCGCATCCATCTGCCGCAGCGCGCGCACCTGCTTCAGGCCCAGCCGCTGCACCTTGGCGATGGCCTTGTCCAGCATGTCCTGGCTGAAGTCGATGCCGGTGACCTGCATCTGCGGGCCGTAATGTTCCAGCGACAGCCCGGTGCCCACCCCGACCTCGAGCACGCTGCCGCCGCGGCGGTTGATGTAGTCCACCGCCCGGCGCCGGCCCATATGGGTCACCGCCCCGAAGGTCCGGTCATAGATCGGCGCCCAGCGGGAATAGGAGGATTGGATGGCTTCGATATCCATGGCCGTTCCTTATCGGCTTGAGGGGCGGTCCCGGTCGATCCAGGCCCAGATCACCATGACGGCATAGCCCAGGCAAAGCGCGATCAGCGTGATCCAGGCAAAGCTGAGCAGCGCGGCGCCGATGAAGGCCACGCCGACAAGGAAGAACTTGACGTTCTCGCGCGAGATCTTCGTGGTCTTGAAGGACCAGGTGGGGATCCGGCTGATCAGCAGCAGGCCGACCAGGATCATGTGCAGGCAGATGACGATCTGCGGCAGCACCGGCCGGTCGGCGAAGGCGAAGGACAGATACATCGGCAGCATCACCAGAAGCGCCCCGGCGGGCGAAGGGATGCCCTCGAAATAGGCGCTGTCGCGATGCGCCTCCTCGGACTTGCTCGAAACGTTGAACCGCGCCAGCCGGATCACGCAGCAAACGGCAAAGACCAGAACGCAGATCCAGCCCAGGCTGCGGATGTCCTTCAGCGCCCAGAAATACAGGATCAGCGGCGGTGCGACGCCGAAATTCAGGAAATCCGCCAGCGAATCCAGCTCGGCCCCCATCTTGCTGGACGATCCCAGCAGCCGCGCGATGCGTCCGTCGATGCCGTCCAGGATGCCCGCGCCGATGATCAGCAGCACCGCCGGCATGTAGTCGCCCTGCACCCCGAAACGGATGGCGGTCAGCCCGGCGCAGACCGCGATGATGGTCAGCATGTTCGGAAGCAGCTGCACCAGCGAGAATTCGGTCTGCGGGCCGGTGGGCTGTTCCATCACGCCTCCGCCCGCTCGGCCGGCGGCAGTTCGGCGATGACGGTCTCGCCGGCGACCATGGTCTGGCCGATCTCGACCAGCGGCGCCACGCCCGGCGGCAGGTAGACGTCCAGCCGCGAGCCGAAGCGGATCAGGCCGAAGCGTTCGCCCGTGCGCAGCCGGTCGCCGGGCTTGACGAAGCAGACGATGCGCCGCGCGACCAGGCCGGCGATCTGCACCACGGCCAGTTCCCGGCCGTCCTGCATGCGGATGCGCAGGCCGTTGCGTTCATTGTCGACGCTGGCCTTGTCCAGCGAGGCGTTGAAGAACTTGCCGGGCCGATAGGCGACCGAGACCACCTCGCCCGCCACCGGGCTGCGGTTCACATGGCAGTTGAACACGCTCATGAACACGCTGACGCGGGTCAGGGGCGCGTCGGCCATGCCCAGCTCGGCCGGCGGCACCGCGGGCTCGATCAGCGAGACCACGCCGTCCGCCGGGCTGACCACCAGGCCGGGACGGGCGGGCGTCACCCGCTCGGGGTCGCGGAAGAAGTAATAGCACCAGATGGTCAGGCCGACGCCGATCCAGCCCAGCGGCTCCCACAGCAGGAACAGCACCAGCGTCACGGCGGCAAAGATCGCCACGAAACGGACGCCCTCGCGGTGCATCGGCTTGATGAAGGTGTCGCGCATGCGCATCTGGCTTCTCCCCGGGGCTGAGCTGCCGCGCCAGTCATAATGGGATTGGCCCGGCGCGCAATAGCGCAGCCTGCCATACATGTGGCCCTTGCGGATGCGCGATCAACCCCTGGCGAGGGCCGGCATGAAGCCGCCGGCTCTGCGGGCGCCGACCGGCGGGATCACGGTTCAACGCCCCGGACGCGCGCAGCGCCGCGCAGGCGCTGCGGGGGCACCGGCGGCCCGATCACGCGAAACCGCGATGGCCGAGCGGCGCAGGAATCAGGCCGCAGCCGTCTCCGCCGCCTTCCCGGAGGGCGTGACCGACGCCTTCTCCGCGGGCTTGTCCGAGGCGATGCGCTTCTGCTCGGCCGCCTGCACCGTCCTGGTCGAGGCGATCTCGATCCGCCGCGGTTTCATCTCCTCGGGGATTTCGCGCCGCAGGGTGATGGTCAGCAGCCCGTCATGCAGTTCCGCCGCCTCGACCCTGACGTGATCGGCCAGTTCGAAGCGCCGCTCGAAGCCGCGGACGGGAATGCCGCGATGCAGGTATTCGGCCTTGTCGTCGCCTTCCTTGCGGCCGGTGACGATCAGCATGTTGCGCTCTTGCGTCAGCGAAAGGTCGTCCTGCCGGAAACCGGCCACGGCCATGCTGATACGATAGCTGTCCTCGCCTTCCCGGGCGATGTCATAGGGCGGCCAGCTTTCCGCCGCATTGGCGCGCGAGGCGGTTTCGAGGGCGTTCAGGAGCCGGTCGAATCCGACGCTCGACCGGAAGAGCGGGGTGAAGTCAAACGTGGTTCTCATAGCCACATCCTCCTTGAGCAACATGGGTACAAGCATTTGATCTTGCCGGAAGACGCCCGGCAGGCAGGCCCCGGACCCGGCGGCCCGCAACAGGCGATTTAGGACCGGATCGGCCGGATTCAAGTCCCCTGGCCGCGCCGGCACCGGCGGCGAGGCCGCGGGCGGATGCCGGGCGCCGCTTCGGGCATCGCGACCGGCCCGCCGGGGCGCTTCGGCGCGTCTGGCCGGGCTGCCGCGGCGCCCCGCTCTCGCCGCGATCCGGTCATTCCGCGACCGGGTCCATGCCCATATGGCACATCCGCGTCCGCAATTCGTGGCGCAGCCCGCCAGGTTCCAGCCGGATCACGCTTTCCCCCATGAAATCCTGCGCCAGC